>MEQZ01000064.1:7446-7588 GCA_001770425.1 Betaproteobacteria bacterium RIFCSPLOWO2_02_FULL_65_20 | reverse complement strand
CCGTCGGCGCGGGCGAACAACGCCCGGTGGTCAGGAAAGGCGCGCTCGCCATCGCAACCGTGATGACCTGCACGCTTTCGGTCGATCACCGTTCGGTGGACGGGGCGGTCGGGGCCGAGTTCCTTGCCGCCTTCAAGCCGAT
>MEQZ01000064.1:3852-7246 GCA_001770425.1 Betaproteobacteria bacterium RIFCSPLOWO2_02_FULL_65_20 | reverse complement strand
GCGCTGCTGCGCTCGGCCGAGGTGTTCCACCTGATGAACAACGCCGGCGCATTCGGCCTGTCGGCCTCGAACGTCTCCTTCGATCTCGCGCAGGTGGTCCAGCGTTCGCGCGCCGTCGCCGCGCAGCTGCAGTCGGGCGTGAAACATCTGCTGCGCAAGAACAAGGTGACCGTCATTGAGGGCCATGGCAGGCTCGCCGGCAAGGGCCGGGTGGCCATATTCAAGAATGGCAAGGAGGGCAAGCCGGACGCAGAGCTGGCAGCCAAACACATCATCCTCGCCACCGGCGCACGGCCGCGCGTGCTGCCCGGCCTGGAGCCGGACGGCAAGCAGGTCTGGACCTACAAGGAAGCGATGGTCCCGCCGGCGATGCCCAGGTCGCTGCTGGTCGTGGGATCGGGGGCGATCGGCATCGAGTTCGCGAGCTTCTACCGCACGCTCGGCGCCGCGGTGACGGTGGTCGAAGTGCTCGACCGCGTGCTGCCCGTCGAAGACGAGGAGATATCCGCGCTGGCGAGGAAATCCTTCGAGCGCCAGGGCATGAAGATCATGACTTCGGCGACCGTGAAGGCGCTGAAGAAATCGGCGGGCGGCGTGACCGCCAGCATCGCCTCGTCCGCCGGCGAGGCGAGCGTGAGCGCCGAGCGCGTGATCCTCGCCGTCGGCATCAGCGCCAACACGGAGAACCTGGGCCTGGAAGGCACCGGCGTGAAACTGGACCGCGGCCACGTCGTCGCGGGGCCGTGGCTGGAAACCGGCGAGCCCGGCGTCTACGCCATCGGCGACCTCACCGGCGCGCCGTGGCTTGCGCACAAAGCCAGCCAGGAAGGGGTGATCTGCGTGGAGAAAATAGCGGGCGTCGCCGGCGTGCAGCCGCTGGACGCGACGCGCATCCCCGGCTGCACCTACTGCCGTCCGCAGGTCGCGAGCATCGGCCTCACCGAGAAAAAGGCGATCGACGCGGGACACAAGGTGAAGGTCGGCCGGTTCCCCCTCATCGGCAACGGCAAGGCGATTGCACTCGGCGACACCGAAGGCATGGTGAAGACGGTCTTCGACGCCGGGACCGGCGCGCTGCTCGGCGCGCACATGATCGGCCCCGAGGTCACCGAGATGATCCAGGGCTGGGGCATCGCCCAGACGCTGGAGACGACCGAGGCCGAACTCATGCACACGGTGTTCCCGCATCCGACGCTCTCGGAGGCGATGCACGAGTCGGTGCTCGATGCCTACGGCCACGCGATCCACATCTGACCGGAACGCCCTTGGCAATCGGCGATCGCTGACGGCCGACAGACTCCCGATAACAACCCAGGGGAATTGAACCATGACCGGCGTGGAGCCACTCGCCTATCTTGCGGTGCGCATATTCACTTGCGGAAGCTGGATTGCGGCAGGCGCACACGCCGCCATCGACTTCGAGAGAACCGCCCAGGTCATGGCCGACCGCGGCATCCCTCTGCCGAAGCGGGTGTTGCCCTTCGTGCTGCTCATGGAGTTTGGCGGCGGCGCGCTGGTGCTCGCGGACCAGTATGCGTGGGCGGTGAGCCTGGTGTGGATCGCGTTCCTTGTCACGGCGTCCTACTTCTACCACCTGCGCTGGCGGTTCGACACTCCGGGGCGCGAATTCGACGCCTTCCAGTACATGCAATTCTGGAAGAACGTGTCCATGATCGGCGGCCTGATCGCCCTCATCCTGCTCGATCAGAGCCGGCCGGCCTGGCTGCTGCGCGGCTGATTCGCCCCGTCACGCCGTCTCCGGGCGCGGCGCAGGGGGAAGGCTCTACCCGTTACGCTCGGATGCGCTATGCTCGGCGGATGCTGAGTCTGGTTATTGCCACCATCGGATTTTTCGTGGCAGGCTATTTCGTCAAACGCTATCTGGAGGGCATGGGCATACCCAGCGGCACGACGCGCAATCTCGTGGTGTTCGTTTTCGCGGCGGCCGTTTCATACGGCGTGGCGTTCCTGGTCGATCGGATCTGAGCGCCACGCTTCTTCAATCCCCGAGCGGCGGGGGACAGGGCGACGGCCGTCCATGCGCGGATCGACGCCGAACCCAGGTTGCGCAGCCAGAGCAACGGCTGAAACCGGGCCGAGCTGCGCGTTCAGTTCAACCGCTGGAGGCCGCCAGTTCATCCAGCGGGCGGTCTCCTTCTGCCGTTCAGCGTTGCGCGAGCAGCGCGAGCATCGCCTCGACATCGACGATCTTGTCGCGGGCAGCGCCGCGCCGCGCCCCGCGCTCAACCTCCACTTCATCGAGATGCTTCCAGTCATTGAACGAGACAACCTGCAGGCCGCGCTCGCGCAGCAATGAGACGATCGCGTCGCGCTCCGGCAGCACCCGCATCGCCAGCCCCGCGCCATCGGCTATCATGTGTCCGACGACGTGCGCAGAGGCGCGCTTGTGCTCCCCGATCAGCCCCTGCGGTCCGGTACGCGCCCAGCCGACGACGTATTCGTTGGCGATCACGGCGCGGCTGGCGGGATCGACGACCCGCCCGTCTTCGTTGGCGATGAACCGCGCGCCCTCGTCGTATGGCACACCGGTGATGCGCTCCGCGGCATAGCCGATCGCCGGCAGCACCATTCCGACATCCAGAACCTCGATCTCGCCGGTACCGCGGGCGGCGACCGTGCCGTCGGGGCGCGCCTCGAGGCGGGTCCTTTCGAGCGCGAGCCCGGCCACATTGCCTGCGGCGTTCGCGATTACCTCGGTTGGCGAGACGAGGAAGCGCAGGTGCAGCTTTTTCGCGTTCGCGCGCGGCTGTCGCGCAACGAAGGACTGCAGAATCGCCAGGTTCCTGTCCTTATCCGCATTGCCCGTGGATTCCGAACCCACGCAGCCCGCAAGCTCGCCGGGGGCGATGACCGGGTCGGCCGCCTCCATTCTGCCGAGCTCCTTGAGTTCGGCCGGCGTAAACGAGGCCTGTCGAGGCCCGCGCCGCCCGAGAATGAACACCTCGCGCACCTGGCTGTGGCGCAGAACTTCCAGCGCGTGCGCGGCGATATCCGTCGTTTCGAGTTCGGCCGGCGTGTGCAGCAGAATCCGGGCGGCGTCGACGGCAACATTGCCGTTGCCGACCACCGCGACGCGGTGCACCGACAAATCGATGTTCGCATGGCGGTGGTCGGGATGTCCGTTGTACCAGCCGACGAAGACTGTCGCCGGCGTGCAGCGCGCTATGCCTTCGCCCGGAATGCCCAGACGGCGGTCGGCCTCGTTGCCGGTGGCGTAGACGATCTGATGGTAGTGCCGGCGCAGTTCCTCCACGCTCACGTCTCGCCCCAAGCGCACGTTGCCCAGGAACCTGAATGTCGGCCGCGCCGCCGTCGCTTCGAAAACGCGGATGACGGTCTTGATCTTCGGGTGGTCGGGCGCAACACCTCCGCG
>MEQZ01000064.1:0-3844 GCA_001770425.1 Betaproteobacteria bacterium RIFCSPLOWO2_02_FULL_65_20 | reverse complement strand
CGTACGGGGTCGGGAGACGATCGAACATGTCGACGTCGACTGCCGTGTCGGCGCGCTTGAGCAGTGCCTCAGCGGCGTAGAAGCCGGCAGGGCCCGAACCGATGATTGCTACGCGCATGAACTACCTGCACCACCAATGGCAAGCTGAGTTGCGGGGAATGACCTGTCCTGCACCGCGTTCCGGTGCACAGGGAGACTAGCCGACCGGGCTGCAACGAGATTGACCCTGATCAAACGCCGCGAGGTTCCTGGAACTTCTCCGCCCACGGCCGCAGATCCGCGACGCAGGCGACGCCCGCGCCGGCGACCAGCGCAAGCTTGGGACTGGCAATCATGACGATGACTCCCGGAGTGGTCAGCGGCGCCGGTACTGCGTCGCGCCGAACAGGTTCTCGCGCCACTTCGGATCGTCGGGCGGCGGCCGATTCGCGTCGGCCAGCACCGCGAGACCGCGTTTCACCGCCAGGCGCTCGTTGATCGCATCGAACCAGCGCTTTACGTTCGGATAGCGCGCCATTTCCACGCTCTGTTTCTTGTGCGAGCGCAGCCAGGGCATGATCGCGATATCGGCGATCGTGTACTCGCCGCAGGCGACGTACTCGCTCTCGGCGAGCCTCAGATCGAGCACGCCGTAGAGCCGGTTCGCTTCGTTCGAATAGCGGTCCATCGCGTACCGTATCTTCTCCGGCGCATAGGCGAGAAAGTGATGCGCCTGGCCGAGCATCGGCCCGATCGAGCCCATCTGGAACATCAGCCATTGCAGGGTCGACCACTTGTCGCGCAGGTTCTCCGGCAGCAGCCGGCCGGTCTTCGAGGCGAGATAGACCAGGATCGCGCCCGACTCGAACATCGAGAAAGGCTTTCCGGTCTTTTCGTCCGCCGGCCCGTCCGAATCGACGATCGCCGGAATCTTGTTGTTGGGGCTGATCTCGAGAAACGCCGGCTTGAACTGCTCGCCCAGGCCGATGTCCACCGCGTGCACGCGGTAGGGCAGCCCGGTCTCCTCCAGCATGATGTGGACCTTGTGGCCGTTCGGCGTCGGCCAGGTGTAGACATCGATCATTGCGTCGTCTCCTCAGCTAGAGTGTCCAGAATCGGCGGCAGCGGCGTGTCTAGCGCCGCACAGATCGCCCGCATCAATTCTGCCTGCACAATCGAAAGTTTGCCCTCCGGCATGACCACTGCCAGGCAGGCCTTGATCAGCGCGGGCTTGGCCAGGGGCGCGAGCAGCTTCAGTTCGTAGAGCGCCGCTTCCACTTCCTTGTAGCCCAGCTCCGCGGGCTGGCGCAGCTTCTGCCCTGCCAGTCCGAGGCGCGTCATTGTGCCATCGAACCTGTCGGGCCGGCTGCGGCCGGCATGGATGAGCAGCGACACGACGATCGCGATCTGGTTCGATACCGACTGCACTGAGCGGTACTTCACAGGCGTCCCGCCCTTCACTTCCCCGTCGAATTGGTGGCGGCAGATCGTGATCAGCACGAATTCGAACACGCTAACCCTGCGGTCGGCTTCGATGAGATCCTTCACCAGCGCCAGCAGTTGCTTGCGCTCGGGCTGCGAACGCTCTCTCAGCGCCGGGATCGCGAGGTCCAGCACCGGCAGCCTTCCGCTCTCGCCCAGGGGCTTGAGCGCCTGCGCGAGCGCAAGCGTCTGCGCGGCAACTGCTTCGCCGGCTGAGCGCTTGATCATCGCCGCCTGCGTGTCGCGCGCGTCGCCTCCGCCGGCGACCAGAAGCGCGAGCAGCACGGCCTGCACCCCGTCCGCGGAACCGATCGCCTGGCGTACGGATTCGGGAAGCTCCTGCAGCATCCGCCTCGCATAGTCCATGTGCAGCGTGGTCGGACGCCCGACGCTGGCCATGACGGCGCCGGAGCTGGTCGTGATGCCCCCGTCGCCGGCGCGCTGCCCCCATTCCACTCCCATCACCGCCGGGGCTGCCGCCAGCGCGTCGCCGGCAGCGGCCAGCACTGCGTCCTCTGGCACGCCCTCACCGGCGGCATCGGCACCGGCCTTCTTTGCCTGGCTGCGGATGAACAGCAGCCCGCGATCGCCAAGCACGCGCTTGATCCGGTCTTCTATGGGCGGATGGGTGTCCAACAGACTCAGGAACGCTTTGCCCACCGAGGCGCTGAAATACATGTGGCTCAGTTCCTCGGCGTAGCGGTTGGAAATCGCCCCTGATGTCCGGCCGATCTTGTACAGCGCTCCGCCGATGCCCTCCGGATTGCGCGTGAACTGGACCGATGCGGCATCGGCGAGATATTCCCGCTCCCTGGATACCGCCGCCTTGATGACCCGGCCGAAGAACACGCCGATCCAGCCTATCAGCCAAAGCGCCAGGCCCAGGAGAAAGAACCTGACGCTGCCGCCGCGCCGGTTGTCGTCACTGTCGCCCCCCCAGCCCATGTTCATGAGAAACCTGCCGACGGAGCCGATGAGAACGATGCCGGCGATCACGCCGAGCAGCCGCACATTGAGGCGCATATCCCCGTTGAGGATGTGGCTGAATTCGTGCCCGATCACGCCCTGCAGCTCGTCGCGGTTCAGTTGTTCGAGTGCGCCGCGGGTGACCGTCACCGCGGCCTCGTTGGGCGAGTATCCGGATGCAAAGGCGTTGATGCCCTGCTCTTCGTCCATGACGAAGACCGCCGGTACCGTGATGCCGGAGGCGATCGCCATTTCCTCGACGATGTTCAGCAGCCGCCGCTCGAGCTGGTCCTCCGAGTTGCGCTTCACCCATCGTGCGCCGACCATCCTGGCCACGGCCACCCCTCCCTTGGAAAGCTCGATGATCCGATACAAGCTCCCGCCCGCGATCGCGCCCAGGGCCGCGAGCGTGCCGCTCCAATAGACCGGCGCGGGCACCTGGCCGAGCAGGCTCGCCCGCCTGCTCAGCATCGTGTCATGGGCGAGAGCCAGCCAGGTGGCTGCCGCAACGAGGTTCACCGAGAGCACGATCGCCGCCACCGCGAGCACGAACAGGAACACCATCAGGGTGGTGTTGCGCCGCGCCCGGTGCTGTTGCTCGAAGAAATCCATCGCGTCTGCCCCGTCGCGCCCTGGGTCTAGGGTCGAGCGTCGGTGCGCACCGGAGCGGCCTCAGCCGAACGAGACCTTGGGAGCCGTGCGCTCTTCCGGGGACTCGATGGCTTCGAGCTGCTTCGCCGGCGCGAAGTCGAACATGCTGACGATGACAGTCTGCGGAAAACTTTCGATGCCGGTGTTGTATTCCATCACCGCGTCGTTAAACGCCTGGCGCGCGAAGGCGATCTTGTTCTCGGTGCTGGTGATCTCCTCGGAGAGCTGCATCATGTTCTGGTTCGCCTTGAGGTCCGGATAGGCCTCCACGAGAGCGAACAGCCGCCCCAGCGCGCCGGAGAGCCCGGCCTCGGCCGTCCCGAGCTGGGTCATGGCCGCAGCATCGGCCGGGTTGGCCGCCGCCGTCCGGTTCGCGTTCACTGCGCCCTCGCGCGCGGCGATCACCGCCTCCAGGGTCTGGCGCTCGTGCGCCAGGTAGCCTTTCGCGGTCTCGACCAGGTTCGGGATCAGGTCGTAGCGCCGCTTCAGTTGCACGTCGATCTGCGCGAAGGCGTTCTTGAACCGGTTGCGCAGCGCGACCAGACCGTTGTAGAGCGACACGACCCAGATGCCGAATCCGGCGACGATCGCCAGAAAAATCCAGAAACCCGTGCTCATGATGTCCTCCCCTAAGCCGGACAAGCCGGAACCGGCCTGCCCGCTTTTGCCATTCACAATCTCCTAATTCCGGGAAGTTGGAACTGCCGACTTCCCGGAATCGGGAGACCAATATAAACCCAGAATCTCCCCCCAATACGCCGCCGTC
>MEQZ01000063.1:188-7790 GCA_001770425.1 Betaproteobacteria bacterium RIFCSPLOWO2_02_FULL_65_20 | reverse complement strand
TTCGACTGGAGAACACCGTGAGCACCGAAGACTGGCAACAGAAAGTATCGCAGCCCAAGCATTCCATGATCGAGGAGAAGAACCGCTTCGTCGCGATGCGCGACGGTGTAAAGCTCGCCTGCGACGTGTTCCGGCCCGATGCGCCCGGCAAGTACCCCGCCCTGCTGTCGTATTCGCTTTACGGCAAGGACGTGCAGAAGTTCTCCGAGGTGCTGCGCCCGCTCAGCCCGCGCCACGGCAATGGCGGGCAGGAAGCCGGAGACACGCGCTTTTTCGTCAGCCGCGGCTACGCGCATGTCATCGCCGACACGCGCGGTGCCGGCGATTCGCAAGGCGTCTACAACTTCCAGGGCAAGACCGAGCAGGAGGATGGTTACGATCTCATCGAATGGATCGCCGCCCAGCCATGGTGCGACGGCAACGTGGGCATGCTCGGGATGTCGTATTTCGCCGTGGTGCAGAATCTGGTCGCATCAACTCAGCCTCCGCACCTGAAGGCAATCGCGCCTTACGAAGCGTATACGGACCGTTACCGCCACTCCGTCTATCACGGCGGCGTCCTGAACGAGGGTTTCTTCCACCAGTGGTGGGGCCACGTCAGCATCGGGACGATGCAACCGCTGATATTCAATTACCTGTCGAAGGAAGAAGTTGCGCAGCGCGTGGCGATGTTGATGCAGTCGCAGGAAGTCCAGGACAGCCCCTATCTTCATATCCAGCTGAAGTATCCGGAGAAAAATCCGCTGGTCTTCGATTTTCTGGTCCAGCCTCACGACGGGCCCTATTACTGGGAACGCTCCGCGTACACCAAGTTCGACCGGATCAAGATTCCCGTCCTGCTGATGGCGCGCTGGAGCGGCTGGCCCATACACCTGGCCGGCGCTTTCCAGGGCTGGGAAGGGCTCGATACGACCAAGAAGATGATGATCATGGAGACCAAGGAAACCACGGGACCGAGGCGCCCCTGGCGCGATCACCAGGACATCATCCTGCGCTGGTACGACCATTGGCTGAAAGGCAACGACACCGGCATGATGAAAGAGCCGCCGATCAACATCCTGGTCAAGGGCCGGAACGAATATCGCGACGAGTACGAATGGCCGCTGAAGCGCACGCAGTGGACGAAGTACTGGCTTAAGTCCGGCGGCGCACTGGCCCCCGGCGAGCCCGGCGGGGCCGGCACGGAAGTCTTTTCCAACGATCCCTACATCATGCAGGGCAAGCCCGCGCCCGGCGCAGATTTTTCGACTGCGCAGTTGGATAAAGACCTGGAAATCACCGGACCGATCGCGCTCTATCTGGCGGCTGCCATCGACCGACCCGATGCCACTTGGGTGGTGACCATCAAGGACCAGTCACCCGACGGGAGCGCGCGCGTGGTGACCAAGGGCTGGCTGCGCGCCTCGCACCGCAAGCTGGATGCCGCCCGTTCCAAGCCGTACAAGCCCTATCACCCGCACACCGAGAGCGAGCCGGTGCCCTTGAACGAGGTCATCGAATACGCGATCGAGATAAAGGAGACCTCGATGGTGTTCATGAAGGGCCATCGGCTGCTGCTCGAAGTCCGCGGCCAGGACACGCAGACCGAAGACCCGATCTGGTATCACCTGTGCAGTCCGGTGGAAACCCGCCACACGGTGCATTACGGCGGCAAGCACGCGTCCTATCTGCTGCTTCCGGTGATACCTGCCTGACAGGGCCTGGCGCCGGCTGTCGGAATCGTCCCCTGCCGAAAGCGGGCGCCTCAGGCACCGCCTTCGGGAGCACCCCCCGCTGCTAAGCGCCGTCGCCGCGGCGCATGGAATGGGTCAGCACCCTGGCGCTGAAAATGATGCGGTCGATCATGAAATGCCGCCGCCGCTCGCTGACGCCCGCCTCGGGCACGGTGATGCTCAGGCTGCCGATGACGGCGCCCTCGCTGTCGAGCACCGGCGCAGCGATGCCGATGACGCCCTGCGTGACCTCCCCCCGTGACATGCAGTAGCCTTGCTTTCGAATCTGGCGCAGGTACTCCTGCGTCTCATCCAGCGTCTTGCCCATTCCGATCAGCGAGAACTCCCGCGACCGCGAGTCGTACAACTGCCGCAGCTGCGCAGGCTTGAGGTGCGCCAGGATGATCCGTGATGCCGCGCCGCGCGCAACGGGCATGGCGCGGCCGCGCTCGTAGCCGCTGCGAATCCCGCTGGCGCTTGCCTCCTGATGCACGCACAGCACGCGATCCTTGTAGAAGCGGCACAGCAGCCCGACGCCGGCGATCTCCTTGACCAGCGCCTGCAACAGCGGCCGGCCGTTGGTGATCAGCGGATCGCTCGAGCGCATCTCGTAGTCGAGTTCGGCAATTCTCGGTCCGAGCGTGTATCCGATGTCCGGCAGGGCCGTCACCAGACCCGCATTGGCCAGCACGCGGAGATAGCGATAAAGGGTCGACCTCGGGCACCCGAGGCGACTCATCATCTGCTCCGGCGTCCAGCGCAGGTGCTCTTCCTCGAACAGATCGAGAATGTCCAGCATCTTCTCCAGGCTGCTGCGCCGGGCCCCGGCAGCCGCTTTGCGTCGCTTCGTAGTGCCTCCTTTCATAGGTGCACCTTTGCTCGTTTCGTTACCCCTGATCACCGCTCTCGTCCCACATTGTAGGACCCGATTATGCATTCCTCCTGCCACGCAGCGGGAGCGGATACGGGGACTTTACACTATACGCAAATTCCTGCATTATGAGACGGCTATTCAGGCTGCAGGAGCAGCATGCATCATTCCCTGTGGCGCGACCCATTTCAGCGAAAGGCATCCCCATGGCAAAGCAAAGCTCCAGCAAGTCACCGAAACCCTCCCGGAAGCCGCCGAAGGCATCGGCACGGCGACCGATACAGGACCTGCGCGAATGGCTGGCTCGGGTCGACAAGATCGGTGAACTCGTCAAGGTGCAAAAAGCGGTCGACCGCGACGAGGAGATGAGCGCAATCTCCTACCTGGTGGCGAAGCAGGAACCCTCCCCCGCGGTTCTGTTCAAGCGTGCGCGGGGATTCGAAAAGAGCCCGATCGGCGCCCAGTTGCTGTGGAACGTGCTCGGTCCGAGCATCAAGCGCATTGCGCTGACCCTCGAGGAGCCGGCGGATACACACACGGTCGAATTGATCCGGCGGGTGAAGGACAAGCTCAAGCGCCGCATACCCCCGCAAGAGGTATCGCGGGGCAAGGCCCCCGTCTACGAGAACACCGTCACGGGGAAAGATATCGACCTGAATCAGTTGCCGATTCCCCGGCATTGGCCCCTGGACGGCGGACGCTATGCCGGTACCGCGGACGCAGTGATTACCCGCGACCCGGACAGCGGCTATCTGAACGTGGGCACGTACCGGATGATGATCCAGGGGAAGGCCCAGACCGGGCTTTACCTGTCGCCCGGCAAGGATGCCCGGCTGCATATCACCCGCGCCTGGCAGCAGGGCAAATCCATCCAGGTTGCAGCCGCATGGGGCATCGATCCCCTGTTCATGCTGGTCGGCTCCCAGACCTTCCCCAAGAACGTGTCCGAATACGAGTTCGCCGGCGGCATCAAGGGCGAGGCCATACCCGTCGTGCGGGGTACGACGACCGACCTGCTTCTGCCGGCCAATGCGGAATTCGTGGTCGAAGGCGTGATTCGGCCGAATTCCGTGAAGTCGGAAGGACCGTTCGGCGAATTCCCGGGCTATTACGGAAGGCCCGAGGCCGGCTGTCCGCTGGTCGACATCACGGCGATCCACTACCGCTCCAACCCCATACTCACCAATGCGCTGATGGCCGACTATCCGTCATGCGAGCAAAGCGGCTTCTTCTCGATCATCCGCTCGGCCAAGATCTGGGACGATCTGGACAAGCTCGGCATCCCCGGAATCCACGGGGTCTATGCGCATCCGGCTGCCGCCGGTGGCTTCGGCATGACCGTCATCAGCATGGAGCAGCGCTATGCCGGCCACGCAGCCCAGGCCCTGGCGCTCGCCGCGCAGGTGCCGGGAGGCGCCTATTACACGAAGTGGATCATCGCGGTCGACGAGGACGTCGATCCGACCGACATGGATCAGGTCATCTGGGCCATGGCGAGCCGGTGCAATCCGATCGACGACATCGACATCCTGCGCAACACCTGGAGCACCTGGCTCGACCCGACACAGAATCCGCCTGAAAACCGGCCCTACGGGTCCAAGGCGCTGATCAACGCCTGCAAGGAACACCGCCACCTGCCGGTCTTCTCCAAACGGACCACGCTGAGGAAGAATATCTACGACAAGGTTGCCAGCCGCTGGAAGGAACTGGGATTGCCGGGAGTCATCCCGACGGTCAGGGCGTTCGAAGTGGCGAACAAAGTGACCTACCACGAGGTCGGCGGCTTCGAACCCGGCCGCCAGCCGGGGGAAGAAAAAGCCAAACAGAAGAACAGCCGCTAGAATGACTCGCTGAATCCCCGCTCTCGCGGAGACACGCTTCGCCAGGATGAATTTTTCAGAGGGTTTTCAGCCATGCGGGAAACCATCTTCCTCCTGGCGCTCGCGAGCGCGATCAGCGGGATCGCACTGCGCGTCGTCGAACCCATGCTTCCGCGGCTGGCGGATGATTTCGCCACCAGCATTTCGGGCGCCGCGGCGGTCATCACCGCGTTCGCCCTCGCCTACATGGTCGGCCAGCTCATATACGGGCCGCTCGGAGATCGTTTCGGCAAGCTGCGCGTGGTGACGCTGTCGCTGTTTGGCGCCGCGGCGGCTTCGGCCGGCTGCGCGTTGGCGCAGGATCTGGGCTCACTCACCGCCCTGCGCTTCCTCACCGCGCTGTTCGCCTCCTCGCCGGTTTCGCTGGGCATGGCGTATATCGGCGATCACGTGCCGATTGCAGAGCGCCAACCGGTGATAGCGCGTTTTGTTGCCGGGACCATCATCGGCCAGACGCTGGGGCCGCTGGCCGGAGGCTTGTTCACCGACCTGCTCGGCTGGCGGGGAACTTTCCTGTTTGTGGGCGCGGCGTTCGCGGTCGTCTCGTCGGTATTGCTGCTGCGGACCGGCTCGCAATGGGCCGGGAGCGGCCGCGCCGTTTCCGGCGGCAACCCCTACACGGTACACCTCAGACTGCTCGCCGTGCCGCGGGTGCGCTACGTCGCGGCCGCGTCATTCGGCAATACATTCTTCTTCTTTGGTGCTTATTCGTTTCTCGGCGCCTTCCTCCGGCTGAAGTTCGATCTGAACCTGACGCTGATCGGCGCCCTGCTCGCCGGGGTCGGCGTCGGCAGCTTGCTCTATACGCTGGTGGTGACCCGGCTGCTGCATGCCATCGGGCAGCGCGGGCTGGTCGCGTGCGGCGGCGCGATCTGCTGCGGGTGCTATGCACTCACGGTGCTGACGCCAGTCTGGGTCATCGCGGTTCCAGCCGTCATCGGGATGGGATTCTCCTTTTACATGCTGCAAAACACGCTGCAGGCCAAGGCGAGCGAAATGGCGCCGCAGGCGCGCGCCGCCGGCGTGTCCACTTATGTGTCTGCCTGGTCCCTCGGCCAGGCCGCCGGAGTCGCGACCATGGGAATCGCCGTCGAAAGCGCCGGCTACGCGCCGTCGATCATCGCTTTTGGCCTCGGGTATCTCGCCCTTGGGCTCTGGCTGCGCGGCAACCTGCACCGTCTCTCGTAGCCGAGTACTTCTTCGTAGCCGCACGCCCAACCGCGAGGGGTTCGACTGAATGGCAATTGCCAAAGTTTCCTTTATACTGCTCGCCGGTCTTCATAGCAGATGTGCGCCGCGTCCTGGCTGGAATTCCCGGGTCTTTTGCGTTCGGCGCGACGTAGCGGCGTGATGCCCGACTCCGACGCGAAGCCCGAGCAGCAACAATGCAGACAGGACAGCGATGACGTCAGAAAATATCCCCGTCGACGAGATCTTTCGCGGACTCCAGTTCGCGGCGAACCTGACCTGACCGCAGTATCGAATGGACAAGCACTCCCCGCACGACATGCCGCGTTTCCACAACCTGGGCGATCTCATCGACCGGTCGCGCGACCTGGACAAGCCCGCGCTCCTCGACCTTGGCGGCGAGCAACCCCCGCGCACAGTATCCTACCGCGCACTGGACGCGGCTGCGGCCGGCGTGGCGACCGCGATTGCGCGCCGCGGTTATGCCCGCGGCGAACGCGTCGCGATCGTCTCCGCGAACCGGGCCGAGTTCCTGGCCGCGTACTGCGGCATCATGCGCGCGGGCCTGGTGGCCGTGCCGGTGAATTTCAAGTTTCCTCGCGCCATGATCGAATACGTGCTGCGCGACTGCGATGCGCACCTGGTGTTCTGCGATCCTCCGCGGCGCAAGGAGTTGCCGGCCGGTCTCCCGCTGGTCGAATTCGGCGGCACTGGGGCGGACGGTTTCGACGCATTTCTCGCGCCGGGGCCATTCGAGACGGTGCGTCCGCAGCCCGGTGAGGCGGCGATGTTCCTCTACACGTCGGGATCGACGGGCAGGCCCAAGGGCGTCGTCCTCTCGCACCAGAGCCACATCTGGGTGGCCGAGACGCGCACGGCAGGCAAGGACTGGTCGGACCAGCGCATCCTGGTGGCCGCGCCGCTGTATCACATGAACGCGCTCGCGCTCGCCAAGTTCGCCAGCGTGGCGCACGCCACCGTGATACTGCAGCCGCAATTCAACGCGCGCGACTACATCGAGGCGATCGCGAGGTACCGGGCCACCTGGCTCACCGCGGTGCCGCCCATGATGGCCATGATGCTGCGCGAGACGGATCTGCTCGAGCGCACGGATCTGTCCTCCGTCCAGAACCTGCGCATGGGCTCTGCACCGGTCAGCCAGAGCCTCATGGACCAGCTGCGATGCACTTTCCCGAACGCCTCGATACTCAACGCGTACGGCACCACCGAAGCAGGACCCATCGTGTTCGGGCCGCATCCGAATGGCGTTGCGCAGCCTGCATCGTCGGTAGGGTATCCGCACCCGCAGGTGCGGCTGCGGTTGGCGCGGGGCGACGACGCCCTCGAAGGCGTGCTGCAGATGAAGGCGCCCGCTTTGATGAACGGATACCACAAGCTGCCGGAACTGACACGCGAGGTCATGACAGAGGACGGCTACTACATCACCGGCGACATCTTCCGGCGCGACGAGTACGGATTCCACTACTTTGTAGGCCGGGTCGACGACATGTTCGTGTCGGGCGGAGAAAACATCTACCCGAGCGAGGTCGAGCGCATGCTCGAGCGACATCCCGCCGTCGAGCAGGCGAGCGTGATCGGCGTAGCGGACGAAATCAAGGGCGCCAAGCCGGTTGCCTTCGTGGTCCTGAAGCACGGGCAGCATGCAACGGAGCAGGAGATAATAGCGCATGCCCTCGCGCTGGCGCCCGCCTACGAACACCCGCGCCGCGTGTGGTTCCTGCCCGAACTCCCCCTCGCCGGCACCAACAAGATCGACCGCAAGGCGCTCGAGGCGATCGCGGCCGGGGAATTGACTTCTGCACAGGCATAGCTGAAACCAAACGGATTGGCTCGTTTTTTGGCATTCCTATCTTCTCACGATTTCGGGAAGTTGCGATTTCGCAACTTCCCGAAATCGTGAGACGGAATAAGACCATTCTTTCACCAGATG
>MEQZ01000063.1:0-115 GCA_001770425.1 Betaproteobacteria bacterium RIFCSPLOWO2_02_FULL_65_20 | reverse complement strand
CTGCGTCGCCACGGCGGCGTCGGTGAACTCGAAGTGGTGCAGGACTACCCTGCCCCGAAAGCGACCGCCGGACACGTCGTGATCCGCGTGCGGGCGTCGTCCTTCAACTATCACG
>MEQZ01000062.1 GCA_001770425.1 Betaproteobacteria bacterium RIFCSPLOWO2_02_FULL_65_20 | reverse complement strand
CGAGCCCGCGGTAAACGTCCACGCGGGTCCGAGCGGTTCCCACGCAAGTCCGCTCGCCATGCCGCCCACCATCCCGCCGGCACCGAAGGACAGGCTCACGTACATGGCCTGGCCGCGCGCGCGCTGTCCGCCGCGGAACCATTCGTTCACCAGACCCAGAGCGGCCGCGTGGTAGGCACCGAAGCTCGCCGCATGCAGCAGTTGCGCGAGCGCAAGCACGGCGAGCGACTGCACGCCCCAGCCGATCGCAGCGAAGCGCACCACGGCACAGGCGAAGCTTGCGACCAGGACCGATGCCGGCGAAAAGCGTGCGAGCAGCCGGGGCATCAGCATGAATACGAAAATCTCCGCGATCACGCCCAGGGACCACAGCACCCCGATCATGGACTTTTCGTACCCGGCATCGGCCAGGTGGATCGAGTAGAACGTGTATAGCGGCCCGTGCGCGACCGACATCAGAAAACAGGCGCCAAACAGCGCTGCCACCTGCGGCCGGCGCAACATCGGCCACACCGACTGGTCCGATCCGTGCCGCAGCCCGACCTCGCTGTCGCGAAGAGCAAAGGCGCACAGCGTCGAGGCGGCAAGCGGCACGAGTAGAATTCCGGTGAGCACCTGCACCGGATGCGCATTGAGAATCTCGCCGACCCCGAGCACGGCGACGATGAATCCGACGGATCCCCAGACCCGCAGCTGTCCGTAGCGCCCGAGATCGTCGCGCAGGTGCGCGAAGGTCAGCGCCTCGCCAAGCGGGTAGGCCGCGCTGTTGAAGAACGCGAGCAGCGCCAGCACGGCGAACAGGCCCCAGAACGACTGCGCGAAAAAAACCCCGCACCACGCCACCGCGCTAGCCGCCAGTGCCAAGCGCAGCAATCCGATGCGCGCGCCTGAGCGGTCTGCCGCCCCTGCCCAGACGTTGGGCGCGAAAATTCGCATGAGTTGCATGAGCGAAAGCAGCGTCCCGATCTCCACCGCGCTCATGCCCAGGGACTGAAGGTACAGGCTGAAGTAGGGCGCGAATCCGCCGATGAAGGCGAAATAGGCGAAATAGAAAGCGCCGAGCCGGAAGGCGGGAACCGCGTGCATGGAGGGGAACAATGCCGTTGACAGCGGCGATGCTAACATTCGCTTTTCTCACGCGCCTGGATTTGATACTCGAGCAGGGTCTGAAAATAGCAGTCGGTGTGCTTTGCCGTAAACCCTCTCCCGTTTTAAAACGGGAGACATAAGAGCCTCTTGCAAAACTATTTTTGACGAAAATGCTCGAGAAAGCAGCAATTTTCCTTGGTTTGATTACGGACTGTGCACTTTTTCAACTACCGTGAAACTTGGAAGAAATCGCAAATGCCTCCAATCGCGTCAAACGGGCTTGTGGCGCGTTTTCGATCATTTTGACCTCCAGTGGCAATAACACTGTTGCGACGCTACTGAGGCTCGTTAGAAAATTGTGGCGACTTTTGCAAGAGGCTCATAAGAAAACCCTATATCTTCGCCAATGCTGTCCACATTTGAGTCGTAATCGACGAAGATCCATCCACTTGCACGTCAAACCCATCCCGCGGGGCATCTACTTCGCGCTGTTCACGGTCTCCGGATTCGCCGGACTCATCTACGAGTCCATTTGGAGCCACTACCTGAAGCTGTTCCTCGGTCACGCAGCCTACGCCCAGACGCTGGTGCTGGCCCTGTTCATGGGCGGAATGGCCATCGGCGCCTGGATCGCCAGCCGCTATTCGGGGCGCTGGAAGAACCTGCTGGTCGGCTACGCCCTGACCGAAGGGGTGATCGGTCTGGCCGCGCTCGCCTTTCACGATGTCTACCTGGCCGCAACCGGGGCCGCCTACAACTGGGTCCTGCCGGCGCTGGGCAACGCAAGCGCCGCGGCGTTGTACAAATGGACGCTGGCCGGCGCGCTCATCCTGCCGCAATCGATTCTGCTCGGCATGACCTTCCCGCTCATGAGCGCCGGGCTAATCCGCCGCTACCCGTCCGGCCCGGGGCATACGATTGCAATGCTGTATTTCACCAACAGCGTCGGTGCCGTCATCGGCGTGCTGGCGAGCGGGTTCTTCATGATCGGGGCGCTCGGCCTTCCGGGCACCATGCAGGCCGCGGGCTGGATCAACCTCGCGCTGGCGGCGATCGTATGGCTCGCGGCGCGGGGCCGGGACGAACGCGCTGCACCGGCGGCCCACGCCGATGCGCATCGGAATGCGCATGCGCCGGCTCCGATAGCGCCCTACGGCCTGTTCCTGCTCATCGCCGGGCTCACAGGCGCCGCCTCCTTCGTCTACGAGATCGGCTGGATCCGGATGCTGTCGCTGGTGCTCGGCAGTTCCACGCACTCGTTCGAGCTGATGCTTTCGGCCTTCATCCTGGGGCTCGCATGCGGGGGCTACTGGGTGCGCAACCGCATCGACCGCGTTCGCGACACGGCGCGCTTGCTGGGCATCGTCCAGGTGGCCATGGGTCTTGCCGCGCTGGCCACGCTGCCGCTGTATGGGCAGATGTTTCCACTCATGCAGGCAGTGATGAAAGCGCTGGCCCGGACCGATTCGGGCTATACCCTGTTCCTCGCGTCCAGCCACGGCATGGCGCTTGCCATCATGTTCCCGGCCACCTTCTGCGCCGGCATGACCCTGCCGCTGCTCACCTATGCGCTGTACGCCTCGGGCCACGGCGAGAAATCGATCGGCGCGGTCTATGGCGCCAACACCCTGGGTTCCATTGTCGGCGTGTTCGCGGCCGCACACGTCGGGCTGCCGCTGCTCGGCTTGAAGGGGCTGATGGCCGCCGGGGCGGCGCTCGACGTTGCGCTAGGGCTCGTGCTGCTGTGGCGCGCCTGCGGTGCCCCCACGTCGTACGGGTCCCGGCGGCTCCCTCTCGCAGCGTCGGGGCTCGCGCTCGCCTCATTCGCCGCCGTGCTCGCACTGGTGCAGTTGGACAACTACAAGATGGCCTCGGGCGTGTTCAGACGCGGCGACCTTTACACCGAACAGGATGCAAAACTCATTTTTCACAAGGACGGCAAGACCGCGACTGTGAGCATGATGGACTTCTCCGAAGGCCGCAGCCTGCGCACCAACGGCAAGTCCGACGGCGCGATCAACATGCAGCCGGGCGCGCGCGTTTCCGACGAGATCACCATGGTACTCACCGGCGCACTGCCGCTGGCTTTCAAGCCCGATGCGCGGCACGCGGCCGTGATAGGGGTGGGCACGGGCCTGTCCACGCACACGCTGCTGGCGAGTTCCGCGATCGAGTCCGTGGACACCATCGAGATCGAACCCGCGATGGCCGAGGCCTCGCGCCTGTTTGCGCCGGTCAACTCCAACACCTTCGCCGATCCCCGCAGCCATATCATCTTCGACGACGCCAAGACCTATTTCTCGACGCAAAATCGTCTATACGACATCATCGTCTCCGAGCCCTCCAACCCCTGGGTGAGCGGGGTCTCGAGCCTGTTCAGCGCTGAGTTCTACCGCCACGTGCGCCGTTACCTGAAACCCGACGGGGTGCTGGTGCAATGGTTTCAGCTCTACGAGATCGATGTTTCGCTGGTCGGCTCGGTGATGCAGGCGCTCGGGGCGAACTTCCCGGACTATGCGATCTACGCCTCGACCAACAGCGACCTGCTGATCGTCGCCGGCGAGGAACGCACGCTTGCCAGGCCGCTCGCCGACATCACCGCCATGCCCGGCGTGTCGCGGGAGCTCGCGCGCGTGCACATCCGGACACTGGGGGACGTCGAGCTACGGCGAATCGGCGGCAAGAAGACGCTTGCCCCGCTTTTCGCGAGCTACGGCGTGCCGGCCAATTCCGACTACCAGCCCTACCTCGACCTGCACGCGGCGCGCTACCGCTTCATGCAGCAGTCGGCCGGCGATATCACCGGCATCGGCACGTCCAGCGTGCCGACCGTGGCGATGCTCGAAGGCCGAAGCGAACCGGCGACACATGCCCCCTCGCTGGACGGCGAGGAATACTTCGACCGCCTGGAAAATACCCGCCGCGCGCGTTACGCGCGCGACTTCTTCCTCGCCGGTTTGCCGCCGCAGCCTCAGGCCATTCCGCGGCAGCTGGAAAAAGACCTCGAGATCATGCGCGGGCATCTGGCCGATTGCAGCGATCCCGGGCGGTTCGACATCTGGTTTCACTCGCTGTATCAGCTGGCGCGCACGATCAACCCGTATCTCTCCGCAATCGAGGCGCGCGCGCTTTGGGACCGGCTTTGGGACCGAATAGGTACGGGGCCCTGCGGCGCGGCGCTCGCCCCTGCGCAGAAGGCATGGATCGGTCTGTTCCGCGCGGTCGCCTCGCGCGATGCGGCCCGGATGGCAGCGCTCGCCGAGCAGCTGCTCGGCGAGGCGAGCGACCTGCCGGCCAACAACCGCCAGTACCTGCTCACCGCGGGAATGACCGGCTATCTCGCGCTGGGGCAGCGCAACAAGGCGGCCGAATTGTGGAATCGCTATCCCCGCGATGCCGAGGCGAAGGCCGACCTCGACCTGCGACTGCTGTACGCTCACGCGTTCGGCAAGTAGACCGGAAGGAGAACGCACCATGCTGGTTCGATTTCACAGCAGGACCTCGGCTGGCGTTTTGATGTTCGGCGACATCGCGGTGGTGCTGCTGCGCCTGATGGGCATGAGCGGCTCGGTGCCCGGTGCGGTGCTGGCGCGAGACATACCCGAAGCGCTGCATCGGCTCAGGCAGGCGGTCGACTCCCCCGAGGGCGACCGCATTCGGGAACCGTCCCGGCCGAAAAAGCACGACGATGAAGCGGACGGTCCCGATGCCACGCGGGTCAGACTGCGTACTCGGGCCTATCCGCTCGTTCAGATGCTCGAAGCCGCCGCAGCCGCCGAATGCGACGTGATCTGGGAGCATGCGGACAAGGCGACCGGTTAGTCACTTACGGATTTGCTGTCGACGACCCTGGAGAAGAATTCGGTTTTGTATACGTCTCTCGATTTCGGACCGTTGCGCTTTGCAACGGTCCGAAATCGAGAGAGCAGAGGCGTCAAAGCAAGGCACACCTGTTTGGTTCCGGCTCTGCGGGCTCAGCGACTCTACAATCGCCCGGGGCGGGGATCAGCCGCGCCACACCCATGGCGCACTCTCGCCGACCGATCCCGTTCCCCCCGGCGCAGCAGGCGAACCCGGCGAAAGCTGCAGTTCGACATCGGTACGCACCCTTGCATCGACGTCGTGCAGAATGAGGACCATCATCTGCACGTTCCGCGTGTCGTCCCATACCGCATTGCCCTGGCACTCCATGACCGGGCACGCACCACTTGCCGCAAGCATGCGCAGAGGTACGCGCTCCCGAGTCCTGGCGAAGGCGATCCGGTCGAGCAGGTGCCGCGCATGGCCCCTGTCCTCCGGATGGACCAGATCGAACCAGGGCTGCCCGGGCCGGTAGGCATCGCGCTTGAAATACCGCGCATGCGAGGGGCTTGCATAGCGAATCAGCTCGAGCGGGCCCAGCACGACCACCAGGTCCCCGGCGTGCTCGGCGATGAAGCGGAACTGTTCTTCGCTCTTGCTCACCGCATCGCGCGCGCGCAACAGCCGCCGGTTCTGCGCATGGGAAAGAATGCCGATCCAGGACGCATAGCCGATGATGCCGCCGATGCAGAGTCCGGACACGTACGGGCCGGTAGCGGGCTGGAACGGAAAGCCGAGAAATGCCCCCCAGCCGATCGCGCCCGCCGCAAACAGCGCTATGGCGCCGCCCAATCTGCGGATTCCACCGTTGGCTGCGTTGCTGATGCAGGCCCCGATCAGCAACCCGCAGCCGACCCAGAGCGCGAAATGCGCCTGCGCCGCCCACGCGCCGAGCATGAGCGAATCGAGAAGCAGATTCGAGAGTTCGGCCCGCTTTGAATTTGCGGCGATCCGGGTGTGCAGATAGGCGAGGTGGGGGTAGACCAGAAACTGGGCGATCCCCAAAGCCAGCGTCGGCCAGGTCGGCGCCCCCCTCTCGACCGACAGCGCCACGACAACCAGAAATATATAGCCGAAGGCGAGCGCGCGCGGCGCGTAGTCGATCCGTGCAATGAGGTGCGGCCGAGCAAGCTGCATTCGTAGCCCCCGCGGCAGGCCCGCGCTTATCCCCCGCGGCCCGCAATCTTCGGCGTAGCGGTGCTCGCGTCGGCGCACTGCGCCCTGTGCCGCAGCGCATGATCGATCAGCACGCAGGCGAGCATCGCCTCGGCGATCGGCGTCGCCCGGATGCCCACGCAGGGATCGTGGCGGCCCGTCGTCTGCACGCTCACGGGCTCTCCGAGGGTGTTGATGGAACGGCGCGGGATACGGATCGACGACGTGGGCTTCAGGGCGATGTTGACGACCACGTCCTGGCCGGTCGAGATGCCACCGAGAACGCCACCCGCATTGTTGCTCAGGAATCCGTCGGGCGTCAGTTCGTCGCCGTGCTGGTTGCCCAACTGTTCCACGCTCGCGAATCCGGCGCCGATCTCCACGCCCTTCACCGCGTTGATGCCCATCATCGCCCCGGCGATGTCCGCGTCGAGCCGTCCGTAGACGGGCTCGCCCCATCCGACCGGCACGCCCGAGGCGATCACCGTCACCTTTGCGCCGCAGGAGTTCCCCGCGCCGCGAAGTTCGTCCAGGTAGGCTTCGAGCCTGGGCACGATTTCGGGGTCGGGCACGAAAAACGGGTTCTGTCTGACGGCGTCCCAGGACTTCAACTCGATGCGGTGCGGACCCATCTGTGACAGGTAACCGCGCACTTCGACGCCGTGCTTTTCGCGCAGCCACTTCTTGGCGATGGCACCGGCCGCGACCCGGATCATGGTCTCGCGCGCCGAGGCGCGCCCGCCGCCGCGATGGTCGCGGATGCCGTACTTCTGCCAGTAGGTATAGTCGGCATGACCGGGACGGAAGCTCTGTGCGATCGCGGCGTAGTCCTTGCTGCGCGCATCCTCGTTGCGGATCAGAAAGCCGATCGATGTTCCGGTCGTCCGGCCTTCGAATACACCGGAGAGAATCTCGATGCTGTCGGACTCCCGGCGCTGCGTGACGTGGCGCGACGTGCCGGGTTTTCTGCGGTCGAGCTCCTTCTGTATGTCGGCTTCCGACAGTTCGAGGCCCGGCGGACAGCCGTCGACCACGCCGCCATAGGACGGCCCGTGGCTCTCGCCGAACGAAGTGACGCAGTACAGGAGTCCGAAGGTGTTTCCAGACATGAAGGAACCTCAGCGAAAGACCCTGGCGGAACGCTCGTCGAGTTTAGCATAGGCTCGCCTCTGCCCAGCCGGCGCGACCCGGTCGGCGGCGGCAGATCGCCCGCCGCGATGCGGTCTAGGCGACCGAGTCGCTGATGTAGCCCTTCAGCATCCGGTTCTCGAATGCCTGCTCCTCGAGCACCGCTTTCGCCACGTCGTGGAACGACAGCACCCCGATCACGGCGCCGTCCTCCACCACCGGCATATAGCGCGTATGCTTCTCCAGCATCACGCGGCGCAGATCATCGACCTCGGCGTCCGGACCGATCACCTCGGCCCTGGTCATCATCTCCTTTACCCGCAGGTCGCCGGTCGCCCCTTTATTCGCGTCAACCGCCTTCAGCACCTCGCGGAAGGTCAGCATGCCGACCAGTTTGCCGTGCTCCATCACCACCAGCGAGCCGATG
>MEQZ01000061.1:11492-18503 GCA_001770425.1 Betaproteobacteria bacterium RIFCSPLOWO2_02_FULL_65_20 | reverse complement strand
TATGCGTTTGAGTCTGCAAGGTTCGCTTGATTTATAGCCATCCCGTCTTGCGGAAGCGGATGTACAGGTACAGGTCGATGCCCACCATCGCCACGAGCGAAAACGGGTAGCCGAAAGTCCATTTCAGCTCCGGCATGTGCTGGAAGTTCATGCCGTAGATCCCGGCGATCAGGGTCGGCACCATGAGCAGGGCCGCGTAGGCTGCCAGCCGCTTGGTGGTTTCGTTTTCATGCAGCGTAATGAGGGACAGATTGACCGAGATGGCGGTTATCACCAGGTCGCGCAGAGCGTCGATCGACTGGTTGATCCGGACCAGGTGGTCGTAGACATCGCGAAAGTAGTCCTGCGTATCGGCGCAGACCTTCGGGACTCGCCCGCCGTGCAGCTTGCCTGTGGCCTCGAGCAGCGGTTCCACGGCGTGCTTGAGCACGGTGAGTTTTCGCTTGTTGGTGTAAAGAGCCTCGATGTTGCCGCGCGGTGCATTGCCCTCGAAAATCCGCTCTTCGATGCGTTCCAGTTCGTCCTCCAGCGCGTCGACCACCGGGAAATACCGGTCCACGACCGTATCCATCAATGCGTAAAGCACGAACCCCGAGCCATGTTTGAGCAGGTGCGGCTCGCGCTCGCAACGCGCCCGCACGCTGGCAAAACCCTGCTCTGTGTGGCTGCGCACCGATAACACGTAGTTCGGCCCGACGAAGATAGCTACCTCGCCGACGTTCAACTCCTCCCCTTTGTTCTGGACCGAGTGCAGGACGCAGAACAGCGAGTCGCCGTATTCTTCGATCTTGGGTCGCTGGTGGCCGTGGTGTGCATCTTCCACCGCCAGGGCATGCAGGCCAAATTCCTCCTGCATTTTTACGAGTTCCTCCGGGGCGGGGTCGGACAGGGCGACCCAGACAAAGCATTCGGGACGGTTTACATAGTCGCTGATGTCCTTGGTGGCGATGTCAACGACCTTTTTTCCGTCCTGATAGGCGACGCAGTTGATCAGCATGGGCGACTTCCGTTGTTGATTGGCGGAATGATAACAACGCCGTGGCTCGCGTGAGCTAAAATTGCGCGTTTTCGGCCCAAATCGCCCACGCCATGCCCAGGATCAGCCGCCGCACCGCCGAGCTCGGAACCGAGAATGCCTTCGTCGTCCTGGCCGAAGTCAACGAGCTTGCGCGCCAGGGCAAGGACATCGTCTCGTTCTGCATCGGCCAGCCGGATTTTCCGACCCCGGCAAACGTGCAGGAGGCGGCGATCCGGGCCATCCGCGAGGGCAAGCACGGCTATACGCCATCGGCCGGGATCAACGAACTGCGCGAGGCCGCGGCGCGCTACATGGGCACCGTGCGGGGCATCGAAATCCGCCCCGAGGACGTCGTGGTGGGGGCGGGCGCGAAGCCTTTCATCGCCTACGCGATACTCTCGGTCACCGACTATGGCGTCGGCGACGAGGTGATCTACCCCAACCCGGGGTTCCCGATCTATGAATCGCAGATCCAGGTCTGCGGGGCGGTGCCGGTGCCGCTGCCGCTGCGCGAGGCGCGCGACTTCGCTTTCGATCCGGAAGACCTCCAGGCACGGATTACGCCGCGCACTCGGCTCCTGATCCTGAATTCCCCGCACAATCCCACCGGGGGCATTCTAGGCAAGCGGGACCTCGAAGGTATCGCCGCGATCTTGCGCCGCCATCCGCAGGTCTGGATCTATGCCGACGAAATCTACTCGCGCCTGGTCTACGAGGGGGCGTTCGTGTCGATCGCCTCGCTGCCGGGGATGCTCGAGCGCACCATCATCTCGGACGGCGCCTCCAAGACCTGGGCGATGACTGGCTGGCGCATCGGTTTTGCCTCGAATCCTGTGCTGGCGCCCCAGTTCGTGCGCTGGGTGACCAATACCGATTCCTGTGCCAGCCAGATCAGCCAGTGGGCGGCGGTGGAAGCCATACAGGGGCCGCAGGATGACGCCGAAGCGATGCGGCGCTCCTTCCTCGCGCGGCGCGACCTGATCGTGGCCCTGCTCAACGGCGTGCCCGGCGTGAGCTGCCGGACGCCCGGCGGCGCGTTCTACGCCTGGCCGAACGTGACCGAAGCCTGCAGGATGATCGGTGCCGCCGATTCCGAGGATTTCAGGAAACGGTTGCTCAACGAGGCCGGCGTTGCCGTTCTTGCCGACATCCATTTCGGCGCGCGGGTGGCCGGAGAAGGCCAGCACGTCCGGTTCTCCTACGCGGCGTCGCGCGAGGCCATCGAGGCTGGCATCGCGCGCATGGCCGATTTCATACGCCGGAACACGGTGCGGGCCGCGTGAAGCGCGGCAAGAGCTCATGACCTGGAAGCCCAGCGTGACGGTTGCGGCGGTGATGGAGCGCGACGGCCGGTTCCTGCTCGTGGAGGAAATTGAGGAGGGCGGAGGTGAATCGGTCTACAACCAGCCCGCGGGCCACTGGGAATGCGACGAGACGCTGGCGCAGGCCTGCGCGCGCGAGACGCTGGAGGAGTCGGCGCATCGCTTCGAGCCGAAGCAACTGGTCGGTGTCTACCGCTGGCGCGCTGCGCGCGGCGACCCGACCTATTTGCGCTTCGCCTTTTGCGGTGAAACCCTCGGCGTCGAGTCGGAGCGAGCGCTCGATGAGGGCATCCTGCGGGCCGTGTGGCTGACGGTGGAGGAAATCCGCGCGCTCGCGCCGCGCCATCGAAGCCCGCTGGTGTGGCGCTGCGTCGAGGACTACCTGGCCGGCCGGCGCTATCCGCTCGACTTGATCACCCATTTCGCCTAGGCCTCGATGGGCGCAGAAAAAATCGTGGTGGGCATGTCAGGCGGGGTGGACTCGTCGGTGGCCGCGCTGCTGCTCAAGCGCGCCGGTTTCCAGGTCGCCGGCCTGTTCATGAAGAACTGGGAGGACGATGACGACGGCGAGTACTGCTCCACGCGCCAGGACCTGATCGACTGCGCCTCGGTCGCGGAGGTCGTCGGCATCGACCTGGAGGTGGTGAACTTCGCCGCGCAGTACAAGGACCGCGTGTTCGCCGAGTTTCTGCGCGAGTATTCCGCGGGGCGCACGCCCAACCCCGATGTGCTGTGCAATGCCGAGATCAAGTTCCGGGCCTTCCTCGACCATGCCGTCGCGCTCGGCGCCGAGCGCATCGCCACCGGACATTACGCGCAGGTACGCCAGGCGGACGGCGGCTTCGAACTGCTGAAGGCCGCGGACGGGACCAAGGATCAGAGCTATTTCCTGCACCGCCTGGACCAGTCGCAGCTCGCGCGCACGCTGTTCCCACTGGGCAGGCTTCGAAAGACCGAAGTGCGGCGCATCGCGAAGGAGGCGGGGCTGCCCAATTTCGCCAAGCGCGATTCCACGGGCATCTGTTTCATCGGCGAGCGGCCGTTCCGCGAATTCCTGAACCGTTATGTGCCGCGCAAGCCCGGAAGCATGCGCACGCCGGAAGGCCGGGTCGTAGGCGAGCACATTGGCCTCGCGTTCTACACCATCGGCCAGAGGAAGGGCATCGGCCTGGGCGGGGTGAAGGGCGCGCCCGAACAGGCGTGGTACGTCGCCGCAAAGGACATGGACAGGAATGAACTCGTCGTGGTGCAAGGCCACGAGCATCCGCTGCTGCTCAGGCGGTCGCTGCAGGCGCGCGACCTGGCGTGGGTGAGCGGCGCGCCGCCGCACAGCGGTAGCACGTACAGCGCGAAGGCGCGCTATCGGCAGGCCGACGCCCCCTGTCATGTGGCGAGGCTGGCGCCAGACGAAATGGACATAGATTTCGACGACCCGCAATGGGCGGTCACGCCCGGGCAGTCGGTGGTGCTGTACAGCGGTGAGGTGTGCCTGGGGGGCGGGGTTATTCAGTGACCGACCACTGGGTCCGAATCAGTCGTGCGGGACCGTGTCGATGAACGAAGGGCGCTCGGCGAGCTTGGCATCGAGGCGCACAAGATTCGGGTGGCTGTCGCGCCAGCCGAGTTGCGGAAAACGGAAATCCAGGTAGCCGAGGCACGCGCCCACGGCGATGTCCGCGAGCGTGTAGGTGTTGCCGGTGCAAAAGGGCTTGTCGCCAAGTTCCCGCTCCATTGCGTCGACGCTGGTGCGTATCTTGCCCATCTGGCGCTCGATCCAGGCGGCACTGCGCTCGTTTTCGCTGCGCAGGTTTTCATAGCGTGCCAGCACTGCTGCATCGAGCACGCCGTCGCCAAGCGCTTCCCAGCGCCGCACCTCGACGCGCTCCCGGTTCCCCGGCGGGATCAGCCGGCCGAAGGGCGAGACATTGTCCAGGAATTCGACGATCACGCGGGAATCGTAGACGGCGGTTTCGTCCTCGAGCACCAGCACCGGCACCTTGCCGAGCGGATTGTGTGCGGGCACGGGGCTGCCCTCGGCCTGCGGGCTGGCGATGACGAAGTCGTATTCGATTTTCTTTTCTGCCAGGACGATCCGGACCTTGCGCGTGAACGGGCTGGGATGGACGCCAAGTAGCTTCATTATTTCGACCAGGATTCAAGGAAAGGACATCTGCGCGCCGAGGAAGCGCCGACCGTTTCCGGCGCGACCGCTCAAGCGGCGGGCGCGATTATAGCATCCGCCCCCGGTCCCGAAGCACCCGTGCAGAGGTTCCCGGCGCGCGATCCGGCAAGCAGCGTGTCGAACCGGGTCGGCGCCATGGCGCGGCGGTGTCGCGTGGTAAAATGGCTTTCCAAAAAACGGTGGTGCGCCGACATGCCGAACTCAGCCCTCACGGCGATTTCCCCTCTCGACGGCCGGTACGCGGGACAACTCGAGTCGCTGCGCACCTACTTCAGCGAGTTCGGCCTGATCCGCTACCGGGTCCGGGTCGAGATCGAGTGGCTGATCGCGCTCGCCGCGAATCCGCAACTGCGCGAGATCGGTCCGTTTTCCGATGCGACCGTGGTCGAACTGCGCCGGCTCGCGGCGGATTTCTCCGCGGCCCATGGCGAACGGGTGAAGGCGATCGAAGCCCAGACCAATCACGACGTCAAGGCGATCGAGTACTGGCTGAAGGAAAGCGCCCTGGGCAATCCCGAGGTGCAAAAGGCATCCGAGTTCATCCATTTCGCGTGCACCTCGGAAGACATAAACAACCTCGCGTATGCGCTCGCGATCGACGGATGCCGCCGTGCGGTGCTGCTGCCCGCGTTGGAGCGCATCGTCGACAGGCTGGCGGTGATGGCGCACGATCTTGCCGAATTGCCGATGCTCTCCCGCACCCATGGGCAGCCGGCCACGCCCACGACGCTCGGCAAGGAGATTGCCAATTTCGTCTTCCGGCTGCGGCGCGCACGCTCAAGCGTCGGGGGCGTGCGCATGCCGGGCAAGATCAACGGCGCGGTGGGCAATTACAACGCCCACGTGGCGGCCTATCCGGGCTTCGACTGGGAGGGTTTCGCCAGGCGGTTCGTCGAATCGCTGGGACTGGAATTCAACTCTTACACCACGCAGATCGAGCCGCACGACAGTCTGGCCGAACTGTTCGATGCGGTGGCGAGGACCAACACCATCCTGCTCGACCTGGACCGGGACCTCTGGGGCTACGTGTCGCTGGGCTACTTCCGCCAGCGGGTGAAGGAAGGCGAAGTCGGCTCCTCCACCATGCCGCACAAGGTCAACCCGATCGATTTCGAGAACTCGGAGGGGAACATCGGGGTGGCCAATGCGTTGCTGCGGCACCTTGCCGACAAGCTGCCGGTGTCGCGCTGGCAGCGCGATCTGTCGGACTCGACGGCGCTGCGCAGCGTGGGCGTGGCGCTCGGCCATTCGCTGCTGGCGTGGCGCTCATGCCTGCGCGGACTGGAGAAGCTCGAAGCGGACCCGGCGCGGCTCGCCGGTGAACTGGAGGCGAACTGGGAAGTGCTCGCCGAGCCGATCCAGACGGTCATGCGCCGCTATGCGGTCCCAGACGCGTATGAGCAGTTGAAGGCGCTCACCCGTGGCAAGGGCATCACGCGCGAAGGCCTGAGGGAATTCATACGCGGGCTTGCGATTCCGGAGGCCGAGAAGCAGCGGCTATTGGAACTGACTCCTGGCACGTACATCGGCAAGGCTGCGGAGCTCGCAAAGCGGATCTAGCCTATTTGGCCTCGTCGGGGAGCGGTGCGAGGGAGCGCAGGTAAGCCATCATCGCCGCGAGATCCTCGAGCGTGAGCTGGCTGGTCGTGTTTCGGATCACCTCGCCCATGGCCTCCGAGACCACGTCGCCATCGGCGGTGAGGCCGGTCTGCAGAAGATCCTTCAGTTCCCCATCGCTCAGTTTCTTGAGCCGCGTGGGGGTCAGATTCGGCGCGCCGCCCTCGCCATCCGCAGTCTTCTTTGCACCGCCGAGAAAACGATCGAGATTCGGGCCGCCAAGGGAATTGCGCGGCGTGTGGCATTCGCCGCAATGACCTAGGGCTTGGACCAGGTATGCGCCGCGATTGACAGCGGCCGGCCGGGCGGGATCACTGATGTAGGGACCGGGTGTGAAGAACAGGCGTTTCCAGCCGGCGACCAGAATGCGCAGGTTGTACGGGGGGCGCACATCATGCGCCTGATTGGCCCGGCCGCTCGGCGGTAGCGTTCGCAGGAACGCCCATAGGTCGCGCAGATCGCTGTCCGTGATCTTGGTGAACGACGAGTAGGGAAATGCCGGGAAGTAATGGGCGCCGTCGGGCCGCACGCCCATATGCATGGCGCGCATGAAGTCGGCCTCGCTCCAGCTACCGAGGCCCGCTTCGGGATGGGGTGTGATATTGGGCCCGTAGAAGGTGCCGAAGGGCGTCTTGAGCGCACGGCCGCCCGCGAAAGGCTTGGCGTCCTTCTTGTTCTCTGTGTGGCAAGCCATGCAGCCCCCGGCTTTAGCCAAGTATTGGCCGCGCTTTGCATCGCCCTGCGCCAGGGCGATACCGGTCGCCACATCAAGCAGCAGGGCAAGCATGCCTGCCGCAAGCGCGAACCGCAGCACTCGTGCTCTGCCGTGTTCGACGCCCCGCCTTGTTACAGCCATCGCATGCCTCATTGCA
>MEQZ01000061.1:0-11474 GCA_001770425.1 Betaproteobacteria bacterium RIFCSPLOWO2_02_FULL_65_20 | reverse complement strand
ATGGTAGCGTCTAGTGGCTGATTCGCCAATGAGCCGGAGCCCGATCCCGCGCCGCGATGGGATGCCGGGTTCCCCAAAGAAGAAGGCCCCGCTTTTGCGGGGCCTTCAGGGTAACGCGAACGCCTAATTTTTCTCGCGGAACGTCCTGTGGCAACCCCCGCAGGTCTTGGCGGCTTCGGCGAGTTGGGCCTTGATGGCCGCTTCGTCACCACCTTTGCCAGCGGCGGCGAGTTTCGCCATTTCGCCCATCACCTTTTCCTGGGCGGCCTTGAAACCCGCTGCGTCTTTCCAGACTTCCGGCAAAGCGGCGCTTTTCGCGCCCTGGGTGCTGGCATCGAATCCGTCCCAGGGCATCTTGCTCAGAACTTCAAGATAACCGGCATTGCGGGCGATAACGCCCGCGTTGAAAGGAACCTTGCCCTGGGCCATTCCGCCGAGCGGGCCCCAGTACTTGCCAAACAAGGTCATTACAGCCTGGCGCTGCTTGACCAGTACTTCGGGCTTGGCCTGCGCCGCGGCATCGAGAGCGAAACCGGTGCCCAGCGCAAACGCCAAGCCGGCTGCAAAAAGCGTCTTCCTCATTCGGTTCTCCTAGTGTTGGTTTGTAAAGTGAGCACGATACGGCATCCGCCGCACGGCAGCGATAACAGTGCCCGGTGGCAGATTATTCCAGCGATCGGAAAGCGGAATCGAGCGAGGCGGCCGCACGTAATCATCCGGGCCGCGAGTCTACCAAACTCGACGCCGGATGTACCCCTAGACGACCGCTTCCTGCTTGCGGTCGGTGACAGGCTTCACCATGTCTTCGCGCCTGACGCCGAGCCAGCGCACGAGCGGTGCCATGACCAGCACCGAGGAGTAGATCCCGAACAGGATGCCGATGGTGAGCGCCACCGCGAAATAGTGCAGCGCAGCACCGCCGAACAACAGCATCGCCAGCACCGCCGCCTGGGTCGATCCGTGGGTGATTATGGTGCGCGACATGGTGCGGGTGATGGCATTGTCGATGATCTGGGTGACCGAGGCTTTTCTCATCTTGCGGAAGTTCTCCCGGATCCGGTCGGCTACCACCACCGACTCGTTGACGGAGTAGCCCAGAACGGCGAGGATGGCCGCCAGTACCGGCAGCGAAAACTCCCACTGAAAGAACGCGAAAAAGCCCAGGATGATGACCACGTCGTGCAGGTTGGCGATCACTGCCGCGACGCCGAATTTCCATTCGAAGCGGAAGGCGAGGTAGATGACGATACCGAGCGAGGTGATCAGCAGCGCGAGCGCGCCGTTTTCGGCGAGTTCACGCCCGACCTGCGGCCCGACGAACTCCACGCGCTTCAGGTTGGCCGAGCGGTCCTGCGCCGTGAGCGCTTCGATCACCGCGCGCGAAAGGGCGGCGCTCTCCTGGCCCGGTTTGAGCGGCATGCGGATCAGGATGTCGCGCGAGGAGCCGAAGTTCTGCACCGAGAAATCGTGGTACCCCTTCTGCCGGAGCGTATTGCGGATTGGCTCGATGTCTACAGGGTGCTCGTAGCTCACCTCCAGCACGGTACCGCCGGTGAACTCGATCGAGAAGTTGAGGCCGCGCAGCGCGAGGAAGCCGACCGCAAGCAGGAACGTCAACAGCGAGATCACGTTGAACGCCAGTGCATGGCGCATGAACGGGATGTCGCGTCGGATCTTGAAGAATTCCATATGCAGTGTGCCTCAGGAGGTCATTTCCATGCCGTGTTGCCGATCGAGACGCGCTCCAGCTTTCTGCGCGAACCGTAAGTCAGATTGGCGATCGACCGGCTCACGACCACCGAGGAGAAGATCGACGTGAATATGCCCAGCACGTGCACAACCGCGAATCCGCGCACGGGACCGGAGCCGAAGATCAGCAATGCCAGTCCGGCGATCAGCGAGGTGATGTTCGAGTCGATGATGGTGCCGAATGCACGTTCGTAGCCGGCGTGTATCGCCGCCTGGGGCGTGCTGCCCGCGCGCAGCTCCTCCCGGATGCGCTCGTTGATCAGCACATTGGCGTCGATTGCCATGCCGAGGGTGAGGGCGATGGCGGCGATGCCAGGCAGGGTGAGCGTCGCCTGCAGGAGTGACAGCAACGCCAGCAGGAACAGCAGGTTGCTCGACAGCGCCACGACCGAGAACATGCCGAACACGGCGTAGTACACGATCATGAACGCCGAGATCGCGGCAAAGCCGTAGATCGTCGAGTCGAAACCCTTCTTGATGTTCTCGGCGCCGAGCGACGGGCCGACGGTCCGTTCCTCCACGATCTCCATCGGCGCAGCCAGCGACCCGGCGCGCAGCAGCAGCGCGGTGTCGTTCGCTTCGACGGTGGTCATGCGGCCGGAAATCTGCACCCGCCCGCCGCCGATCTCGCTGCGGATCACCGGCGCGGTGACGACCTCGCCCTTGCCCTTCTCGAACAACAGGATCGCCATGCGCTTGCCGACGGACTCGCGCGTCACATCGCGGAAAATGCGTGCCCCGGCCGCGTCCAGCGTCAGGTGCACCGCCGGTTCCTGCGTCTGGTTGTCGAAGCCGGGCTGCGCGTCGGTGAGACGCTCGCCGGTGAGCACGACCTGCTTTTTCACCAGCAGCGGCTGCCCGTTTCTTTCCACGTAATACTCGGATCCGAACGGCACCTGTCCTTGCGCGGCAGCGGCGAGCGCGGGCGCGTTCATGTTGTCCTCGTCCACCATGCGGATCTCGAGCGTGGCGGTGCGACCCAGAATCTCCTTCGCCTTCGCGGTGTCCTGCACGCCGGGGAGCTGGACCACGACGCGGTCCGCACCCTGCTGCTGTATGATCGGCTCGGCGACGCCCAGTTCGTTGATCCGGTTATGCAGCGTCTGGATGTTCTGCTTGAGCGCAAACTCCTGGGTGCGCTTCTGCGCTTCCGGCTTGATCGTACCCGTGAGCCGCAACTCGGTGCCGTCGCCGGAGTCGGCGAGCTGCAGGTCCGGCAGCTGGTCCTCGATCTGCTTGCGCGCCTTCGCGCGTGTTTCGGCGTCGCGGAACCGGATCACGACGCCGCTGGGCTCGCGCGCAATGCCGGCGTGACGAATGCTCTTGTCGCGCAACTGGGAGCGGATATCGCCCGTGAGCGCGTCCAGGCGCTTGGTCAGCGCGGCCTTCATGTCGACCTGGAGCAGGAAATGGACCCCGCCGCGCAGATCCAGGCCGAGGTACATCGGCAGCGCGTGGATGGCGGTCAGCCAGGCGGGGGAACTCGACAGCAGGTTGAGCGCGACGGTGTACGAGGGGTTCTGCGGATCGGGGTTGAGGCCCTGGTTGATGAGGTCCTTCGCCTTCAGCTGCGTGTCGGTGTCGGCAAGCCGCACCTTGATGCTGCCCGCGTCCTGGAACAGGCCTGTGGGCTGGATGCCTGATTTCTTGAGCGTCTCCTCGACCCGTGCGAGGACGGCGGAGTCCACTTTCAGCGTCGCCTTGGCGCTGGAAACCTGGACTGCGGGGGCCTCCCCGAAGAAATTGGGCAGCGTGTAGAGCAGTCCCAGCACGACGGCAAGGGCGACGAGAACGTAGGTCCAGAGCGGGTAGCGGTTCATTGAATCCGTGAGGAATGAAGGATGAGGAATGGCGCAACGATCGGGAGATCAGCCCCTCCCGCTTCTTGCGCGCCACTCAGATTGACTTGAGCGTGCCTTTGGGCAACAGGGTCTGGATCGCGCCCTTCTGCACGCTGACCTCGACGCCGGCGGCGACTTCCAGCGTGACATAGGCATCGCCGGCCTTGGTGATCCTGCCCAGGACACCGCCCGAGGTGATGACCTCGTCACCTTTCTGCAGCGCTTCGGTCATGGCCTTGTGCTCCTTGGCACGCTTCATCTGCGGACGGATGAGCATGAAATACAGCAGTACGAACATCAGGACGATCGGCAGCAGGCCGGTCCACTGGCCCAAGTCGCCGGCGCCGGCAGATTGGGCAAAAGCAGGAGAAATCAGCACGTTGGCCTCCAATGGCACTTCATTTGAGCACAAAAGTATAACACTTCACATCCCCGTCACGGTCCTGGCGCGGCGCCTGCGGGGGGTATGGCCGCAGCGGGTGGCCCGGGGGCGCTTATTCGTCGCAATCGCCAACGGTCCGCTGCTCGCGCAGCGCGGCTGCGTATGCGGCCAGTTCGCCGTCCGCGATTGCGTCTCGCAACTCGCGCATCAGCGTCTGGTAGAAATGAAGGTTATGCAGGGTGTTGAGCCGCGCCCCGAGGATCTCGTTCACCTTCTGCAGATGGTGCAGGTAGGCGCGTGTGAAATTGCGGCAGGTGGTGCAGTCGCAGGTGGCATCGAGGGGGCGCGTGTCGTTGCGATACTGGGCATTGCGGATCTTGATGTTGCCGTGGCGCGTAAACAGCCAGCCATTGCGGGCATTGCGGGTCGGCAGGACGCAATCGAACATGTCGATCCCCGCCTCGACGGCCTCGACGATGTCCTCGGGTGTGCCTAGGCCCATGAGATATCGCGGCTGCTGCGCGGGCAATGCCACGGCCGTGTGGCCCAGGATGCGCCGCATGTCCGTCTTGGGCTCGCCCACCGACAGGCCGCCCACGGCATAGCCGTGGAATCCGATTTCGGTCAGGCGCGCGAGCGATTCATCGCGCAGCTGTTCGTACATGCCGCCCTGGACAATGCCGAAAAGCGCGTTCGGATTGCCTTCGTGGGCCCGTTTGGAGCGCGCCGCCCAGCGCAGCGACAGCTGCATCGACTCGCGTGCCTCGCTTTCGGTCGCCGGGTAGGGCGTGCACTCGTCGAAGACCATGGCGACGTCGGCGTTGAGCACGCGCTGGATGTGCATCGACGTCTCGGGCGTGAGCAGCAGCCGGTCGCCGTTGATGGGCGAGGCGAACCGCACGCCTTCCTCGGTGATCTTGCGCATTTCACCGAGGCTGAACACCTGGAAGCCGCCCGAATCCGTGAGTATGGGACCGTGCCAGCCCATGAAGCGGTGCAGGCCGCCGTGCGCCGCGATCACCTCCAGTCCCGGCCGCAGCCATAGATGGAACGTGTTGCCGAGCACGATGCGGGTACCGAGTTGGGCAAGCTCGGTCGGGCTCATCGCCTTCACCGCGCCGTAGGTGCCCACCGGCATGAACACCGGCGTCTCGACTTCGCCGTGCGCAAGCGTGAGCACGCCGCGTCGCGCGGCGCCGTCCCGGTGCGTGATCTCGAATTTCATCGATGCATCTTATCAATCAGCATGGCATCTCCATAGCTGAAAAAACGGTAGTGCTGCTCGATCGCATGGGCGTAGGCGCGGCGGATGGGATCGAGTCCGGCGAACGCCGACACGAGCATCAGCAGGGTCGACTTCGGCAGGTGAAAATTGGTGAGCAGCCGGTCGACGATGCGGAAAGCGTAGCCCGGCGTGATGAACAGCCGCGTCTCGCCGGGACCGGCCGCGACCTCGCCGGGGCCCCGCGCCGCGGACTCCAGCGCCCGCACCGACGTGGTGCCCACGGCGACGATGCTGCCGCCGCGCGCGCGCGCCTCTGCGACCGCCGCGGCCGTGCCTTGCGGTATCTCGTAGTGCTCGGCATGCATGCGGTGGCGCGACAGATCCTGGGTGCGCACCGGCTGGAACGTCCCGGCGCCCACGTGCAGCGTCAGGTGGACCAGGTCCACCCCCTTGGCGCGCAGGGCGGCGAGCACCCGCTCATCGAAATGCAGCCCCGCGGTCGGTGCGGCCACCGCGCCGGGTGAGCGCGCGTAGAGCGTCTGGTAGCGCTGCTCGTCGGCTGCATCCGGCGCGTGGCCGATGTAGGGCGGCAGCGGCAGCGAACCGTGGCGATCCAGAAGGCCGTACACGCTGTCCGTGGAGTCGAAGCGCAGCACGTACAGGTCGCCGCGGCGCTCGGTGACGGTCGCCTCGACGCATCCGGCGAGCCGCAGCCGCGCGCCGGGCCGCGGCGCATGGCTCGCGCGCACCTGCGCGAGGGCTTCGTTGGCGCCGAGCACGCGCTCGATGAGGACTTCGATCCGGCCGCCGGTAGCCTTCTCGCCGAGCAGGCGGGCCTTGATCACTCGGGTGTCGTTGCACACGAGGAGGTCGCCGGCGGCAAGAAAACCGGGCAGCTCGGAAAAAAGGTGGTCCGATATCGCTCCGGGTGTCACGCGCAGCAGCCGGCTCGCGCTGCGCGGTTCCGCAGGGCGCTGCGCGATCAGTTCGCGGGGAAGATCGTAGTCGAAGTCGTCGAGCGTCAGGGGCATGGGAACGGGACCGGGTCTGGGGCCTTATCTCGGGGTTGTATAATTGCGCAGGCCACGACGATTCGTCGGGAGGGCCGGGATGGCGGAACTGGTAGACGCAGCGGACTCAAAATCCGCCGGTGGCAACACTGTGGGGGTTCGAGTCCCCCTCCCGGCACCACAGGCCCGCGGACAAGGGATCGCGGCCGTTTTCTATCCCTTGCCTCTGCTCAAGTCGTAAATCAATATCGGATCGTCGAACCCGCGGACAACCGCTCCCCGTTCCCGGGAAAACCGGACGCGAGGGTCCTCTGCGATGGCCTCTCGCACCGTCTGCGATGCGACGATGGAAAGGCGGTCCGCCGCGCCGCACAGGCGGGCAGCCAGATTCACCGTTCTTCCCACGAGCGTGTAATCGAGGTGTTCGGAGGACCCGAGGTTGCCGATCATCGCGCTTCCCTTGTGTATGCCCATGCCGAGCTGGTGAATCTTCCCCCCCTGCTGCTGGTTCCGTTCTCTGGAAAATTCGAGGATATCGAGAGCACAAAGGCAGCTTTTCAATGCCATGTCCTCGCCGTCGAAGACCGCCATCATGCCGTCACCGGCGAATTTGTCGACATACCCGCCGTGTCTGTAGACCAGGCTCACCTGGGCAGCAAGATGCTCGCTGAGCCCCTGGAACAGGACGTCCGGATCCAAGTGCTGGCTCAATTGCGTGAAACCGCGCACGTCGGTAAATAGAACGGACACCTCAAGTTGTTTGGGCGGCGTCAGTACGCCGGTCTTGGCGTAGATCCGGGCCATTTCCTCCGTTCGGGGGGACACGTAACGGTGCAGCGAAAGACTGATCAACTCGATCTGCCGCAGATATTCCGTCTTCTGGAACAGGTTGCCCAGCCGCGCCCTGAGGATGACCGGATCGATCGGCTTGGGTATGAAGTCGTCGCCGCCCGCCTCCAGCGCCTGCTGCAAGGTTCGCCTTTCGTCCATCGCGGTGACAAATATGATGGGCGTGCTCCGGTACCTGTCCATCGCCCGGATCGCGCGGCACAATTCAATGCCGTTCGTGGCGGGCAACTGTATGTCGAGCAGAAATGCATCAATGTTGTTTTCGTTGGCGATTCGAAGCGCCTGCTCCGCGCAATCCGCCTCGAGTATCTGCGCGAGGTTCTGCGCCAGCACGCCATGTACGACCCTGCGGACCGTCACCAGGTCATCAACCACGAGGATCTTCTTGTCGACGAGTATTTCGTACATTTCCTGCCTGCTATCGGATGATGTTCAGATGCGAATGCCGTGCAACAAGCCAAAGGGAAGCATATCGCGCTGCGACCCGCGATGGTAAGCCCCGGTTCTGCGCGCCGGTGTGGCGACCCGGAGGGGTCGAAAAGACCGGGATAAGCTCAGGGCAGCGCACGGGAAATCGGGGTGTCCCGTCCCCGTCCGGTTGAAACGGGCGCTATTCGACTTTCGATAGCCCCTATTAGACTTCCGTCTATGGCCTGAACCGGTCATTTGTGATATGAGTTCCTCTCTTGGATTTGGCGTGCTTCATACACCGCACAAGGACCGACATCATAATGGACAAAGCCGATATTCTGAGCAGGATCCAAACCAGCTTGCATGAGCGTTTCGGACTCGAAGTCGACCAGCTTGGCGAGAGCGCCCGGCTGCGCGATCTCGGGGTCGATTCTCTTCATGTTGTGGAAATCATGCTCGACCTCGAAGCGGAGCTCGGCACCAGCCTGGTCGACTTGTCCTTCCCGCCCAACCCGTCTCTGGGCGAAGTGGTCGCCGTCATCGCCAGGAATCTTGCCGGAGACGCCTGAGTCGAGCGGATATCGACCAGGACTACGCACCGATGACGAGCAGCCGCGATGTCGTAATTACCGGAATGGGCGTGGTATCGCCCGTCGGGTGTGACATGGAAGAACTGGTTTCCCATCTCTCGACTGCGCGATCCGGTATCCGCCTGTGTACGCCGCGCGGCTTGAGCAAGACATTCCCTGCCGGCGTGGTTCCCAGAACGTTTACGGACGTGTTTACGAAGCTCGAACTGCCCACTCTGGACCGTTGCCAGCAGATGGCCATCATTGCCGCGCGCCAGGCCATTGCCGACGCGGGGCTAGGGGATTTTTCGGCCTACAAGCAGCGTGCCGGTCTGTATTACGGCACCGTCAGAGGAGGGGCGGAAACCGAGCAGAACTGGTACGAACAACTCTTGGTCGAACGCAAAGAGGCGTCCAGGCCGTTCACGATCATGGCGTTGATGCACAACGCCGGCGCCGCCCAGATCTCCATACGCCACCAGATACTGGGACCGGTGATGACCCATAGCACCGCTTGCGCCTCTTCCGGCACGGCTATCGGCGAGGCGCTGCGCGCCATTCGCGACGGATATATAGACATCGCGGTGGCAGGTGGCGCCGAGGCACCGCTTACACCTGCCGTGATGGGGGCATTCGACGGAACCCGGGCCCTTGCCGCGCCGGATAAGTCGGATGTCGGCCGCAGCTGCAGACCCTTCGCCAAGGACCGGGCAGGCCTGGTGCTCAGCGAGGGCGCTGCCTTCATCGTGCTGGAGTCGGCAGAGCACGCGAGGCGGCGCGGTGTTCCCTGCTATGCCTCATTGGCCGGCTATGGCGTCGCTTCCGACGGTTATCACATCGCGTCGCCCAAAGCGGAAGGAGAGGCGACGGCCATGCGCCTAGCGCTCGAGGATGCCGGTCTAATGCCTGCGGAAATCGACTACGTGAATGCGCACGCGACGGCGACCAAGGGGGGCGATATGGTCGAAGCGAACGCGATCCACATGGCCTTCGGCGAAGCGGCCAAAACCGTCCCGGTCAGCTCAACCAAGTCCATTCACGGTCACCTGATGGGCGCGGCCAGCGTGCTGGAACTGATGATCACTGTCGTGGCGATCACGGAATCGTTCCTTCCCGCGACCGCGTACCTGGATGAGATCGATTCCCAGTGCGAACTGAATCACGTCGCGAATAGTCCGATCTTCGATCGGCAAATCGAACGGGCCATGTCTTTTTCGGCTGGTTTTGGTGGTACCAATGTGGCGTTGGTCGTTTCGAAACACCGCGAAATGGCTGCGAAACGCCCGTCTATTCCGGTGTTGTCGAAGTGACTATCAACGTAGGGGGGAAACCATGGGAGCCTTAGATTTTCAACTTCCGCTGTCGCAGCCAAGCATATCAGACCGCATTGCGGTACAACTCGATCAGGGGGCGTCCAACGTACTCTGGGTCACTATGGCGAGGCAGGTCGATGAGGGGTGCCAGAATTTTTCTTTGCCGCTGCTGCATGGTCTGCGCGATCTGCTCCACACGATCAAGGACAATGCAGGGTCCTGGTTTTGCGAGAGCCAGATGGTGCCGGTCCATTACACGGTGCTGAGATCGGGTCACCCCGATTACTTCGGCCTTGGTGGCGACCTGAAGCATTTCCATTCCTGTATCGAGCGCAAGGACAAGGGCGCCCTGTATCGATATTCACGGCTGTGTCTGGACCTCATGTACGAATGGGCGACAAGCCTGAATCACCGTGCGACGACCATTGCGCTGGTCCAGGGCCGGGCGCTCGGCGGGGGATTCGAAGCAGCATTGGGGGCCGACTATTTGATCGCGGAGGAACACAGCGAATTCGGGTTTCCCGAAATCCTGTTCGGCCTGTTCCCCTGCACCGGCGGCATGAGCCTGCTCGCTCGCCGGGTGGGCGTCTACGAGGCCGAACGCATGATGATCGACGGGCGCATCTATACGGCAGCCGAACTGAAGGAAAGGGGAATCGTCGATGCGATCTGCCCGAAGGGGGAGGGCACCCTGGCCGTGGAGGAGTTCATAGTGAATCATGACAAGCACCGTAACGCGCGCCTCATGCTTCAGCGCGGCCGGCACCGCCTCGCGCCGCTCGACTATCGGGAAATGCTGACCGTGGTCGAGGAGTGGGTCGACGCGGCGATGGGCCTGGCGGAAGCGGACCTCAAGGTCATGGACATGCTGGTTCGCCTGCAGCGCAACGTCGGGCCGCTCGCTAGCCGTTGACGGCCCGCTCCAGCATGACGCTGCGGATGGCGGCCACGCTCTGGCGACTGGTCTCGCCGACATCGGCGCTCAGGCGTGCCCCGGCGTGGGCCAGTTCCTCGCTGGTGGTGCGCATGAGCCGGTTCGCCAGCGACTCGAGCCTCGTCGCGCCTACCGTCGCGCACACTCCTTTCAGGGCGTGCGCCGTATCGCGTACGCGCGCTGAGTCCCGTGCCAGCAAAGCCTGCATCAGTTCGTTGCAGTTGCGTTCGATGTCGGTCACGGCGCTGCTCAGCACCTCGGCCAGGAATATGGCCCGTTCGCTGATGGAACCCAGCCCCTCTATCACCCTGTAATCGAGATGCTGTGCCGGCACGGCCGCAAGCGGCAGGGGTGACGGGACGGCCGAAACGGGGGCTGGCTTGGCCGGGCCGCCCTGGAGTTTCGCGCCGGCTTCGGGTTCCGCGCCACAGACCCGGGCGATGGCCTGGCGCAGTCCCTCGATGGTGATCGGTCTGTTCAGAATGCCGACGGCGCCGGCGCCGGAAAGTCTCTCGGCCGTCGCCGCCGTCGCATCCGCCGTCAGGAAATACACCGGCGCCGCTTTCAGTTTTCCAAACCGGTAGATCTGCAGGACCTTGGCGCCATCGATGTCCCCCAGATTGAAGTCGAGAAAAACCAGGTCGAACTCGCGCTGACTCAGTACCTCCAGCGCCTCGGCGCCGCTGCCGGCGGCCACGACCTCGTGACGGTCACGCAGCAGCAATTCCCTGATCAGCGACAGATTGGTCGCGTTATCGTCCACGACCAGTATCCGCTTGCCGTAGACGGCAGGTAGCGCCGGCTTGTCCGTGATTGTCGTCTGGCGCGTCGCGACTCTGGCGAAGCTGAGCTCGAAATGGAAAACGCTTCCAACCCCAGGTTCGCTCTCCACCTGGATCCGGCCTCCCATCAGATTCACGATTTCCCTGGCAATCGTCATGCCCAGCCCCGTGCCGCCGTACTTGCGCGCGGTCAGACTGTCGGCCTGGAAGAAGGGATCGAAGATCTTTTCATGCAATTCTCTGGGGATGCCGATTCCCGTATCCTTGACGCTGAAACGCACCCGCAAGCGATCCCCCTGCTCTTCCAGCAGCGTCATGGCGATCTCGACCTTGCCCTTGTTGGTAAACTTGACCGCGTTGCCGGCCAGGTTGAGCAACACTTTGCTCAAGTAGCGCGAATCGCCCTGGA
>MEQZ01000060.1 GCA_001770425.1 Betaproteobacteria bacterium RIFCSPLOWO2_02_FULL_65_20 | reverse complement strand
GAATGTCGCCGTTCGCAACGTAGGCAAGGTCACCCGAATCAAGCCAATCGCCGTGGAAAAGCTTCTTCGTCTCCTCGGGGTTGCGTAAATACCCCGGGGTGGCGGATGGGCCGCGGAATTCCAGGTGGCCCACGGTGCGGTCGGGCACTTCCCGTCCGGTATCATTGACGATCCGGACCTGGTGCCCGGGAAGCGGGTGCCCGCAGGCGACGAAACGCAGCGGCTCGGGGTCCTCCTCGGCGGCGGGGATTGCGCGGCCCGCATCCTGGAATGCCCCGCGCTGCACGCGGTCCACCACGGGCTTGCGGCCCATGGGCGGAATCGCCAGCCCGACGGTGCACTCGGCCAGTCCGTACACCGGGGCCATCGCCTCTGGTCTGAAACCGTACTTGGCGAAGCGCTCAGTGAAGCGCGCCATGGTATCGGGGCTCACCGGTTCGGCGCCGTTCGCAGCCAGGCGCCACGAACCGAGGTCCAGTCCCTGCAGCGTGTCGTCGTGCAGCCGGCGCAGGCACAGTTCGTAGGCGAAATTGGGCGCCGCAGTCGCCGTGCCGCGGTGGGTGTGGATCGCCCACAGCCAGCGCTCCGGCCGGGCCAGAAAATCCAGCGGCGACATCAGCACCAGGAGGCACGCATGGTAGAGGCTGCCCAGCCACGTACCGATCAGGCCCATGTCGTGATACAGCGGCAGCCAACTCACCACCACGTCGGCCGAGTCCATCCGTATGGCCCTGCCCCAGGCGCGAATGTTGGCCATCAGGTTGGCATGCGTGAGCACCACGCCCTTGGGATTGCCCGTGCTGCCCGAGGTGTATTGGATGAACGCGACGTCCTCGGGCAGCAGCGGCGCCGACGCGAAATCGGGCGCCGAATCGGCCTGTGCGCCCCCGTCGGCAAGCTCGGCCGGGGTCACGACGACCTGCAGTGATGCCACTTCCGCCTCGAGAAACCTTGCCGCCAGCTTCGCCTCCGGCACCGTGATCAGAATCGGCGCAAGACAGCTATCCAATATGCCGGCCTGGCGGCGCAGGTGGTCCTCGAGCTGCGAGAGGCGCGCCGGCGGATACAGCGGAACCGGTACGCCGCCAGCGTACAGGATGCCGTAATAGCAGTGGAAGAACTCCAGGCAGGTGGGCAGCATGATCGCCACCGATTGGCCTTTGGCGAGGCCGCGGCACGCCAGGCCGGCGGCCATCGACTGGGCCGCGGCCTTCAGGGCCGCATAGGTCATCGGCTCTGTCTGGTCGGGCGTGCGGTAGAAAAGCACGTGCAAGCGGTCCGGGTGCGCCTCGACGTGCCACTCGAGTGCATCGACGAGCGTCAACGCCGACGCGGGAAAGCCTTCTACACGTGTGAGCGGTGCCTGGACCGCATGCGCTTCGCCGGTCGCGCGCGCAACACCGCCTGCCGAGCGCAGCGCATTGAGCAGATCGCGCGCAGTTTCCGCCCGTGACAGGGTGTCCTCGGGCAGCCGCACGCTGAATCCGTCCTCGATCCGGCTGATGAGTTCCACCCTCGCGAGACTGTCCAGACCGAGGTCACGCTCCAGGGAACTGTCGAGGGTTGCGCGCAACTCGAAACCCGGGCGCGACTCCGCCGCAAGACCGTCGATGACGGCGAGCAGCGTGACCGCCGCATCCGGACGCGGGTCCGGATCCGGCTGCGCTGATTCAGGCATGAGCGTAAGAATACTGCTGCGGCGCGGCGCGCAGCGAACGTTCCGTCAGGCGCCCGCGTCCTTGAACGCCTCGCGCGCGTTGCGAAAACCGTCCACGGCGGCCGGAACGCCGGCATAGACGCCCACCTGCAGCAGCACTTCGCGGATTTCTTCCTTGGTGCAGCCGTTGCGCAGCGCGCCCTTGACGTGGATCTTCAGCTCATGCGGCCGGTTGAGCACGCATAGCATGGCGATGTTGACGAGGCTGCGCGTCTTGCGCGGCAGCCCCTCGCGGTTCCACAGCCAGCCCCAGCAGTGTTCGGTCACCATCTCCTGCAGCGGCGCAGAAAACTCGTCGACGTTCTTGAGCGCCTGTTCCACGTATTCGGGCGTCAGGACCTCCTTGCGAACCTTCAATCCCCTCTCGTACCAATCTCCTGGCATGGCTAGTCTCCTTTCGGGGTCAACAGATGAATCGGGGTCGGAGCAAGCGTACTCTGACCTTTCAAATCTGCAGCGTGCCTGGACGGCCCGCCGGAACGCTCAGGCGGCCTCGGACTTGCGCTGCCCGCCTTGTGCCTTGACCAGATCCAGCGCGACATCGACGATCATGTCTTCCTGGCCGCCCACCATGCGCCGGCGGCCCAGTTCGGCGAGGATGTCGAAGGTCGGGATCCCGTACTTGGCCGACGCGGTTTCGGCATGACGCAGAAAGCTCGAATAGACGCCGGCATAGCCGAGCGCCAGCGTCTCTCGGTCGACGCGCACCGGGCGGTCCTGAAGCGGACGCACCAGGTTGTCGGCCGCGTCCATCAGCTTCTTCAGGTCGCACCCGTGGTTCAGTCCCAGCCGGTCGAGCACGGCGATCAGCACCTCCAGCGGCGTGTTGCCGGCGCCCGCGCCCATTCCGGCCAGCGAGGCGTCGACGCGGTCCACGCCCTCCTCCAGGCCGATGATGGAATTCGCCACGCCCAGCGACAGGTTGTGATGACAGTGAATGCCGACCTGGGTCTCGGGCTTGAGAATGCCGCGCAGCGCCCTCGCCTTGTCGCGCGCGTCGTTCATCAGCATGGCGCCGCCCGAATCGGTGACGTAGACGCAATGCGCGCCATAGGATTCCATCATTTTCGCCTGCTTCGCCAGTTCGGCCGGCGTGATCATGTGCGCCATCATCAGAAAGCCCACGGTGTCCATACCCAGATTGCGCGCATGCTCCATGTGCTGCTTGGAGATGTCCGCCTCGGTGCAGTGCGTGGCGATCCGCACCACGCGCGCGCCTGCGTCATAGGCCTCCTTGAGGTCGTGCACCGTGCCGATGCCTGGGATCAGCAGCGTCGCGACCCTGGCGTGTTTCACCTCGCTCGCGACCGCGGTAATCCATTCCAGGTCGGTGTGCATGCCGAAGCCGTAGTTGAAACTCGATCCCGCCAGCCCGTCGCCGTGGGAGATCTCGATGCTGTCGACCCGGGCGTCATCCAGCGCACGGGCGATCGTGCGCACATGCTCCAGCGTGTATTGATGGCGGCGCGGATGCATCCCGTCGCGCAGCGTGACATCGGAAATGTAGATTTTCTTCTTCGGATCGATTTTGGTCGCAGTCATTTTCTGTCTCCTAAGCCGGAACCAGACCGGTCGGCTCGCTTTTGCTTTTCACGATCTCCCGGTTTCGGGAAGTTGCGAAGTTGCAACTTCCCGAAACCGGGAGACATATCAAAAACCAAATCTCTCGCTAGGCCTGTCAATACCTGAGTCGTAAGAGACTAAGCCGCCGCCTCCGATCCATTGGCGCCGATCACGGTGCCGAAGTGTCGGCGTCCGGCGGCAATCGCGGTCGGTCGCATCCCCGTTTCGCGGGGCCCCTGCTCCCTGCTCATGCCGCCACCGCCAGCTTGGTGACCGCGAGCTGCTCCGCCGTGGCCAGCGCCGCCGAAGTCATGATGTCCAGATTGCCCGCATAGGACGGCAGGTAGTGCGCCGCTCCCTCCACTTCGAGGAAGATGGTGACCTTCAGGCCGTGCAGCCTGCCCAGGCCCGGCACGTTGATCGGCTTGTCGGCGGCAATCCGGTCGAACTGGACTTCCTGCTTCAGGCGATAACCCGGCACGTAGCTTGCCACCTTGGCCACCATGTCCAGGATCGAGGCGCTGATCGCCGCTTCGTCCGCGCCCGCCTCCGCCAGGCAATACACGGTGTCGCGCATGATCAGCGGCGGCTCGGCGGGGTTCAGGATGATGATGGCCTTGCCGCGCGCGGCACCGCCCACGGTGACGATGGCCTTCGCCGTGGTTTCCGTGAACTCGTCGATGTTGGCGCGCGTTCCCGGCCCGGCCGACTTGCTCGCAATCGACGCCACGATCTCGCCATAATGCACCTTGGCCACGCGCGATACCGCCCGAACCATCGGAATCGTCGCCTGGCCGCCGCAGGTCACCATGTTGATGTTGGCGCTGTCCAGGTGCGCGTCCAGGTTCACCACCGGGATCACGTACGGCCCGATCGCCGCCGGCGTGAGATCGATCACCTGCACGCCGTGGCGCTGCAGCACCTCGTTGTGATGCGCGTGCGCGCCCGCCGAGGTGGCATCGAACGCGATCCTGATGTCCTTGAAATTCGGCAGTTTCACCAGGCCCTCTACGCCCTCGTGCGTCGCCGTGACCCCCAGTCGCTTGGCGCGCGCCAGGCCGTCGGAGGCCGGGTCGATACCGACCATCGCGCCCATGGCCAGGTGCTTCGCGGCGCGTATGACCTTGATCATCAGATCGGTGCCGATGTTGCCGGAACCGATGATTGCAACCGGGATGCGGTTGTCGTTTTTCATCGCGTTCTCCTGTGACTGACCACGCATTCTAGCTCAGCGCCCTTCCTTCTTTCTCGCAGCCGATTCGGCGATCGATATCCCGGCCACGGCCCAGTGCTCGGCCGGTATCTCGGCGATCAGAATGCGCACCTGTTCCGGTGCGACCTTGCAGGTGCGCGCCACGGCTTCGGTGACTTCGGCGAGCAGCGCGCGCTTCTGTTCGGCGGAGCGCCCGGGAAGCATCGATATCTGTACCAGAGGCATGATTATTTCTCCACGGAAAAGGCAACGCGCCCGATATTCTGGATCTCGTTCTCGACCCAGGTTCCGGCCGCAAGCGGTTCTGCCGCCGTCGCCCCGCCGGCCATGATGATCCAGCCGGCCTCCAGCGGTTCGCCCGCCTCCGCAGCAAAGCGCGCTGCGACCACGAGCGAGCGCAGCGGATGGCCGAGAATCGCCGCGGTGGTGCCGATCTGCCTGGCCACGCCGTTGAAGGACATCACCAGTCCCAGGTTGGAAAAATCGATATCCGGCTTGTGCCACGCACCGGTGACGAAACCGGAAGACGAGGAGTTGTCGGCCACCACGTCGATGTGCGAGAACTTGAAATTCTCGAATCGCGAATCGATGATTTCCATGGCCGGCGCGACCGCCTCGACCGCCGACAGGGCCTGCAACGGCGTGACCACGCCGCACAACGGCGCCTTGAGCAGAAACGCGATCTCGGGCTCGACGCGCGGATGCACGTAGCGCTGCATGCTGATCGGCCCGCCGTCCTCGACGATCATGCCTTCGGTCAGCCGGCCCCAGATCATGTCGTGAACGCCCATCTGCACCATCTTGGCGCGGCTGGTAAATCCCATTTTCATGCCGACGCGCTTCTCGCCCCGCTCCACGCGCAAGGCGATGCTCGCTCGCTGGATCTCGTAGGCATCGGCCAGCGTCAGTTTGTTGCTGGCAGTCAGCTGCGGAATCGCGCGCGCTCCCCGGGCCGCGTCGTCCACCACCATTGCCAGTTCACGAATTGCACGGATGTCGCGATTTTCACTCATAGGTCAGGCTCCGAATGCAGTGCGGACCGATCCCAGCCCGGAAATGCGTACCTCGATCACGTCACCCGCCGCGACGCCCGTCATCGGCCCCAGCGCGCCGCTCATGATGACGTCGCCCGCCTTGAGCGGCGCACCGACCTGCACCATGGTGCGCGCAAGCCACAGCGCCGCGACGAGCGGGTTGCCCAGGCAGGCGACGCCCGCGCCCAGCGACACCTGCTCGCCGCGGCGCTCCATGACCATGCCGGCCAGGCGCAGGTCCAGCCCCTCGAGTTTCTTCGGATCGTTGCCGAGCACGAACAGCCCGCTCGAAGCGTTGTCTGCGATGGTGTCCTGGATCTTGATGTTCCAGTTGGCGATGCGGCTGCCGACGATCTCGATCGCCGGTACGGCATAGGCCACGGCCGAAATCAGCTCGCTGATCGAGATGTCCTTCTTCTTCAGGTCCCGGTCCAGCACCAGCGCGACCTCGGCCTCGACCTTGGGCTGCATGACGCGCGCGAGCGCCACTTCCTCGCCGTCGCACATCACCATGTCGGCGTAGAGCATGCCGTAATCGGGCTGATCGACGCCGAGCTGCTTCTGGACCGACTTGGAGGTGAGGCCGATCTTGCGGCCGATCAGCCGGCGGCCCTTCCGGAGCCAGTGCTGGGTGTTCACTTTCTGGATTGCATAAGCGCTGGCGAGATCTCCGACCGGCAGTTGATCGCGGATCGGATCGATCGCGACGCCGGTCTCTTCGGCCTTGCGCAGGCGCTCGGCGAGCAGCCGGATTTTCTGGGGGCTAAGTGCCATAGAAGGGTTCCGAAAAAAGCGGGCCGAACGCCGGCCCGGCGCGAATTGTAAGCTCTAACGACCGGCCACGAAAGTGCCGTAACACAGATTGCCCCAGTGGCGCACGGATCGAGGCATTCCCCTGTCAAGGAAGGGGAATTAACTCCTGAATTCCGGGATATCTGGCTTGGAACCCCACATGCAGAACGACTCCGGCGCGAACGGGAACTGCCGCGGCCGGTAGCTTGCCTCCTCGCCCGGCTGAATGTGCTTCACGCCCACCGAGTACTCGTACACCATTTTGTCGTGCCCTTCGAAATAGAGGAAGCACGCCGACGACGACGGATGCCGGCCCGGGCCGAACACGATCTTTACCCCCTGCTCGCGCAGGAAATAGTAGGAGCGCATGATGTCGTCGAAGTCCTCGACCTGGTGGTTGATGTGCTGCACCCCGGGATACGGCGAGGGGAAAAGCGCCAGCGTGTGGTGGATCGTGTTCACGCGCAGCAGCGGCGCGTCCCCGATCCAGTCGGACACGCGCGCATTCAGCAGCCGGGTCCAGAAGGCCTCGTCGCGCGGCGCGTCCGAGGTGCGCAGGCCGATATGGCTGAAATGGGTGATGCCGGCGTCGCGGGACGGAAAATAACGCGGGCCGGAGTGATAGGGCCGGACCACGACCTCGTGCTTATTCCCGGTGGGATCCCTGAACGCGAGGAACTGCTTCACCCGCCGCTGCTCGCATTCCTCCCGCGTGCCGTAGTGGACCGGGTGGCCGGCGTTCTCCAGTTCCGCCCCGATGCGGTCGAAATCGTCGCCATCGAGGATGTCGAAGGCACTGGTGTGGTCGGCTGGATCGCCCTCGAAATACACCAGTGTGTGGTCGCGGGTGTCGCCGCGCGCGCCCACCTTGTCGCTGCGGAAATACGCCGTCTTGCCCTCGCGCGCGACCAGCTGCAACCCGACGATCCGGGTGGCGAACGCGATCGCCGCGTCCAGATCGCGCGTGCCGATGCGCAGGTAACGGATATCGTACAGACGGATCATCGGGTCTGCTCCAAGATCCTAATCCGGGCAAGCCGGAGCCAAATTATCGACCACATTAGCCGAAATTTCGGTTTGTATACAGTCTCCCGATTTCGGGAGATAAGAGATGCCCATTTGAGCCACCGCGGTTGTTTCCCCGCCAACCGCTCTAGGTGACTCTCTATTTCATCAGCGGCATGCCGAAATTGGCGCCCGGGTTGACGCCCCCGCGTGTACTCATGACCCTCTCCGATTCCGCCGCCGGACGCCGGACCGCAGGCATGTCTGCCCGACCCGCCCGCGACTACGGCCGCAATTGCGATCAAGCGTGAATTATGCCGTAATAGACCCCCTCTTCGAACCAAATTCAGGCTATCAGGAGCATCGATGAGTACCCGGAACCCAGTTCCCGAACGC
>MEQZ01000059.1:1687-7881 GCA_001770425.1 Betaproteobacteria bacterium RIFCSPLOWO2_02_FULL_65_20 | reverse complement strand
GGCCGCAGAACGCAACTACTCAAACGTCCATACGGATGTTTCGCGTCTTGAGGAACTGGGGCTGATCGAGCGCGGGGAAGAAGCGACTGTCCTCGTGCCCTACGAATCAGTCGAGATCCTCATGCCTCTCGCGCAGGTAGCGTGACCTGGCTCCGCGGCACAGCCCGCTCGGCCAGGCGCCGCAGCACCAGCGCCGGATCCGCGAACCTCGTGCACAGCACCAGCGCGGCGACGATAAACGGTTTGTAACTGGCCTGGCGGTAGGTATCGAGCCGCGCACGCTCGAACACCGCGCGGCTGACCTCTCCTTCCTTGCAGCTCACCTGGCTCACATCGGCCGGCAGGCAGTGCATGTAGAGCGCCTGGCCCCCGCGCGTGCGCCGCATCAGCGCCTCGTTGCACTCCCAGTCCTTGAAGCGCGCGTTGTTTGCGAGCGCCTCGCGCTCCAGCTGTTTGAGGCCCGCGGTTTCGCCTGCGCGCAGCAGCCGCGTGCGCTCGCGCATGATCGCCACCGGCGCCCAGCTCTTCGGATACACGACGTCGGCGCCTTCGAAAGCCGCCGCCATCGAATCCACGACTGCGAACGACCCGCCCGAGGCCGCGGCGGACCGGCGGGCGACATCGAGCGTCTCGTCGACGAGGTCATAGCCCTCGGGATGAGCCAGCACCACGCGCATGCCATAGCGGGCCATCAAGGCAATGACACCCTGGGGCACCGACAACGGCTTGCCGTAGCTGGGCGAGTACGCCCAACTCATCGCCAGGGTCTTGCCGCGCAGCGCCTCGATCCCCCCGAAGACGGAGGCCAGGTGGCACAAATCAGCGAGTGACTGAGTCGGATGATCCAGATCGCTCTGCAGGTTCAGCACCACCGGCCGATGGGCATTCACGCTCTGCTGCGCGCTCTCCTCGAGCGAAGCGGCCACTTCGGTCATGAAGCGATGACCCTCGCCGAGGAAAATGTCGTCTCGAATGCCGACCACCTCGGTCAGGAACGAGATCATCGCGGCGGTCTCGCGCACGGTCTCGCCGTGGGCGATCTGCGAGGTCGATTCCTCGAGCTCCTCGGTCGCGAGGCCGAGGAGATTGCATCCGGCACGGAACGCGTAACGGGTACGCGTGGAATTGTCGCGGAAGATCGCCACCCCCAGCCCGGTGTCGAACACCCTGGCGGAAAGGCCGGCGCGCGCAAGCGATCGCAGGACGGAGGCCACCACCACGATCGAGCGGATCGCGGCGTCGGAGTGGTCCCAGGTGAGCAGGAAGTCGCGGTTGTGCAGCTTCCCCTCGAGGGCGGCGACGGTGTCGAGCTCCTTGCGTATCATCGCGTCCATGGCTATCTCCTGCTCGAGGCGAACCGCATCGGGAAGACCGCGTAGAAATGGGCCGCCCGGGTCAGGTGATCGACCGGGCACTGGTCGGACGGGGTATGCGCATACACTTCGTCGCCGGGACCGAAGCCCACGGTCGGCACGCCGTGCATTCCGCGGGTCGCGATCCCGTTGGTCGAAAAGGTCCACTTGCCGACCAGCGGTGGACGGCCGAGCGCATCACCGGCCGCCTCGACGGCCGCGCGGATGGCAGGATCCGATTCGTCCATGAGCCAGGTCGGGTAGTACTTGCGCGTGGGATACACCAGTCCGGTATAGGAGGGAATCGCGTAGTCGAGGACGGTGACCGTCCCGCCCGCCGCCTTTACGCCCGGCAGAGCCTCGACCTGGGCAACCGCAGCGTCGAGCGTCTCGCCGCGCGTAAGCCGGCGGTCGAGATGAATGGTGCAGCTGTCCGCCACCGCACACAACGACGGCGAGGTCGAACGGATTTCCGAGATTGTCACCGACCCCTTGCCCAGGAAGGGGTCCGCGCCTACCGCCAGCCGATCGTTCAATCGTTCGATGTCTGCGACGATCGGGGCCATCTTGTAGACGGCGTTGATGCCCCGCTCGGGCGCCGAGCCGTGGCAGGAGAGCCCTTGGGTACGAACCTCCATCTCCATCCGGCCGCGATGCCCCCGGTACACGCCCAGATTGGTGGGCTCGGTGATCACGACCACGTCCGGCGTCAGGACCTTCTCGCGCAGGATGTACTGCCAGCACAGGCCGTCGCAGTCCTCCTCCATCACGGTCCCCGTCACCCAGACCTGACAGCCGTCGAGAAGGCCGAATTCCCTGGCGATCTTCGCCCCGTACACCGCGGCGGCCAGTCCGCCTTCCTGATCGCTCGCCCCTCGCCCGTAGATGACGCCGTCGGCCAGCTCACCGAGATAGGGATCGCGGGACCAGGTGGACGGATCACCGACGCCCACGGTGTCGACATGGCCATCCAAGACGATTACCGTAGGCCCCTCTCCGACGCGCGCCAGGACATTGCCGAGGCCGTCGACCTTCACCTCATCGAACCGCAGCCGCGCGAGCTCGTCCTTGATGCGCGCGATGACGGCGCCTTCGCCGCCGCTTTCCGACGGGATGGCAATCATCTCGCGCAGAAACCGCACCATGTCCGGGGTGTAGTGCTCGGCCCTCCGGGCCACCCTTAGTCGCAGGTCGTCGCTGGTCACGGCATTCTCCCAAATCGCGGCGGCTCGGCGATGCGGCGGTCTGATGCGGATCGAGCGCTGCCACGCATCGCCCCGGAGATGACTCGCCTTCGCTCGGCGGATTGTAATGCCGGACCGGCAACCGTGCCCGGTCGCCGTCGAGCGCCTACTGGCTCATTGAGACTTGCGTGAATGATAATCTGCGCAATTGTTTATATACTCATACTGGAAACAACTGCAGCCACACAACCGGAGCCAAGATGGACAAACTCGACCACGCCTTCGATGCCGTAGCGGCATATTTCAGAGTGATGTCCGAGCAGACGCGGCTGCGCATCATGCATGCCGTTTGCGAAGTGGAAAAGCCCGTGTCGCAGATCGTCGAAGAACTCGGCGCAACCCAGACGAATATTTCGCGCCACCTGAACCTGATGCATAGGAGCGGGGTGCTCGCGCGGCGCAAGCAAGGCCACCAGGTCTACTACCGCGCGGCGGACCCGGAAATGGTGGAGATCTGCCGCCGCGTCTGCAATCGCATTGCCGCGCAGCTCGACCAGGAAAAGCCGCTGCGCGGCGATTTGCTCCGCTTGATGCCGCGACCGAAACGGAGAAAGCGCGCCGCTAGAGGATGATGCGAAAGCTTCCGTCTCCGCCGTAGCTCACCTTGGCATCGAGAAAATAAACGTTCAAATCGGGGCGAAGCAACTTGGCGGTATCGTAGGCTTCGCCGGAGCGTGCGCCGGTGGAGCAGATGAACACGATCGCCTGGTCAGCCGGCAGGGAGCCGATTTTCCGCGCCAGTTCGGCCATGGGAATATTGACCGCACCCTTGATCGTGCCCGCCGCGTACTCCTTCGGGTCGCGGATGTCGACCAGCAGCAGCGCGCCCGGACTCTCCTTCATGACGCGCTCGAACCATGCGGTCGAAATCGAACCCTTCTCCTTGCCCGACTCGATCTTGACGCCCGCTTTGGGTGCGGCCCCGGCGGCGGCAGGCGCGGCGGCCGCTTTGCGCGCGCCGTAGAGCGCGAGCCAATCAGGATGGCCCAGGGCGTAGACCTTGATGTTGGTGTAGCCGAGCTTGCGCGCCCTCGCGGCTGAATTGGGGCTGAGCGGGCATTCAAGCCCGCCGCAATAGAAGATCAACTCGGTCGCCTTGTCCGCCGGCAGCTTGTCGGTGTGCTGGTCGAATTCGCTGTCGGAAATATGCACCGCAGTCGGAATCATGCCGTCCTTGTCCACCACGCGCTTGGGTCGCGAATCGACCAGCGTGTAACTGGCCTTCTCGTCGATCAGTTTCCTGACGTAGGCGCCCGCGACCGCACCGAACTCGCCCTTGGCGACCCACTCGGGATAGCCGTTGGTATACACCTTCACATTGGTGTAGCCGAGTGCTTCGGCTTTCCTCGCCGAGTTGTGGCTGAGCACGCATTCGGGACCTTCGCAGTAATAGATCAGCAGCGTGCTCTTATCCTGCGGCAGCCGGTCCTTCATCGGCTCGAACCTGTCGTCCGGAATGCTGATCGAGCCCGGAATGTGGCCGGGGTTGAACTTGCGCGCGACGGGTCGCGCATCGATCAGCAACACGCCCTTCCTGGGCGGGATCTGAACCCGCTGCTTGACGAAATCGAAATCAACCCGGTGTCCGTAATAATTGGCCTGTGCTGCCTGCAGGCTCGCCGCCGGTTGAGCATGCGCAGGGGTGGTACGGATTGCTGCGGTTAGCGCGACGGGCAGAGCCAACACCAGCGCGATTCCAAGACTGTTCAGTTGAGTACGCACTGTGATCTCCTTAATGGTCAATGAAGTGAGGTCTTACAGAACGGTGAATGTATCGGTCGATTCGTTGTATCGGACCAAGAAATACCAGAGCAGCAGAATTCCGAAACCCACCAGAAAGGCCCATTCCCAACCGCCCAGCATGTCGGGCAGATAGGCCTGGATGCCGACCTTGGTAAACTCGAGGCCGTCGAGATTCACATCGAGCGTCATCACGTCCCACCGACGCAAGAGGCCGGAGAACGTCGAGCCGCCCCAGGCGAAAAAGACGATCGCCACCCAGAGTTTGAGATTTCCCTCGCCGGCGCGCCACAGGGCGCCCGACGCGCAGCCGCCGGCGAAGATCATGCCTACGCCGAAGATCACGCCGCCGAGCAGTGAGCCCGCCCAAAAGGTCGCCGGAATGGCGATGTAAGGATCGATCACCTTTTTCTGGAACAGCAGCGAGGCCAGCGGGATGGCGATCGCCAGCGCCAGGATCAGCGCCTTGGTCATGTCGCCCTCGGCCGTCATGAAGGGCTCGCGAAAGCCGCGGGCGAAGCACAGGCGCGATCGGTGCAGGATGAAACCCATGGCAAAGCCGGCGATCACGATGACTGCACGGACGGCGAGTTTCTCGTCTGCGGAGTAAGCCCAGATGAGGGTCCAGGTGACGATTACCCCCGCGACGAGAACGCCGAACAGCGGATAGCGTTCGCGCGACGAAGACTCGCCGGACGCCGGGACCTGCATGCCCCAGCTGATGTTGCCCAGCGTCCAGAGCAGGAGCTTCAGACCGATTACGGCGCCGGCCATGAGGCCCAGCGCCATCATCCAGCCGGCCGGCGAGGAATGCAGTACCGGCGTGAAGAAGCCGCCCGTCGTGCAGCCGCCGGCCAGCGTGGCGCCGATGCCCATCAGGGTGCCACCGAGCGCGCCCCAGGCGTATTCGAGTCTGGGCGCGCGACTGATGCCGAACTGGCGCGACATCAGTGCCGCGGCGAACGCCCCGCTCAGCAGGGTAATGTTCATCAGCGACATGCGGTGCATCAGCGGGCTGTCGAGTTCGGTCTTGATCTTCAGCGCCTCGCCCAGGCCGATTGTGCTGTTGAACCAGTCGCCCCACAGTTTGAGGCCGCCGAACACGCCCCAGAACAGGCCGCTGATCATCAGGCCGAGAATGACCATCACCAGCAGGATGGCGCCCAAGTAGGGCGACCACGGTTCGACGAAAATTCGCTCGTAATCGGCCTTGAAGCCGTTGCGCCAGGTTGCGCCTTGGTACATGCCTAGCTGCACCCGGCCGGCGAGTCGCCGTCCTTGGCGCTCTTGTGCAGGAAAGCCCTGACGTCCTCGATCAGGTCTTTCTCCGGCAGGTTGGCGTATTTCGCCGCCGCCGCGTTCTTGGCCTTGATGCTGTCGCGGTATTGGCTGCTGAAATAGTGCTTGACCGTGTCCTTGCCCTTGCCGTGCTTGTCGGCCTTGAGGTAGGCCGCCCATTCCGCCTGGGTCCTGTCGTTGGGTGCGATGGGTTTCTTCAGTTCTGCGGTGTGGCAGGCGGTGCACACCTGCCGGTAGTAGATGCGCCCGCGCTTCCAATCGCTGTCGGCGGCATGGGCGGCACTCGCGACCAAGCCGCAGCCGAGCAGGCATAGCGACAGAGCATAAGCAGGGGATGGTTTCTTGATCATGATAAGGCTCCTTGTACTAGGATCGTTTCTGTTCTATGTCTTGCTGCATGAATGTGCGATGGTTCCCATCGCGCTGCTTGTTCCAGGCACCTATTTCTTTCCTGATTGGGGGTCGCCGGCATAGCCCAGCGCCTTCCAGTTCATCCTGCCGTCCTTGCCGTGGCAATCGTTACAACGCAGGGCGTCCTTGGCCGGAGCCACCATGTGGG
>MEQZ01000059.1:0-1556 GCA_001770425.1 Betaproteobacteria bacterium RIFCSPLOWO2_02_FULL_65_20 | reverse complement strand
GCCATGTGCAACACGACCAGGGATTTGTTTATTGGGTCATAGGCCTGCTTGCCGCGGAATACTTTGACTGGCCATATCAGCGACTTCCCGTCGCCGGCGCTGCCTTCGAAGTGGTTGATCCGGGTGGGATGGTCGCTTTTCTCGACCTTGTCGCCGAACAAGGTGTATTTCACCTTGCCGTTGAACCACATGTAGTCGGGCACGACGTTCTCGCCCAAGACGAAGTCGCCTTTGGCCGCGCTATAGAGGAGGTGACCCTTGGCGTCCTTTCTGGTCAGCGGTTTGCCATCGGGCCCCATCTTGCCGGCCGTCGACCAGTCCCAGGACATCTTGGTGGGAACGCCGCCGCGCGCGTAAGCGGGAATATGGCAGGTCTGGCAGGCCACTTTGTCGGTGTGATCGTTGAGTTTGGCATTGGCCTTGTGCGGTGCCTGGCCGTGGCAGGACTGGCAGGTGGTCGGGTTGGTCGTGTACTCCTTGCCGCGCAAACGCGCGCCGCCCTTATCTTGCGCGGTGGGCGCGTAACGGCTGCCGGGCACCTGATGGCCTTCCGTCATGTGGCAGGTGGCACAGGCGAAGTTGTTGCCGGTTGCGTCCATGTGCGCATCGAGCGCCGTGTCCGGCGATGCGAGCGAACTGTCCATGTCACCATGTTTGACGCCGTCTCCGCCGCCGCCGAAGAAATGGCACGCGCCGCAGTTGTCCCGGCTGGTTTTGGCGACCGCCTGCGCGATTTTCTTCAAATCGATCGGTTTGATCATGTTGCCCGAGCCGGGAGGATTTTCCATCGGTTTGGTGACGACGTTTCCGGCCAAACCCGGCTGCTTTCTGTAGCTGCCGGTGCTGTCGTGACAGATCAGGCAGTCGACGTTGACTTCCGAAGTGAAGTCGAACTTATCGTCTTTCCAACCGTAGCCGATGTGGCAAGTGGTGCAGGAGGCATAGTTCGATGCCACCGAGGTGCAGAAATTGTTGATGACGTTCTTCTTGCCCAGGCGCTGGCCGTCCGGGTTCAGAAACTCCCATGTCCAGTGTTGGGTTCGATGTAGCTGCTTGGAGGCCTCCGTATGGCAGGACAAGCAGGCTTTGGTGACTTCCGGCCCGGAGTTGAAGTCCTGCTGTAGCGCCTTGAATTTGGTGTGATCGGACGTGGACTTAAACAACTTTTCCGATGCGGGATCGGTCCCGGCATGCGCTGCGGAGGCGAGAACCATGGAAGCCATGACAACAACCATGAATATTCCCGTGCGCATTACCTAGCTCTCCTTTTGTAAAGAAGCGCTCTTGAGGGCCGTTGTAGCCAGCCACTCAATGTGCTTGGAATCATGCTAGGCACATTGGAATTACGGTGTCTTGACGTATATCAATCTATTATGATTTACTTATATTCAAGCGCTCCCAAGGATCTATAGGACGGAAAGCACGAGTAAGCTCGGTGGCGAGCTAGTTCAGTTCCAGCCTGAGGTCCGCGATCAGCTTGCCCCAGCGCTCCATCCCGTCGCGTATCAACGCCGCCATGTGCTGCGGCGTGCTGGGAGAGGGTTCGAGTCCCACAG
>MEQZ01000058.1:8408-10140 GCA_001770425.1 Betaproteobacteria bacterium RIFCSPLOWO2_02_FULL_65_20 | reverse complement strand
GGGCCGCCGGGCACTTATACATGGGCGCGGCGGTGAGCACGACGATGCGCCCGCTTTCGAAGCGGGCGAGGGCGTCGCGGATGGCTGTCGCGCCTTCCATGGTGTAGAGGTTGAGGCCGGCTTGCGCGAGCCCCGGGATCGCCTCCGGCGCGTACTCCGCCCCGAGCGCGATCACCAGCGCGTCGGCCGCGAGCGATTCGCCGGCGATCTCGACTTCACGGCGCTGCGGATCGATACGGGTGACATCGCCGTGGCGGAACTCGACGCCTCGACCGATCAACCGGTCCAGGGAACGGGTGAAATCCTCCGGCTTGCGCTCGCCGACCATCAGCCACAACAACGACGGCGGAAAAAAGTGCCGCTCGGCGCGATCAACCGCAATCACGCGGTCGGAGGCGGGCAGGAGTTTTCTCAAGGTCTCTGCGGCGACCAGCCCGCCGAGACCAGCTCCGAGAATCAGCGCGGTTCGGCTCATGGTCAGAACACCATCACTCTGTCGGCCCACTCGCCGGTCCAAGTCGCAAGTTCCTCCATGCTGCTTCGGCGCGCGCCTTGCGTGAGGTCGGCGTCGGCGATGCCGCGGGCATCGAGGCAACTGCCGCAGACGCCGACCTCGCCGTGATGCTGGAGCACCGTGCCCAGCATCGCCTCAAGACTGTAATAGCCGCCCGGTACCCGTTGACCGCGCTTGGCGCAGGCCACCGCGTCGCCCATCAAGAAGACCCGCATCTGCGTACCCGCGCGCTTTGCCATGGCGCCCGCGAGCCGCAGCCCGTTGTAAGCACGTTCGCTTCCGTATGCGGGCTCGTTCAGAATCATCAATGCCTTGCCCATCGGGTTCGCTCCTTTCAAACAAAAGTATCGCTGCCTCAGAATATGATCACTTTGTCCGCCCACTGCGTCCATGACGTCAACTCGGCGAGAGTGCTTCTGCGGGCCTTATCCAAGAGCTCGGGATCGGTGATCCCGCGCGCGTCCATGCAGGTTCCGCACACGCCGACTTCGGCTTTGTTGCGCAGAACGCGACCGAGCATGATCTGGATATTGTAGAAACCCTCGGCAACCTTTTGCCCGCCTTTGGCGCAGGACGCCGCATCACCCATCAAAAACAGCTTCACTTCCTCGCCGTCGGCCTTCGACAGGGCTCCGGCGAGGCGCAAGCCGTTATAGCTGCGTTCATTCCCATATGGAGCATCATTCAGGATGAATAGGTTCTTCATGGTGCTGCTCTCCTTTTGCGTCACGGGCCGGATTCACGCGCGCCGCGTTACCTGGCTTCATGGCTGGCTTCATGACCGGATTCGCGTGTGCTCCCGATCGCATAGCCGCTGCCCGCCTCGGCGAAGGGAAGCGCAAGCAAGCCCATGAACTTGACCGCCGCGTCGCTGCCGGTCAGCCCATGCACGCCGATCGCCATGCTCTCCTGCGGCAGGCGTGCGCGGTCGCGATAGGTGCCGAACAGCCGGTCCCACCAAGGCAGATTGAAACCGAAGTTGCTGTTCGCCTCGGCCGCCTCCATCGAATGGTGGATGCGATGCATTTCGGGGGTGACCAATATCAACCGCAGGAAGCGGTCAACCGATTCGAGCAGCCGGAGGTTGGCGTGGTTGAACATCGCAGTCGCGTTCAGCAGCACCTCGAACACCAGTACCGCAGCCGCCGGCGCCCCGAGCACCGCGATCGCCGCGAACTTGATCAGCATCGACAGCAGGATCTCGATCGGATGAAAACG
>MEQZ01000058.1:0-8363 GCA_001770425.1 Betaproteobacteria bacterium RIFCSPLOWO2_02_FULL_65_20 | reverse complement strand
ATCTCGATCGGATGAAAACGCGCGCCGGTGGTTACGTCGATGTCCGCGTCGGCGTGATGAACCCGGTGCAGGCGCCACAGCAGCGGCACCGCGTGAAACATGACATGCTGCAGATAGATGGCAAAGTCGAGTGCGATCACCGACAGCACGAGTGCCCACCAGAACGGGACATCGAAGGCGTTCAGCAATCCCCAGCCACGTTCGGCGGTGAGCAGGGCGAATCCGACCGCCGCCAGCGGAAACAGCAGGCGCAGGATCAGGCCGTTCAACACCACCAGCGCCAGGTTGTGCAGCCAGCGCACCCGCCGCGGCAGCAACCGCGCCCGCCTGGGCGCCAGCGCCTCCCAGATCGCCATCAGGGCGAACATGCCGAGGAATGCGCCCAGGCGGACGGCCGGCTCGTGGCCGAGCGCCCATTCGTTAAATGTCATAATTGTTCCTCGTCCACTTGGACCTTGGCCTGACCCGGCCGGGCAGGTATAATTCAAGTACTCAACCGATTAGTTGAATACTAGGGGGCGACGACCGCGATGTCAACAGGCAATTTCAAACAGGACGTGCATGCCCAGCTCGCGCGGGTGGGGAAAGCGCTGTCAAGCGGCAACAGACTGGAGTTGCTGGAGTCGATCGCGCAAGGGCCGCGCAGCGTGGACGAGCTTGCGAGCATGACGCGGCTCTCGGTCGCAAACGCATCGAAGCATCTGCAGGAACTGCGCCGCGCCGGGCTGGTGCGGGCGCGCAAGGAGGGCCTGCGGGTGTTCTACGAGTTGGCGGGCTCGGACGTGGTGGCTTTGATCGCGGCGCTGGGACACGTCGCCGAGACGCAGCTCGCCGAAATGGAGCAACTGGTGCGCACCTACATCACCGCGCGCGACGACCTGGAGCCGGTCCCTGCCGCCGAGCTGTTCAAGCGCTCGAAGCTCGGGCTCGTGACCGTGCTGGACGTCCGCCCGGCCAAAGAGTTCGCCGCCGGGCATTTGCCGGGCGCGATCAACGTCCCGGTCGAGGACTTGGGCAAGCGCTTGAGAAAATTGCCCAAGGGGCGGGAAGTCATCGCCTATTGCCGCGGCCCGTACTGCCTCCTTTCGGTGGATGCGGTAGCGTTGCTGCGCAAGAAAGGTTTCAAGGCGCGCCGGCTGGAGGACGGATTTCCTGAGTGGAAGGCGTCCGGATTGCCGGTCGAGGCCTGATCTGGCCGAGGTACGAAGCTGTACTCACGTTGCCACCCGGCGTCTCATTCCGCGCGGGCTAAGGTTGCGCGTTCATAAGCGTGCGTCCGCGGCGTCCAGCAGCCCCGCGATAGGCGATTCCGCGCCGGCGCCACGGTCGCGGTGCAACGACAGAGCCAGCACGCACCTGTCTAGCCAGTGCTCGCGCCCGGCGGCAATGGCTGCGGCGAACGCCCCCTGATTGCCCTCGCACCACGCCGCATAGGTATCGGCCAGGCGCGGAAACAGTTCGCGCCGGATGCCGTCGAAATTGGAAAACCAGAAATGGATGGACCTGGCGGCGCCGCGATCCAGCAGCGTCGGCAGGGTGACCAGGCAATCCGCGAGGTTGTCGCGCAGCGCGCGCGCAACCAGTTCGGCGCGACGGCCGGTGAAGCCGGCGCACATAGCCTGCCATTCCCCGCCGAGCAGTTGGCCCGCCTCGAATTCACCCAGTTCGTGCAGGATCATCGTTTCGCCTTCCGCGTCGGCCATGCGGGCCAGCGCGGCCTCGGGGTCGAGATCGAATCCGTACGCGAGCAGCGCTGCGTGCAGGGCGCCGCCGGGTTTTTTCACACCCCAGCCCTCGAATTTTTCCCACAGCCAGCGCCGCAGCGATTCCTGCCGCAGCTGGATGGTCGTATCGAGCAGCGTTGCCGGCGCCGCGGCAAGATTGCGCGCATATTCGCAGCCGGCAACCAGAATCCGCAGGCCGTTGCGCTCCTCCCGCCGCTTCAGTTCCCCGAGGAAGAACTGGGGCTTGCCGAAATGCGCGACGCCGGCGCCATACACCAGCCCGTGCGGCGCGAGCGCCTCGTTGATCACGGTCGAATCGAATGGCCCGAACTGACTGCCTTCGAGCGGCAGCGGCAGGAAGTCAGCGTCGGCAAGCGACTCCCACAGCGCCTCGCGCTCGGCGATCCAGGCTCCGATCTCGGCGCGCGCAGGCTGCTCGGCGAAGGCGGTGCCATGTTCCCAGCGGTAGAACTCGCGCATTGCCAGCAGATAGGTGCAAAGCGTGAGATCGCCGGCATGGCGCGCGTCGGCGATGTGGCAGTTGGTCTGCACTGCCTCCACCAGGCCATCCAGGCGGCGGATCATGCGTCACCGCTCATGCCTGCCTCAGACGATCATGGTCATGATCTGCCGCTTTGGAACGCCGGATGTCCGCAGCCCGCCGGCGGCAGCCTCGACGAACGGCTCGGGACCGGCTACATAGAAATCGCATCGGCCTAGAAACAGGTCGGCCTGCATCGCCTGCAACAGGGGCTTTGCGCCAGCGGCCGCATCGACATCCGTATGCAGGGAATAATCGAACTGGTCCAGCGCCTCGGACCAGGCGCGGCACTGGTTGGCGAGGAAGTGTCCGTCGGCGCGGGTGGCGAGCCAATACAGTGACAGGGATTCGGCGGCATCGACCGCCATCGCGTGCTCGATCAGGCTTTTCACCGGCGCAAAGCCGATGTCACACGCCGCGAACACCAGCGGGCGGTCGCTCTGGGCAAGGACGAAGTCTCCCTGCGGCCCCCATACGGTCACCGCTTCCCCGGTCTTCAGCGCGCCGGCAAAGACACGCTGGGCAAAGGCGTCGTTCGGGTTGCGCGCGATGTAGAACAGCAGATTGCGGTCGTCGCAGGGGCAACTGGCAATCGCATAGGAGGCATGCACGTCGTCGCCCGCGCCGGCGGCGCCAAGTGTGACGGTCTGGCCGGCGAGGAAACGCAGCCGCTTGGTGCGCGGGGTCTGCAGGTGCAGCAGGCAGGTGTCGCCGGCCAGCGGCGTGACTGCTCGCACCTTCGCCACGATCTGCTGGGCGGGGATTTCCAGCGGCCCCGAGGCTTCCAGCGTTTCGATGGCCAGGTCGCTGGAGGCCGCCGTATGCGCGCACAGCAGCGTATAACCCTGCAGTTTTTCCGCTTCCGACAGCGGATATTCGAGCGTCTGGACCCGCGCGACGGAACCCGAGACGATACGGGCCTTGCACAGTCCGCAACTGCCGTTGCCGCAGCCATAGTTGAACCGCAGCCCCGCCCGCAGTCCTGCCTGAAGCAGCGTTTCGTGGCCTTCGACCAGAAACTCGCGGCCGCTGGGACGGACCGTGACGCGGGCCGACATCACTTTCAGCATGTCATCCATGACGGTGAGCACATCGGCGTTTTCGGTGGCAAGTACGTCGGAGAGACCTTTTTCCAGGAATTCCTCGAGGGCGCGCAAGGCCGGATCGCCCGCGTCGCCGGCACGGGCGCGAAGCCGTGCCTGCAAGGCGACGACCAGGTCGTGGTAGCGCACCAGGTGCCGGCGAACGTCGGCGAGTTCCTCGGTCTGGGAGAAGAGCCGCTGCGCCAGCAGTTCCTGCGTGGGCAGGATGTGTTCCTGAACGCGGCGCGCAAATGCTCTTTCCTTGATCAGCGTGACACGCTCGAATGCGCCGGACGCATCGAGTTCGGCCTGGGGAAATGCGCGCAGCAGTTCCTCGGTCGATACCGTGCCCTCGCTCGTATGCAATTCGCCGTTGCGGATCTTTTCCTGCAATACGCCGCGCGAAACGCCCACCAGGTGCGCCGCGCGGGACAACGTCAGCCAGTGGGTCATCTTTTCACGGCGAAGCTTGAGACGCTGCCGGCTCCGTCGAGACGGCGGCGCCATCCTCGATCCGGTCGAAGTAGCGCGCGCGATACAGGAGGCGGCGATGCGTCGGGTCGTCGGCGAATCCGGAGCGATCGTGGAGGACGTTGTTGCAGACGATGCCCATTCCCGGTGCCAGGGTTGCGCGAAACAGGTAGGGGGAGTCCGCGTTCAGCAGGTTCTCGAGAAATGCGCTGGCGGCCAGCGTCGGCGCATCCTGCTTCCATCGGATGCTGCGGGTACGCGCCGTGTATCGCATGTGCAGTCGGGCGGAGTTCGGATCCACATGAAAAACGGGTCCGGTCTGGGCGGGGCGGGCCACCCCGGCATCGTTCGAACGCGCGGGTATCGTCATCGCCTCCGGCGCCATCAAGGCGCGCACGAAATCCGGGTTTGCGTCGCGCAGCAGCAGATACGCAATCTCATGGTCCATCAGCCCGCTGCGGCCGCCGGAGGCGGCGCTCGAGACGCAATGCAGCAGCATCGCCCAAATGCGTCGCGCCGGCGGATTGTAATAGCCGTCGGTGTGCCACTTGATGGGCCGGTCGGTGTAGGGAATGTAGTCCCGGCGCTCGCCGGTTCCGGACACCGTCAGCTGGCTGATTCCATCGTCGTCCGCCAGCCAGTTGGCGTCCAGGCGCTGCAACCCGAACTGCCGCCCCAGCAATCGGGGAATGTCCTTGTCCGCTTCGCGCGCTCCCCCGGCGTAGATCGCCATGTTGGCTTTGCGGCAGCGCTGCAGGATGGCTTCGTGTTCGGCGTCCGTCAGCGCACGCGGATCGCCGACTTCGACCATAAGTTCTTCGACCCGGGACGGGTGGTTGCGCAGCTTCTGATCACGCCATCGCCGGTATGCCGATTCGTTCTCCGGATCGAAAGGGTTTGCCGCGAGGGCATGTGCCGCGCGTGCGCTCGCGTGCATCGCTCAGTCCCCGCTCACCCGTGCCCTGGGCGCGCGCGCCGGCCGCGGCCCGGTCTGGAACAGATCCGCCATGCTTTTCTGGACCATCGCGACCGCCTCGGGCGCCTCGATTTCCATCACCTGCGAAACCACCCAGGAATGATCCTTTTCGGGCATGATTTCCAGCAAGCTGTTTCCCAGATGGCGGACGAACGCGAAATCCGGTCCCGCGTCCGTGTATCCGTAGTGCGCATAGTCCGGCGAGCGCTCGTTGAACAGCGAAATGAACCGGCTCCGGTAGCTGCGGTCCCCCGCCGGGCCCAGCAGGTCGGTCTGGTTGTCTTCGAGAATTTCGCCCAGGCGCAGCGCCAGCGCGGTCGTGAAGGCGACCCGCTCGGAGGCTTCCATGCGCTGGTACGCGATGCGGTCTGCGATCTGGACCAGGAACACCAGGAACTCGCCGGAGAACGAGAAGTACTGGGGGCCCGGATCGATATCGAACTGCGCCACCCGCATGCGTTTGAGCGCGTTTTGCACCACACGCCAGACGATGAACGCCACGGCCCCCGCGAGTTGCTGCGCGCTCTTGGGCTTGTCGTCCCTGAACCAGCGGCTCTTGATGCGCACTCAGGGTTCCTGTCCGGGAACCGCTGTCACGGCCGCGCCTTGGCGATGAAGAACTCGTACTCGCCCGGCGCGGTCTCGACGGTGTCCAGGAGCTTGAGGCCGGTGGCACGGGTCCATCCGGCAATATCGCTCTTGATGCCGGGACAATTGCTGACCAGTTTCAGGACTTCGCCCGACTGCAGCCCGTTGATCAGCTTCTTCGCCTCGACGATCGGTCCGGGGCAGGAGATGCCCCGCATGTCGAGCACCGCGTTCGGGGACAGGTGTTTGGACTTGCCCTTGCGAATGTAGAAACCCAGGCCGCCCTCCGGCATGGCTTCGGTTCTGATGACCTCGTTATCGGTGTATTTCACCCAGGAAAACAGATCGTCCTTGGTGCCCGGGCAATCGGAAATCAAGAGCAATACCTGGCCGGCCCGAAGCTCGTCGATGATTTTTTTCGCGCCGAGCAGGGGGCCGGGACAGGACAGCCCCTTGAGATCCAGGGACGCGTCGGGCTTGATGACGGTCGCTGTGTTCACGCTAGTAACCTCCCTTGCCCAGAGGCTGCGGCAGGCCGGCGACCTTCGCTCCCTGTTTGGCGGGCCCCAGGGGGAACAGGTCGTAGAGCGCCTTGCTGTCCGCGCCCGGTCGTATCGCCTGCACGTCCTTCAGCATGGTGCGGAAATTGGGGGTGTGGCCGTTGGCTTTGTATTCATCGCGCAGGAAGTTGACGACCTCCCAGTGGGCATCGGTCAATTCGATGCCTTCGGCCGCCGCGATGACCTTGACTGCTTCGTCGCGGTAATCCGGTTCCAGCAGAAAACCCTGCTCATCCGTTTTGAGTTCCACGCCGTCAACGACATATCCCATTTCCCGTTTCCTCTTGATGTCATCCGGCTGGCCCACCTGGCGCGGGTGATGCTCCCCGGGCCTCGCCGTCAAGCTACTGCTGCGACCGATTTATGGCCGACGAAAATGCCGCACCCCAGCATATGATTATCGCCCAATCCGACCCGCTGCATCAGTATGGAGTGCTCCGGTCCGAGGCCGTGCAGCATGAGGCTGTAGCCGACGATTTCCCGTGTCTCGGTGCGCAAGCTGCGGCGCTTGCCGCATACAAGTTCACAGGATGCCCGCAGCGCCCGCAGACTCGAGGCCATGTCGTTCATGAAGGTTTGTTCATCATCGTTCGCGGCCGTCACGATATGCGCATAAAGCGTTCCAATCGGAAGCAATCGCCGTACCTTCGCCGCGCCGACCTTGAGCCCGTGGCCGCCAACGGTGAGGTCCTGCCCGCACAATGCCATGGCTTCCTGCACCCGCCGCCGGGTCAGGCGCAGCACCAGTTTGGCGCGCCGCGGGAGCAACAGGGCGCCTGCGTCGGTCTTCGCGGCGCGCAGCGGATGTATGCCCGCCTCGGGTTCGGACTCGATCCAGGGAATGCGGCGCGCAATCTCCCGCATGAGCGCGAAACTGTAATCCTGATCGAGGTTCTTCCCCTCCAGCGCGAACGCGATGTCTACCGTGACGCCGTCGCCATCGGTGGACATTGCATCGGCTCCCGTGCGCTCAGACATCGCCCGCGGACCCGCCTGCAGCAGGCCGGACAGGACCACCGGTCTCGGGCTGCAGTTGCGCCCAACGCGTCATCGCAGCGCCCCATTGGCGCGCCGTCAGCGGATCGATGTCGAATACTGTGAAACGCGATCGCTCGCGTATCCTTATTCGAAGCATGCTCATGCCGCCGGCCTCATGGTCCACCTGCTGCAATTGGATTTCCTGGCCGCCTATCGGCACCCGAAGTCTCTCCAGCGGCGTAATCTGCACCATATTTCTCTCCAGTCGCCGGAGCGTGACCGGCGCCCGAAGACGACGAACCGACACGTCCCGGCTCCGAAAACCCGCCAACCCCAACCGTAGGCCGCGTGTGAAGCGGATATTGAGCGCTGGCCCGGGCCTCCACGTCCATAATCACGGCAGGCAGGCATGCCATAGCCCATTTGGGTAATGCTCCCATCCCCTATGAGGCTTATCATGGATACCCGACCAGAGTGATAGGACCGACCACCAGCGGTCAGTAGCATACGTGGTTATCGTCGCCGACGGGGCGCTTGGGGGTTCACTGCTCGTGGCCCGAGGGGACTGGGCCTCCGGGGGGCGAATTACAAAACCCCGCCCCAGGCGAGCGTCGCCGCGGGCCAAGGTTGACCAAGCGGACAGGAGGAGCCCATGGAAAAAAAATCGCACGCGACGCCGATGCTCGATCAGTTGGAAAGCGGGCCCTGGCCGAGTTTCGTCACCGGCCTCAAGCGTCTGGCTAAGGACAAGAACGCCGTAGCCGACCTCCTCGGCCACCTCGAGCATTCCTACGAAACCAGGAAGGGCTACTGGAAAGGCGGCACGCTCGGCGTCTATGGTTACGGCGGCGGCATCATCCCGCGCTTCACCGAGATCAAGGACGAGAACGGCAAGCCCGTGTACCCCGACGCGGCCGAGTTCCATACGCTGCGTGTCATGCCGCCGGCGGGCATGCATTACAGCACCGAGATCCTGCGCAAGCTGTGCGACATCTGGGAACGGCACGGCTCCGGCCTCATCGCCCTGCATGGCCAGTCGGGCGACATCATGTTCCAGGGCGCGACCAGCGAGAACGTGCAGAAGGCCTTCGACGAGATCAACGAGGCCGGTTTCGACCTGGGCGGTGCCGGGCCCGCATTGCGCACCGCCATGTCCTGCGTCGGCGCGGCGCGCTGCGAACAGTCCTGCTACGACGAGGGCAAGGCGCACCGGATGGTGATCAACAGTTTCCTCGACGACATCCACCGCCCGGCGCTGCCGTACAAGTTCAAGTTCAAGTTCTCGGGCTGCCCGAACGACTGCATGAACTCGATCCAGCGCGCCGACCTGGCGATTATCGGTACCTGGCGCGACAACATACGCACCGACGAGGCCCTGGCGAGGAAGTGGTATGCCAAGCACGGCATGAACGAGCTGGTGAACGATGTCGTCGCACGCTGTCC
>MEQZ01000057.1:9812-9981 GCA_001770425.1 Betaproteobacteria bacterium RIFCSPLOWO2_02_FULL_65_20 | reverse complement strand
GAGACACCGAACCGCGGCGCCGCAAGGTCGCGGAACTTCAAAAGTTGGCTGCATCCGTTGCCGAAACGAGAAATAAGCAGGAAGCAGCACAGCGCAAAAGGGCTGAGGCCGAGCGGCAGGCCAAGCGGGAAATCTACCTGCGCACGCTGGCTGCCGATTTCGACCAATG
>MEQZ01000057.1:9675-9783 GCA_001770425.1 Betaproteobacteria bacterium RIFCSPLOWO2_02_FULL_65_20 | reverse complement strand
GTGGCATCGCCTCTGCCTACGAGGAGGTAAAATGCGCTCTTGTCGATCTGTATGAAGCCTATACGCTTTGCGCCGCCCGCGCTGACTTCGAGCGGAAATTGGTCCAAT
>MEQZ01000057.1:9519-9636 GCA_001770425.1 Betaproteobacteria bacterium RIFCSPLOWO2_02_FULL_65_20 | reverse complement strand
TAAGCTGATCGAGGAGGCGACCACCGACGCCTACAATGAATCGGAGCAGTCTGGCGGATTCTTCGTCATGATCGAGGAGAATCTAGCTCTTCCATTCGTGACCCAAGTGCTTGGGCA
>MEQZ01000057.1:0-9500 GCA_001770425.1 Betaproteobacteria bacterium RIFCSPLOWO2_02_FULL_65_20 | reverse complement strand
GTCGATATCACCAAGCGCGACCAAATCGTCGCCATTTGCTTGCGTTGGAAGTCGGCTCAAGCAATCCCAATCCTCGATCTGCCGATGCCGGATCCGCGGCCTGAGGGGGCAGAATGGATTGATGCTTACCGCCGCTGGTACGGGAATTGATGGAGGTTGATTGCGATGCGCAAGACTAAATCGCCAATTCTTGAAGCCGTACACGAGACGGCCAAGGGTCTTCACGCTTCTGGTGTGATGCATCAGGTCACGCTGCGAGAATTCGACAGGCTGTGTCTGCCACCGGTCGAGCCGCTGTCCCCCAGCAAGATCAGAAAGATTCGCGCTGCCGATAGTCAGCGATAGATACCGATAGATCCTGAAGGGTGCGCGCGTTGAGTCGTCGAGAGTCTTCGATATATGCCGATAGATGCTGTAAGCTATTTTGGGGTATCAGATGCAAATGACGGTAAATTTGACGGTAAAAATGCTACTCCCAAAAAAAAGTTCTATGCATGACAACTGTTTGCAAGTGCCGTTTATCATCGAGTGGGAATGAGATAAGCTTCCGGTAACGGAATTCAAAGGATAGCAATGAATCGACTGTTTGCTTTCACTCTGGCAATTGCTGCGGTACTGCTGCTGGCCGGCTGCAGCGGGGGGGGCAAGTCTGCGGAGCCCCCTGCGAGCGTCCAGGCCACTGCCGCCGAGAGCAGCGTCGTGGTTTCGTTTACGATGGCGCCGAATGTGGACTACTGGTTGTTCTACGCGCCGTCCGGCGAACTCACGTCGACCAACTTCACGTCCGTACCCGGCGGAAAGGTCATTGTTGATGCCGTCTCGCCGCAACGCGTGACGGGGCTGGCTAACGGCACCACGTATTACTTTACGATCAACGGCAGAACCGGTGGCGGCCCCGGCGGGTCCGGGACCGCGCTGGTTTCCGCGACGCCGCGGCCCGCAGGAAATGCATGGATCGCGGGACCTGCTCTGATTTCCACCGATTTGCGTGGCGCCGCGTTTGGAACCGTCTTTGTTGTCGTGGGCGCCAATGGCGCCATGTTTTCCACCCCGGACGGCGCATCCTGGACGGCAATCAGCTATGTTGTTACCAGCGATCTGAACGCCGTGTTTTACGGAGTCGGCGGGTATATCGCGGTAGGCGCGGGCGGGGTGGCGTTGCTCAGCGCGGATGCGGCGACCTGGACGCCGGTAGGATCCGGGACTGCAAGTAATCTCTATGCCGGCGCTTCCAACGGTGCGATCAATGTTGCAGTAGGGAATAATGGGGTCGTTACGGCCAGCGCTGACGGGGCGAACTGGGGACTGGGCAACGCAGGTACAACGAACCATTTGTACGGCCTTGCGTACGGAAACGGCCGGTGGGTGGCGGTCGGGGCCAACGGGACCATAGTTACGAGCACGGACGCGACCAGCTGGCAGGCGGTTGCATCGCAAACCACTTCCGATCTCAAGGCGGTGGCGTACGGTGCCACTGCCGCCACGTTCGTTGCGGTCGGCGCCGGGGGCACGGTCATTACCAGCGCGGACGGTGTCAACTGGACCGCACGCCCCCCGATCTCCGCAAACACGCTTACGTCGGTGGGTTTCATCGCCCAGTTCGTGGCGGTTGGCAACAGCGGCAGCGTATTCACGAGCGCCGACGGCATCAGCTGGCAGGCCGCGCCGTCAGGCACGGGGGGCAACCTCAACGCCGTGGCGGCCGGAAATTTCCGTTTTCTCGCCGCCGGGGCGGCAGGAACGAATCTTTACGCCGAATAGGCAGGCGCCGCGGCATGGATGCGCTGCGCTTTGTCTTGCGGCCATATCCCCGTTGACATAACGGGCGTGGAATCCGCACCGAGCCAGGACTTCGACGCCGCGATGATGCGGGAAGCCTTGTCGCTCGCCGCAGAGGCGGCTGCCAGCGGCGAGGTGCCGGTCGGCGCACTCGTAGTGAGCGGCGGCACCATCCTTGGGCGCGGTTTCAACAGCCCGATCTCGGCCTGCGACCCCACGGCCCATGCGGAGGTCCTGGCCATGCGCGAGGCTGCGAGCGCCCTGGGCAACTATAGGTTGGTCGACTGCACGCTCTATGTGACCCTCGAACCCTGCGCGATGTGCGCGGGCGCGATCATGCATGCGCGCGTGGCGCGCGTGGTCTACGGCGCGGCGGATCCGAAGACCGGCGCGTGCGGCAGCGTCGTCGATCTGTTTGCCGAACGCCGTCTGAATCACCACGCCGAGGTAACGCCGGGCGTGCTCGCCGAAGAGTGCGGCGGGATGCTGTCTGCATTCTTTGCGGCGCGCCGATTTAGGCAAGGGGGCGACGGCGATGCCGAGGATTGAGATCTCCATCGCGCGCCAATGCCTGACCCTCTTTGATGACGAGGGCAGGGCGCTGCGGCATTACGACGTATCGACGGCAAAGAACGGACCGGGGGAATTGACAGGAAGCCAATGTACGCCGCGCGGTCGCCATCTGATCCGGGCGAAAATAGGCGCAGGGCAACCGGTCAACACCGTCTTCGTGCGCCGACGTCCGACCGGCGAGACTTATGCGCCGGCGCTCGGCGAGCGGTTCCCGGGGCGCGACTGGATCCTGACCCGCATCCTGTGGCTCTCCGGTTGCGAGCCGGGCTTCAACCGGCTGGGAGAAGTCGACACCATGCGCAGGTTCATCTACATCCACGGCAGTCCCGGCACCGTCGAGATGGGAACGCCCGGCTCGATCGGCTGCATACGCATGCGCAATGATGATGTTCTGGAGTTGTTCGACCGGGTTAGCGCCGGGACGCCGGTGCAAATCCTAGAAAGCTGAAATCGGCAGAATGGCGAGGCGCCCAGTCTTCCCGCGGGCGCCGGATTTTCTTCCGACCCGGTCACGCCTATGCTCTCATTATCAATGGCGCGATAATTGCTTCCTTAACATACCCCACGCCAGAGTATTGGCAGTGTCAGTATGTTTATGGTTAATATTCAATATGTTGCATTGGCGAACCGGCAACGCGCTGAAGCCCGCGCAGCTGCCGGGAGGGGAACCTTGGCGGAGTTTCAACAAGTATCCGTCAAAAACTCGACAACCCGGACCCGATGCCGGCTGAAGGCGTGATTCGGTGATGCGTGCGATGTGCCGAACTTCGAATTCCAGCGGTGCAACCGGTCCATCCGTGAACCCGGGCGCCCGCGGTTCGCCAGCGTGCGCCCCGAATAGACGCGGGGAAGGAGTCGCATGACTCACGTGTTGATCGTCGAGGACCACGAGAGGAACCGCAATCTTCTCAAGATGCTGCTCGAGGCCAATGGCTACCGGGTGACGGCTGCGGGCAACGGCCTCGAGGCGCTGGCTGCCGCGCGCAGCGAGCCGCCCGATGTCGTCGTCTCCGACGTGCTGATGCCGAAGATGGACGGGTTTGCGCTGTGCCGCGCCTGGATGCAGGATGCGGCGCTCAAGGTCATTCCGTTCATCTTCTACTCCGGCACCTATATCCGCGCGGATGACGAGCAATTCGCCATGGCGCTGGGCGCGGTGCGCTATCTCATCAAACCCGTGGAGGGGGAGGTCTTTCTGCTGGAACTGCGCGCGGTGCTGCAGGAGTGGGCCGGGCGCGCGGCGCCCGCCCTGGACTCGCCGCTGGACGACGCCACTTCCCACGCCCTGCACGAGTCGGCGCTTGCGCGCAAGGTCGAGGACAAGATGGCGCAACTGGAGGAGGCGAACCGCAAGCTGCGCGAGAGCGAGGAGAAATACCGGCGCATCTACGACAATCTGCAGGACGTCTATGTCGAGACGAGTTTGGATGGAACCATATTGGAGATGAGTCCCAAGGTCGCGACGCTCTCGAAGGGGCAATACAAGAGAGAGGACCTCATCGGAACATCGATGAATGCATTATGCGACGATGCCCACTACAGGGACGCCATCCTGAAAGCCATCAAGCAATGCGGCCGGGCGATCGACGTGGAAGCGACGTTCAGGAACGGCGACGGTTCTCTTATTCCATGCTCGGTTTCGGCGACGATTGTGCGCGGCGCCGACGGCGAATTGAAGACCATCGCTACGTTGCGCGACATCACCGATCGCAAGCACGCCGAGCAGGAGATAATAAAGCTCAACACCGAGCTGGAGCAGCGGGTGCAGGAGCGCACCGCAAAGCTCGAGTCTGCCAACAACGATCTGGAGACCTTCACTTACGCGGTCGCGCACGACTTCAAAGCCCCTTTGCTCAGCCTCGACGGGTACAGCAGATTGCTGCTGGACGGCTACGCCGACAAGCTCGACGACCAAGGCCGCCAGTTCCTGCACAACGTGCGCGACGCAGCCCAGCAGATGAACCAATTGCTCAACGATCTGCTCGCCTACGCGCGGATGGAGTGCGAGGATGCTCGCGCCGAGCCTATAGAACTGCAGGCGCTGATCCAGACGCTGCTTGCCGGGTTTGCGGAGGAATTCAAGGCGCGCGGCGTGGCGCTGAGCGTGACCGTTCCCGTGGGCGCGGCGAGCGCCGACCGCGAGGGGCTGGCGATGGCGCTGCGCAATCTGCTGGGGAACGCGCTCAAATTCACCCGCGACACGCCGAACCCCGCGATCGAAGTCGGCGGGCGCGACCAGGGAGCCACATGCCTGTTGTGGGTGCGCGACAACGGCGTCGGATTCGACATGAAGTACCACGACCGGATCTTTGGGATCTTCCAGCGCCTGCACCGCAGCGAGGACTACCCCGGCACCGGCGTGGGCCTGGCGATTGTGAGGAAAGCCATGGAGTGCATGCGCGGACGAGCCTGGGCCGAGAGCGAACCGGGCAAGGGCGCCACGTTCTACCTGGAAATACCTAAGTGGACTGCACCCGACCGATCCCGCGGGTTGACGACAACCCTGAAGGACGTGGCGCTGTAGTACCGCAACCGCGGGCCCGCGGATGTGTCCCGGGCGCTGCCGGGGCTTCAGGCGCGGCTCGATGCGAAAATTCGATCTTGGTGCCGTTGAAGATGACGCCGGTCCAGATCTCCTTGTCGGGCAGCTTCGCCAGCGCGTAGCGCGGCGGCAGGTCCCGCCTGGCGGGCTCAGTCGCAGTCTATGTTCCCAGCCCGAGTCGCTTCACCACGCCGCCGACCGTATCGAGCAGGCGCTCCAGCGTGACCGGTTTGATCATGTAGTCCGCCGCGCGCAATGCCACGGCCTTGGATATGGTGTCGGGGTCCATGAGGGAACTGGCAAGAATCAGCGGGATCGACGCGGTCTTTTCGTCCGTTCGAAGCAGCGATGCCAGTTCGAGGCCGTTCATGTAGGGCATGTTGATGTCGCTGATGACGAGATCGAAGTTTCGCGTGAGCAGCGCCTTGCCGCCTTCTATCGCGTCCTCCGCCGTCTCGATCGCATAACCGGCCTCGCCCAGCAGCATGCTCGCCAATTCGCGAAACGTGTGGTCATCGTCGATGATGAGGATGCGTATCTTCTTGCGGTCCTGCATCGTCTCCTCTTGAATCGGTACCGGTTCTTCACCCGGGGCGGCGTCACCCGGCACACCGCGCATGGAATTCGCCGTATCGACGCCCGACGGATCAGTCCCGCCTGGGACTTGTGCGAACATAGTATCATCGGCTTGATGTTGGTGTTAAGGTGGCCGGCGACGGCGGACGGGGCCGCGAGCGGGTTCGAACAGTTCGAACAAGTGAGGACGTTGTGAGCGATTCTCTCGATGCGCTGCACCGCACGTTCGCCGCGCTGTGCGCCAAATACCGGGTCACGCTGCCGGCCGCGGTCGCGCAGTTCGAGGATCTCTGGGGACGGCTCATCGCCGCCGAGGCGCCCGTTTCGACTCTGGCGGATCTGATTCAAATCGCCCACAACATCGCCGGGAACGCAAAAACTTTCGGTTTTGCATCCGCGGGCGAGGTGGCACACGAAATCGACCTGTGCCTGGGGCCGATCTGCGCCGCCGGGCGGCTGCCCGACGCGGCCGAGCAGGAACGCATTGCGGCGCTGCTTGCCGCGCTCAAGAGCGCCGCGCAATAGCGCTCTCGACTTCGGCAATCATGCGCATCTCCTCCAGCACCAAGCTTATCGCGGCAATCGCCGCCGGCGTGGCGATCCTGGCCGTACTCGGCCTCATCGTGGTCCTGAGGCTCACTTACATCGGTACCGCTCTGGCAATCGCGCTGCTCATAGGGTTCGTTTTCGTGGTCAAACGGTACGAATCGGACCGGCGGCGCTACGAGCGCGAACTCGGCAGCGCCCGGGAGCGGCTCGGACTCGCGCTCGATGGATCCGGTAGCGCGATATGGGACTGGGATGTGAGCAAGGACCAGGTCTACCTCAGTGCCGGCTGGGCGCAAATGCTCGGCGCCGAGGCGAAGGAAACAACGATCAGTCCGAAGGAACTGCTCGGTCTGGTCCACGACGACGACGTCAACAGGGTCCAAACGGTGCTCAAGGACGCGCTCACCGGAGCCGCTGCGGATTACCATGAAGAACACCGCGTCAGGCAAACGGACGGAGAATTCATCTGGATCCTGAGCCGCGGCAAGGTCGTGCGGCGCGACGGCCAGGGCAAACCCCTGCGGATGGCCGGCACCAACCTGGACATCACCGAGCGCAAGCGCGCGGAGAGCGCGCTGTTCGAGCACGACCAGCGCCTGAAGCTCGCGCTCGATCTGGCCGGGATGGTGAGCTGGGATTGGGATGTGGCGACCGACAAGTTGGTCTGGAACGACGATCCGCAACGACTGCTCGGGCCGGAGCCGGACGGCGGTTATCCGGACAGGAAGCAAATGGTTCATCCGGAGGACATGGCCGAGTTCGTTCGCGTCGGCGGCGAATCGCTGCGCTCGGGGGAGGCTTACCGCAGCGAATTCCGCATCCGGCGAACCGACGGGCAGATCGTCTGGATTGCGGCTCGCGGACGCCCGGTGAAGGACGCGCGCGGCGCGGTCACGCGCGTGATCGGCGTTTCACAGGACGTCTCGGAGATCAAGCAGGCGGAGCAGGCGCTGCGAGAAAGCGAGGCGCGCTTCCGCCTGACCTTCGAGCTCGCCGGCTCGGGCATCGCGCACGTGAACATGGACGGACGCTTCCTGCGCGTCAACCGCAGCCTGTGCGCGATTCTCGGCTATTCCGACAAGGAGCTGGTCCGGCGCACGGTGAAGGAACTCTCGCATCCCGAGGACCGCGACGAGACCGATGCCGCGCGCGCCCGCGTGCGCGCGGGCGAATTGGAGTCGGCGCGGTTCCAGAAGCGCTATTTGCGCAAGGACGGCGCGACGGTCTGGGTCCATCTCACCGTCGCGCTGGTGCGCGACGCCGAGGGCGAACCGCTGTACGAGATCGCGGTGTTCGACGACGACACCGAGCGCAAGAACGTCGAGTCGGCGCTGCGCTCGAGCGAGATGGAGCTGCGATTGGTCACCGATGCCGTGCCGGCGGTGATTTCCTACGCCGATGCGGAGGAACGCATGCGCTTTTGCAACGACACCATGGTCAAGCTGCTTGGACGGCCGCGGGAGACGATTCTCAACCACACCATGAGAGAGATTTTTGGCGAGGAACGATACCGGGTGCTGGAGCCGCACGTGCGGCGAGCGCTCGCCGGCGAGGAGGCGCATTTCGAACGCACGCAAGTCAAAGCAGGTGGCGATCTACTCGATCTTGCGGTGCAGTACCTTCCGAGGCGGAACGAACGCGGCGAGGTAGAGGGGTTTTACACGCTCGCCACCGACATCACCGAAATCAGGCGGCTTGAGCGTCTGAAAAGCGAATTCGTCTCGACGGTGAGCCACGAACTGCGCACGCCCCTCACTTCGATCCGGGGGTCGCTGGGGCTGCTGTCGGGGGGCGTCGGCGGCGCGCTGCCGGACAAGGCCAAAGGGTTGATAGAAATCGCCAAGAACAATTGCGAACGCCTCATCCGTCTCATCAACGACATGCTGGACATCGAGAAGATCGAGTCCGGCAAAATGACCTTCAACCTGCGTGCGCTGGAACTGATGGAACTGATCGAGCAGGTCGCCAGGGCGAACGACGGGTTTGCCGTTCAGCACGGCGTGCGGTTGCAGGTGACGGCGGCCGTTCCCGGGGCAAAGGTGCAGGCAGACGGCGACCGCCTGGTGCAGGTGCTGACCAATCTGATTTCGAATGCCTGCAAGTTCTCCCCTGCGGGACGAAGCGTCGACATCGCGGTCGCCAGACTGGGCGAGCGGCTGCGCGTGGAGGTCACCGACCATGGCCCCGGAATATCGTATGAGTTTCGCCAGCGCATTTTCCAGAAGTTCTCCCAGGCTGACGCTTCGAGCACGCGCCAGGAAGGCGGGACCGGGCTGGGGCTGAGCATTTCGAAGGCGATCATCGAACGGCTGGGAGGCGAGATCGGGTTTTTTTCCGAGCCGGGCAAGGGAGCCACTTTCTATTTTGAGCTTCCCGAGTGGCGCGAGCGATCGCTGCCTGGGGCCGTTGCGCCCGTTTTGACCGGGGCGCAGGCCGAACCGGACGCGCGTCCGCGTGTCCTGGTGTGCGAGGACGATCCGGACGTGGGCAAGCTGATTCAGCTCATACTCCAGAATGCGGGATTGGCGTCGGATATCGCCTATGACGCGGCCGGGGCCAAAGCCCTGCTGCTCGACAAGCACTACGCCGCCATGACAGTCGACCTGATGCTTCCGGATCAGGACGGCCTGTCGCTCATCCGGGAACTGCGGACCGCGCCGGGAATGGCGCATTTGCCCGTCATCGTGGTGTCGGCTACCGCGGAGGAAGGCAAGCTGAAGTTGCACGGGGAAAACCTGGAAGTGATCGACTGGATCGGCAAGCCGATCGACGAAAACCGTCTGCTCGCCAATTTGCGCCAGGTGCAGGGCGCGGCGCGCATGCGCGTACTGCACGTCGAGGACGATCCCGATTTGCGCGGCGTGGTCTCGACGATCGCGCGCGAGATCGCCGATTTCGAGTCCGCCGAATCGATCGGCGATGCCACAGCCAAACTCGCGCGGGAGCGCTTCGATATGGTGCTGCTCGACTTGGGTTTGCCCGACGGCTCGGGTTGGGAGCTGCTGCAGCTTATCAACCGCATGACACCGCGCCCACGGGTGGTGATATTCTCGGCGCACGATGCAGGCGCGGATCGCGGCCAGAATGCGGACCCGTACCTGGTGAAATCCCAGACCTCGGAACAGCAACTGATCGACACCATCCGCGGCGCTTTCGATGCCGCCGCCTAGGCGCGAGAATAATCGATGCGGCGCGTGCTGAAACGCATTCTCTACGTCGAAGACGAAAGCGACATCCGGACCGTCACCGCCATGGCCCTGGAGGCGGTCGGCGGATTTGCCGTCGTCTGCTGCAGCTCGGGCGCAGAGGCGCTTGCAAAGGCGCCAGATGCGAACGCCGATCTGATCCTGCTCGACGTGATGATGCCGGGAATGGACGGCCTGGCCACGCTCAGCGCCTTGAGAGGCCTGCCTCAAACCGCCGATACCCCGGTCATCTTCATGACCGCGAAGGTACAGGCGAGCGAAATCCAGAATTACAT
>MEQZ01000056.1 GCA_001770425.1 Betaproteobacteria bacterium RIFCSPLOWO2_02_FULL_65_20 | reverse complement strand
CGAGCCGTCATTGCCTACCAGGGCTGCGGTACGGGTATCCCCGATCAGTGCGTAGGCTTCGATCGGTAGCGTCATTAGAGGTGCTCCGGGCCCGAGAGGAGGTGCAGGGTCGAGAACTCGGCGAGGATCGCCGTCAGCACCAGGATTGCGCCGAGTTGAATCGGTTTTTCGAGCAGGGTGCGCATGCGGCCGATATTAGCAAGGAACCACGCGCCACGCGTCCGGTCCGATATCCGGTATTGTTACGATTTTCGGCTCGGTGCATGGAAATGACACAGTCGTCCGGAATTCGCTTTTCCCGCCGCACCGGCAATCTGGCCGGATTCCTCGCCTGCGCGGGATTGATCGCGTCGGCGTATTACTTGCAGCTGGTCAAGGGCGTCGAGCCGTGCCCGCTTTGCATCATGCAGCGCGTGGCCGTATTCGCGACCGGCATCGCCTTTCTCGCCGCGGCATTGCATCACCCGGGGCGGATCGGTGCGCGGATCTACGGCGGATTGATCAGCGTGCTTTCCCTGACCGGAGCCGGGGTCGCGGGCCGGCACGTGTGGCTGCAGTACGTGCCCGCGGAGAAGCGTCCCGCCTGCGGGCCGGGCTTGGAGTACCTGCTGGGCACGTTCGGCCCGTTGGACGGCCTGCGCCGTATCCTGCGCGGCTCGGGGGAGTGCGGCGTGGTGGATTTCACGCTGCTCGGCTTGAGTCTTCCCCACTGGACGCTGCTCGCGTTCGTCGTCTTCACCGTCTGGGCAGTGGTGCTCACGTTCCGGGACTGAGTCGGCCGGCGCGCGCGGCGTGAGAACTTTAGGTTAGAAGAGGTGTACCGCCATCGGCGCGAACAGCCCGATGGCGCCGAATGCAATCCCTATCAGCCCGAGTCCGCACGAGAGCCAGGTGAGAAAGAGCACGCCGGTGATCACCTCTGCCGAGGCGAGCACGATGGCGATCTGCAGCGCCGCCGAGCCGACCTCGTAGTGGTGATAGGCGGCGAGCGAGCGGTCGCGCTTCTGCTCCGCGGCCTCGGCGCGCGCCGCGAGCTCCTTGCGGCCTTCCCCGGTTTCCGGTTCCGCGTCGTAGCGGGCCACGGTCCTTTTCCAGTCGGCGATACGCTTCTCGATCGCTTCCTTCGCCTCCGGGCGCGACGCCTTCGGCAACTCGATTTCGAGGGCCTCGGCCGCGGTGCGCAGCGTGGTCATGCGTATGGTCTTCGCCTGGAAGAACGACCACAGGTTCGACGCTTCGACGTTGTAGCTGAGCGCCGCGGTCTGCGCGCTCTTGCCTAGCGTCTCGGAAAGCGCGAGCACCATGGCCAGGATGGAGATGAGCAGGGCGATCTTCTTGTTGGACGGGTCGATGTGGCCGTGTCCGGACATGTTGAAATTCTCCAGAGAAAAGTGGAAGGCGCGACATGGTGCGCAATTTCGGCTCCGGCATAAAGGGGACCGGGACGAGGCCTGTACGGGTGGGCTAGAATGGCCCCCTTTTCGCGCGCCGGGAATCCGGTGCCCGCGCTCCCATTCCTCGCACCGTGTCCAAAAGCGTCTACAGAGAGATTTTCCGTCTGGGCTGGCCGGTGTTCATCGGTCAGGTCGCGGTGGTCGCCAATGGCGTGATCGACACCATCATGGCCGGACGCTATTCCACGGTGGATCTGGCGGGCGTGGGGGTCGGCGCGGCGATCTACTTCAGCATTTTTATCGCGCTGATGGGCGTACTGCTTGCGCTCACGCCCATTGCCTCGCAACTCTACGGCGCCAACCGGTACGCCGAGATCGGCGAGGAGGTGCGCCAGAGCGCCTGGCTCGCAGTGGGGCTCGGGGCGGCCTGCTTTGCGCTGCTGCGCTATCCGGACCTCTACATGGCGCTGACCCGCCTGCCACCCGAGGTCGAGGAACGCGCCCGGGGGTATCTCGCTGCGGCGTCCTGGGGTGTGCCGGCGGCGCTGCTGTTCCGCGTCTTTTACGGCTTCTCCACGGCGGTGTCCAGGCCGCGCGTGGTCATGGCATTGAATCTGATCGGACTTGCGATCAAAGTGCCGCTCAATCTGGTATTCATGTACGGGCAGCTGGGCGCGCCGGAACTGGGCGGGGTAGGGTGCGCCGTGTCCAGCAGCGTGATCGCCTGGGTGAGTTGCCTGCTCGCATGGGGCTGGTGTTATCTGGAGCCCGGATACCGGCGTTATCATGTGTACGTCCGTTGGTCATGGCCTGACGCCAGGCGTCTCGGGCACATCGTCTCGCTCGGGCTGCCGATCGGGCTCACTTTTTTCATCGATGTGACCGGCTTCACTTTCATGGCCTTGTTCATCGCCCGGCTGGGCGCGCTCAACTCGGCCGCGCACCAGATCGCGGGAAACTTCGCTGCGCTGATGTTCATGCTGCCGCTCGCGCTGGGCAATGCTTCGAGCGTGCTGGTGGGGCACGCGATCGGCGCGCGCCAGTTCGCCCGCGCGCGTACCACCGGCTTGGCCGGGCTGAGCGTCGGGCTTGGCTGCGCGCTGACCGTCGCTGCGCTGGTGTCGGTGTCGGCCGAGCGCATCGCCGCTTTCTACACGTCGGACCGCGAGGTGCAGGCCCTGGCGGGCGCACTGCTGGCTTTCGTCGCGGTGTATCACGTCTTCGACGCGATCCAGGCGGTGGCGGTCAACGTGCTGCGCGGCTACAAGCGTGCCGTGGTGCCGATGGTGATCTACGCGGTAGCGCTGTGGGGGGTGGGCCTGGGCGGGGGCTATGCGATCGGACTCACTGCCGTCGATTTATCCTGGTTCGGCATTCCCACGCCGTGGGGCGCGCGCGGATTCTGGCTCGCCGCGATCGCGAGTCTCGCGCTCGCCGGATCGCTGGTGACGCTGTACTTCGCGTATGTCAGCCGGAACCCCGATTCAGCGATTTAGCGTGGTCCGTCCGCTATTTCCCCGGGGAATAGGGGACAGACCACGTTTTCCCCAATTCAGGGGGAATAGGGGACAGACCACGTTTTCCCCAATTCATAGCGCAGCGATCGTAGCGGAATAGCGGGAAACCGTGGTCTGTCCCCTATTCCTCCTATTTATGCCGGGCCGCTTCGGAATTGCGAATCTGCCCCTCAGAGCGCGACGTAACGCACGTAGCCGAATACGCCGTCGATCAGGAAGACGGCGATCAGGCTCTGTACCACGGCGCGCACGGTGGCAAGGGGCACGGCCGTCGCGGATCTGCCGACATTCAGGCCATGGAAGCAGGAGATGCAGGCGATCGCCAGCCCGAAGCACAGGCTCTTTGCGCCCGCGACCAGGATGTCCTCCATGCTGACCGCGCTGAAGAAACGTCCCAGTTGCTCCAGGAAGGGCGTCTTCTGGAACAGCGAGCTGGTCGCCAGGCCGCCGCATATGGCGACGGCCTGGAAATACACCGTGAGCGCGAATACCGACAGCGTGACCGCGGCGACGCGCGGCACGACCAGGTAGTCCAGCGGCGGGATGCGCATCAGCCACAGGTGCGCGGTCTCGTCGCGGTTCTGCATCAGCGCGAGTTCGGCAGCGATGGCAACGCTGGAGCGCGCGATGATGATGATGGCCGCGATCATGGGCCCGAGCTCGCCCAGTTGAACCAGCACCAGGGTGCGCATCGAAAGCTCGCCCGCGCCGAGCAGCGCGGTGGCTGTCATCGCGAACACCGCCCCCGTCAGCAGGCCGATCCCCGCCACCAGCACCAGCCCCTCGATGCCCGTGAAGTAGAGCTGGCGCTCGAACACGATCCTCACCGGCTGGATCCGGAGCGCTCGCAGATGCCCCGCGGCGTAGATCAGCAGAGCCCAGAAGCCGGCGAGATAGCGCCGCAAGAGGATTAGTTGGCCGATCATTCGGACGCAGGCTAGAGGCCTTCGATGGCGCGGGCCGCCGCACGCGCGCCGGCATCGTCCCCCGCGGCTGTGCTCACGCTGCGTGCGCGGGAAAAGTAATCCCGTGCCCCGGTGCGGTTGCCCGACTGCAGCTGGGCGCTTCCCAGCGCCATGAGGTCGAGAAATATTCTCGCGGGCAGGCCGAGTCCGCGATCGAGTTCGAGGGCCTGCCCGAGCGGCGCCAGCGCCGCCTGATGTTCGCCTCGCGCAAGCTGCGCCTCACCCGAAAGACGCAGGGCGTTGGCGCGTTCGCCCGCATCGCCGGTCGCGGCGAGGGCCTTGCCGGCCCAGTCGAGCGCCGCGGCGGGGTTCCCGGCCGCCAGCGCCGCGCGGCCGCGCAGGGTCTGAATCGCCGGCCGCGCCGCGCAGCCGGTACACGAGGCCAGGGCTTTGTCGCTCCACTCGAGCGCGCGTGCAGCGTCGTTTGCGTCCAGATACAGCTGGGTTTTGCGCGCCTGCGCTTCGGCCCGACGCTCAGCCGGCAGCGGGCCCTCGGCAAGCAGTCCGTCCAGCACGCGGTGGGCCGCCGCGGCATCTCCGCCGGCCTGGTGGGCACGGGCGAGACTGAGGGCGTTGACTGCGATGCCCTCGGGATTCTCGACCGCAGTGTTCAGGCGCAGCGCCTGTCCGTACAGGGCGGCGGCGCGCCGGTAATCGCCCTGCTCGTACGCGCGTGCCGCCCGGTGGTTGAGTGCGCTGGCCTGTTGCTCGGTCCTGTTCTGCGTCGGCGCGACGCCGGCACAGGCACAGGCGAGCAGGGTCGCGGCAACGCAGGCGGTGCGTGCGCACCGCATCACCGCGCGCCCCCGCTGTCGTCCCGCCTGTCATGGCTGTCGTAGCTGTCCAGGGGCAGCGCCTTCTGCGCGGGCGGTGCGACGAAGTTGCGCACTGGCCAGGCCTGCTTGGCGCCGTTGACGATCTCGTGAGCGTCCTCGACCAGGCCGCGGCTTTCCCGAATGGCCGGCGGCAGATCCTCGCTCATGCTGGAAGACAGCCGGCGTGCGTCGGCGGTGACCGCCTCGACGTTCTTCAGGCTCTGGTCCAGGCGCAGCAGCAGCGCGGGCAGCTGCCGGTCGACCGTGTCCAGCGAGTGCGCGGCGGTGTCGAGTGCGCCGCGCGCCCGCTCGAGCGTTGCACCGGTCTGGTCCAGCACGCGATCCACCTTGCCGGCGATCGCATCGACCCTGCCTTCGCTGCGCTTGGCAAGCCGGCTGACTTGCTGCGCCAGCTCCCCGACCAGCGCCGTCGCCTGACGGACATTGCCGATGGTCATGCGGATATCGCCCCGCGGGTCGTTGATCGACTGCGTGAGCTGCTTGATGTCGGCGAGTATGGGATCGAGCTTCACCTTGATGTCCTGCGCCATGTCGGCGAAATCGATCGCGCGGTAGAACTTGAGCACGCTGAGTTCGGTCACCGGCAGTTCCTTGTTCTTTCCGGGCTCGATTTCGATGTAGCTGGCGCCGATCAGCGCTTCCTTGGCCAGTCCGGCCTCCGAGTCCTGCGGGATCAGGGCGGTGTACTTGTTGTCTATGGCCAGCATCACCCGGACCCGTGCGTCGGGCTCGATGCGCAGCTCCTGCACGCTGCCGATCTTGAATCCGGAGAGCTGAACCGACATGCCGTTGCGTATGCCCTGCGCGCTATGGGCGAAGAAGTAGATGCGCGTCGTGGGGGTGAACGTGTCGTGCTTGATCAGGGAGGCGGCGATCGTACCGAGAAGGATGAGCACGGCGATGACTACAAACAGACCGGTGCGCGGCTCGAGTCCCTCGAATCGCCTGTCGTGCTCGGTAAAGACGCTCATGGTTCGAACCAGATTACAGGGTGAAAGTACGGTGCGCGCCCAGCTCCGGAAGCGTCGGCAGGTCGGCGCTCAGGTGCAGCGAGGTCCCGAGCGGGATTTGGGCATGGAAAATCCGGTCGAATGTGAGCACCTTACCGGTCTCCTCGCGGCTCAGGCCGTCGAACAACGAATCATAGACTATGATTCGCGGCTCGGTGAGCATGGCCCGGACAAACGCACAGAGTCGCCGTTCGAAACGGCCGAGATGATCGGGAAGGGTCGTGCACAGCGTCTCGAACGCCGCGCCGGAGATGCCGAATTGCGCAAACAGGCCCGTGGAACGCTCCTCCAGTTCACGGTTCCGCGAACTGCCATGGTAGGTGGCGGGCAGCACCAGGTTTTCCCAAACCTTGAGATTGCCGATGAGCCCGCCATCGGCGGTCACGATGGCAGCGCCCGCGGTGTCCACCAGCCGCTCAATCAGGGTCTTCCTGACCGCGGTACTCCTCACGATGGCGTGATAGACGTGGCCGCGGTCCAGTTCCAGCTCGATATCCCCGGTTCCGCCGCCAGTGATCTCGAGCGCCACGCGGTTGACGGTGTCTGGCATCGGCTATAGCCCCAGCCGCTGCCAGATCGTGGAAGTCGGTCCGGCCTGATTCATGGTGTAGAAGTGCAGGCCCGGCGCGCCTGCCGAGAGCAGCCGGTCGCACAGATCGGTGACGACGTCCAGCCCGAAACTGCGGATCGAGGCGACGTCATCGCCGAAGCCCGCCAGCTTCAGCCGCAGCCAGCGCGGGATGTCCGCGCCGCATGTGTCCGAGAAGCGCGCGAGCTGGGAGAAGTTGCCGATCGGCATGATGCCGGGGACGATGGGAATACCGATGCCTATGGCTTCGCAGTCGTCGACAAAACGGAAGTACGAATCGGCGTTGAAAAAATACTGCGTGATCGCCGAGTTCGCGCCGGCGTCGACCTTGCGCTTGAAGTTGCGCACGTCTTCCTGCGCGCTCCTCGCCTGCGGATGGAACTCCGGATAGCAGGCCACCTCGATGTGGAAGTGGTCGCCGCTGCGCTCGCGGATCAACTGGACCAGTTCGTTCGCATGGCGCAGTTCGCCTGCGCTCGCCGCGCCGGAGGGCAGGTCGCCGCGCAGCGCCACGATGTGGCGTATGCCCTTGGATCGGTATAGATCGAGGGTTTCGTCGATGTCGGCAAGCGTGGAACCGATGCAGGAGATGTGCGGAGCGGCGTCGAAACCGGCCTGCTTGATCTCCAGCACCGTCGCCAGGGTGCGGTCGCGGGTGGAGCCTCCGGCGCCGTAGGTGACCGAGAAGAACCGCGGCTTGAGCTGCGCCAGCTGGCGCCAGGTCGTGCTCAGCCTCTGCACGCCTTCTGGCGTCTTGGGCGGGAAGAATTCGAAGCTGAAAGTGCGAGGGTGCTTCTTCTGGCTTTCCATGGCGACTGGCCGGCGGGCGAAAGGAAGAACTCCGAAAGCGTAGTTTCGTCATTCCCGTGCAAGCGGGAATCCAGGGCTTGTGACGGCGGCTGGATCCCCGCTTTCGCGGGGATGACCTGCTCTTTAATACCTATACGAATCCGATTTATACGGGCCGTTCTTCGGCACGCTGATGTAGTTCGCCTGCTCGTCGGTGAGTTCGGTCAGCACGGCATTGAGTTTTTTCAGCTGCAGGCGGGCCACCTTTTCATCGAGATGCTTGGGCAGCACGTAGACGCCCACCGGGTATTTGCCGGACTTCTTCTGCGCCTCCGACCAGAGTTCGATCTGTGCGATCACCTGGTTGGCGAAGGACGAGGACATGACGTAACTCGGGTGCCCCATGGCGCAGCCGAGGTTCACCAGCCGTCCGCCGGCCAGCAGGATGATGCGTTTCCCGTCGGGGAATATCACATGGTCGACCTGGGGTTTTATGTTCTCCCACTTGTACTGGTGCAGAGAGGCGACGTCGATCTCTGAGTCGAAGTGGCCGATGTTGCAGACGATCGCCTGGTCCTTCATCCGCTTCATGTGTTCGTGCGCGACCACGTTCAGGTTGCCCGTCGCGGTGACGAAGATGTCGGCCGTGTCGGCGGCCCAGTCCATGGTCACCACGCGGTAGCCTTCCATCGCCGCCTGCAGCGCGCAGATCGGGTCGATTTCGGTGACCCAGACCTGCGCCGAGAGCGCGCGCAGCGCCTGCGCGCAGCCTTTGCCCACGTCGCCGTAGCCGCAGACCACGGCGACCTTGCCGGCGATCATCACGTCGGTGGCGCGCTTGATGCCGTCCACCAGCGACTCGCGGCAGCCGTAGAGGTTGTCGAACTTGGACTTGGTGACCGAGTCGTTGAC
>MEQZ01000055.1:10831-12837 GCA_001770425.1 Betaproteobacteria bacterium RIFCSPLOWO2_02_FULL_65_20 | reverse complement strand
GGCCTTCAGGCCCAGCCGCGAGGCGCGGATCGCGGCGACGTAGCCGCCGGGCCCGCCGCCGATGACCACCAGATCAAAGGATTCGGCCATGGCGCGCCTACAGGAACAACGCGATCGGCGATTCGACGAGCTTCTTGAACGCGGCGAGGAACGCCGCGCCCAGCGTGCCGTCCACCGCGCGGTGATCGACCGACAGCGTGCAGGTCATCAGCGTGGCGACCGCGAGCGCGCCGTCGCGCACGATCGGCCGCTGTTCGCTCGCCCCCACCGCCAGGATGCAGGCCTGCGGCGGGTTGATGATCGCCGCGAACTCGCGGATGCCGACCATGCCCAGATTGGAAACCGTGAAGCCCCCACCCTGGTATTCGTCGGGGCGCAGGCGGCTTTGCTGCGCGCGCGCCGCGAGTTCCTTCATCTCCGCCGAGATCTCGCGCAGGCTCTTTGCGTCCGCGTTGCGCACCACCGGCGTGACGAGGCCGCTCGGCGCGGATACGGCTACGGCCACGTCGACGTCGCGGAAGCGCCGGATCGCGTTCTCGCCCCACGCGGCGTTCACCGCCGGGACCTTTCTGAGAGCCAGCGCGGCCGCCTTGATGACCAGGTCGTTCACCGAGAGCTTCAGGCCCGCGACCATCTCGTTCGCCTGCGTGCGCGCGGCGAGCAGCGCATCGACCTCGCAGTCGATGGTGAGGTAGAAATGCGGGACCGAGCGCTTGGCTTCGGCCAGGCGCTGCGCGATGACGCGCCTCGTGTTCGAGTGGGGGATGTCCTCGTAAGCCGGCCCGGCGGGCCGTGCGGCGAGCGCCGTGGCGCCGGCGCGGGAGGCGGCTTGCACGTCGGCTTTGAGCACCCGGCCGTTCGGTCCCGATCCGGACACGCGGGCCAAGTCGACGTTGAGGTCTCGGGCGATGCGCCGCGCGAGCGGGCTTGCGAACACGCGCTCACCCGGGGCACGCGCGACCGCATGGGCCGGGGCCGCCGCGGCTGGCGGCTGAACCGCAGCACGAGCGGGCTGCTTCGGCGCTGCCGCGGCCGGCACCTTCTCGCCCTTGCCGGCAAGCAGCGCGATCACCGTGGCCACCTTCACGCCGCTGGTTCCTTCCGGAACCAGGATGCTGCCGAGCACGCCGTCCTGCTGCGCCTCGACTTCGACCACGGCCTTGTCGGTTTCGATCTCGAGCAGAACCTCGCCCTGCTTGACCGGATCGCCTTCCTTCTTGGCCCAGCGGACGATGTTACCCTCGGTCATGGACGGTGCCACGGCCGGCATCAGGATTTCTGTGGACACGCTGACTCCTTAACTTAAAGACGGCATAGCCCCGCAAACGAGCCGGGGCGGTTGCTTTGCCCTATATCTTCTCCCGATTTCGGACCGTTGCAACTTCGCAACTGTCCGAAATCGGGAGATATGGTAAACCCCAAATACTTCGCCAGTGCTGTCAATCCGCGAAATCGAAACAACTAATAGTCGTATTTCCTGATCGCAGGATGCCACAGCCGGGCAGTGGTCTCCTTTTCGTAGCCTTTGCCGTCCGGGAAGCTGACCAGTTCCAGCTGCATGCCCCAGGGCGCGAGAAAATAGATCCAGGTCTGACCCGCATGGGGACCGGTCGAGCGCACGGTCGGCTCGCCGAGGATGCGCACGCCCCGCGACTTCAGGTAGGCGATCGCCTCGCCGATGTCGTCCACGTAGAACGCGAGATGGTGGCCGCCGACGTCGCTGTTTTTCGGCTGCTGCCGGTTCTGGCCGGGCGATTCGTACTCGAACAACTCGAAGTTCGCGCCATTTCTGCAGCGCAGGAACCGCAGCTTCTTCATCACTGCGCGCGGATGCACGTTCAGGTGCGTCTGCATCCAGTCGGCGTCCGACTGGAACGGTCCGAGTTCGTGAAAGGCCTCGCAGCCGATCACGTTGACGAAAAAATCGACCGCCTCTTCGAGGTTCGGCACGGTGAAGCCGATGTGGTCGGTTCCACGCAGGCCGGGCAATCCCTGATTCGGCTGTG
>MEQZ01000055.1:7975-10733 GCA_001770425.1 Betaproteobacteria bacterium RIFCSPLOWO2_02_FULL_65_20 | reverse complement strand
TGTTGACACCTGAAAGGGCCTATGCCGCCTTCACCAGCGACAACGCGCGGCCCGAATCGGCGAGCACCTGGGCGTAGCCCGCGCGGATCTCCTCGATGCCGACGAAGGCCGCGCGCTCCAGCACCTTGGAGACGCTGGGCGAAGATTCTCCGCCGTGAATGCGCTTCACCGGCTGGTCCAGGTGATCGAACAGGCGCCGCTGGAGCTCGTCGGTCACCATCGCGCCGTAGGAGGCGGTGAGCGGCCCCTGTTCGAGCATGACGACGTTGTTGGTCTTCTTCACGCTCGCGCCTATCGTTTCCCAGTCGAGGCCGGCGCGGTCCAGCGAGCGCAGGTCGATCACCTCGGCGTCGATGCCCATTTCGTCGGCCGCCTTCACGGCAAGCGGGGTCATCGCCGAGTAGGTGAGCACCGTGAACACCGAACCCGGCCGCACGACCTTCGCCTTGCCCAGCGGAATGCAGTAATCGAAATCCTCCAGGGGCCCGGGGCCGCTCGTGTTGTACAGCGCGACGTGTTCGATCACCAGCACCGGGTCCTCGCACAATAGCGCGCTGTTCATCAGGCCCACGTAATCGAACGGGGTCGAGGGCGCGACGATGCGCCAGCCCGGCCACATCGCATACATCCCGGCCGGATCCATGGAGTGCTGCGAGCCATAGCCGGTGCCGATGGCGCATTTGGTGCGCACGACGATGGGCATGCGGGTCACGCCGCCGAACATGTGGCGCGCCTTGGCGATCTGGTTGAACACCTGGTCGGCGGCGACCAGCGCGAAATCCGGGTACATGAATTCGATCACCGGGCGGTAGGTGCCCTCCATCGCCACGCCGCCTCCGAGGCCCGCGAAACCCTGCTCGGCGATCGGCGTCGGGATGATGCGGTCTGGGAAGCGCGCCGCCAGGCCGCGGGTCGCGCCGTTGGTGCCGCCTTTCAGGCGGTGTATATCCTCGCCCATGCAGAAAATGCGTTCGTCCTGCTCCATGCGCCGCCCCATCACGGTGGAGACGACGTCGATGAACTTGACCTCGCCCACCTTGCCCGAGGCGGTCTCGAGTTCCTCGAAGCGCGCGCCGCTGAATTCGGAGAGGTCGCCGCGCAGACCTTCGTCGCGGAATTCCGGCTTCGGCCACAGGGACGGTACGATGCGCCGCCTCTCGCCTTCCATTTCCGTGAGGCGCTCGGCGATGTCACGCATGGCGGCTTGGGCGCCCGCACGCAGCGCGGCGTCCGCCTTCTCGGTGAGCCAGCCGCGCTGGATCATTTCGCGGGCCATGCGGGCGAGCGGGTCGCGCGCGCGCCAGGAGGCCTCCTCTTCCTTGGTGCGGTAGCCGAACGCGCTCCCGAGCAGCCCGCCGCCGTGATGGAAGAAGCGGTAGACATCGGCCTCGATGATGGCCGGTCCCTTGCCGGTGCGCATCACATCGACCGCCATCTGACTTGCAAGCCGGACTGCCACCGGGTCCATGCCGTCGACCCGGAATGCGGGGATGCCGTAGGCGGTGCCGCGCGACGACAGGCGTGTTTCGCGGGTTTCCTCGGCGATCGTCGTCGAGACGGCGTACTGGTTGTTCTCGATGAAGAAGCAGATCGGCAGCGACCACAGCGCGGCGAGGTTCATCGATTCGGGCACCGCGCCGATGTTGACCGCGCCGTCGCCGAAGAAGGTGAACACCACGTCGCCTTCGCCGCGCCGCTTCTTTGCCCAGGCCACGCCGTTTGCGGGCGGGACGCCGCCGCCGACGATGGCGTTGGTGCCGAGCGCTCCGGCTTCGACCCAGCGCAGGTGCATCGAGCCGCCGCGGCCCTTGCAGTAGCCGTCGGCCAGACCGAGGATTTCCGCGAGCGTGCGGTACAGGACCGTCTTGACGGATTCAGGAAGGGGTGCCTTGCGCGGATCGTAGTCGGCCGGGTCCACGTGCTGCAGGCACTTGGCGAGAAACTGGTGATGGCCGCGGTGCGAACCGGTGACCTGGTCGGTCGATCGCAGCGTCGCGATCGCGCCCACGGCGCTGCCGTCCTGGCCGATGCTCGAGTGCGCCGGGCCGTGTATCAGTCCCTGGCCGTCCAGTTCGAGCACCATCTCCTCGAAGGCGCGCACCAGGTGCAGGTGGTTCAGCATGCGCAGCAGCGCGGGCGCGCCGAGCTGGTCCCAGTCCTTGGCGGTCGAGGCGATCTGCTGCCACGGCGCGTCGGGGGTCAGGTTGGTGATCTTGGGCATCCCTCACTCCTTTGATAACTTGCCGGCATTGCTGTTCGGCCACGGCTTTTCGTCATCCTCGGCTGGTCGTCATCCTGAGCGTGGCGAAGGATCTCAGGGGCGCGCAGCCCGCTCACGCCGGCGCCAGCCGGTTGGGAAATACCTGCGGCCGCAGCTTCGGGTGGCAGAGCATCATCTTTGGCGCAAAGGCGGTCTCCGCGCCCAGCGCCTCGGCGGCGTGCCAGGCCCAGCGTGGGTTCCACATTGCGCCGCGGGCAAGCGCGATCATGTCGGCCCTGCCGGAGGCGATGATGTCCTCTGCCTGTTTCGGCTCGGTGATCAGCCCCACCGACATGGTCGGGAGGCCGGCTTCCTTGCGCACCTTTTCCCCGAACGGCACCTGGAAGCCGGGCGCAAACGGTATTTTCGCGCGGGGGTCGATGCCACCGGAGGACACGTCCAGGTAGTCGCAGCCCAGTTTCTTGAGCTCGATCGCGAGCGCGACGGTTTCCTCGGGCGTCCATCCGCCCTCCATCCAGTCGGTCCCCGACACGCGCA
>MEQZ01000055.1:0-7856 GCA_001770425.1 Betaproteobacteria bacterium RIFCSPLOWO2_02_FULL_65_20 | reverse complement strand
GCCGCCGTGGATCTCGATCAGGTCGTAGCCGATGCGTTCGGCCCGTTTGGCCGCGGCCACCCATTCGCCGATCAGTCTCTTGATTTGCTCCCCGGTGAGAGCCTCGGGCACCGGCCAGTCCGGACCGAAGGGCAGAGCCGAAGGGGCTTCGGTCTTCCATCCGCCGTCTTGCCCCGGCTTGAGCGGCTTACCTCCGTCCAACGGGGTCTGCGTCGACCCCTTGCGCCCGGCGTGGGCGAGCTGCAGGCCGTGCTTGGCGACGCCGTAGGTCCGGCAGAAGTCGATCACGCGCTTCATCGCCGCTTCGTTGCCGTCGGAATACATTCCGGCGCACTTCGCGGTGATGCGTCCGGCGGGGTTGACATCGGTCATCTCGGTCATCACCAGTGCTGCGCCGCCGAGGGAAAGCGTTCCCAGGTGCATCAGATGCCAGTCGGTGGCCGAGCCGTTCTCGGAGTTGTACTGGCACATCGGCGAGACCGTGATCCGGTTCGGCAGCGTCAGGCCGCGCAGGGCGATGGGGGAAAACAGGGCGCTTGCCATTTCAAAAGCCTCTTCTGCGTTAAGACAGGTGGGAATATCGGCCGGATCATCAGGATCCGGACCGGTCGACGTGCCGTCAAGAAGACGGTAATTATATTCGGACGCCTGTGGCGGCGCCAACCCTGTGAAGCGGGTTCGACGCGAAACTGATGGCAACAGAGGGAGCGCTAAGCTACACGAAAACGACCGTATTGGGTTATTTTGTGTCAACAATCGGCACACAGTCCGCCGCCCGGCTGCCGGGGGATGTACAGTGGCGCTTGACATCGGGTCAAGCGGGTCGTTGGGTCGCTGATCCGGGCTTCACGCATTCAGAGGAGGGTACGCATGAAGAAGTCCGGAATGAACCGCCGCGCCGTAGAATTTCCAAGCGTAATTCCAGGGCAAATCATCCGCGCCGACCTGTACACGCCAAAGAAGGGCAAAGGCCCGTTTCCGGTCGTGGTCATGGGCGGCGGCTGGTGTTACGTCAAGGAACTGATCATGCCGGAATACGCCGAATTCTTCGTGCGCGCCGGCATGGCGGCACTGGTCTTCGACTACCGGTGCCTGGGCGCAAGCGATGGCGAGCCGCGCCAGCATCTTGATCCGTGGCACCAGATAGACGATTACCGTTCGGCCATCGACGCGGTCAGCTACCTTGACGCGTTCAAGGGCGTCATCGATCCGGCGCGCATCGGCGTATGGGGCATATCGTATGCGGGCGGGCATTCGCTGATTGTCGGCGCGATCGACCCGCGGGTGAAGTGCATCGTTTCGCAGATTCCGATCATCGAGGGTTGGTACAACTCCATGCGTGCGCACGGCTCGGTCGGGTTCCGTGAACTGACCTCGCTGGTCAACGAGGAGCGCAAGCGCCGTTATCTGACCGGCAAGCACCGGTTCATTCCGCATTCGGGCGATCCGAAGAAAGAGGTGGTCACCTGGCCGCACCCGGAAACCAAGCCCATCTTCATGGAAATCAAGAAGACGACCGCGCCCCGCCACGAGCACTACAGCACCATCGAGTCGGTCGAACTTCTCTGGAACTATAACGCGCGGCCGTTCCTGTCCCGCATTCTCGATACACCCACGCTGATGATCGTCGCCGAAGGCGACGACCTCACGATGTGGGAGCAGGAGGTGCCGGCTTTCAGCCAGATCGCCACCGCACGCAAGAAACTCTTCGTGCAGCGCGCGAGCACGCACATGAGCATGTACAGCAATCTGTCGCATCTCGCGATTGCCGGGACAGAGGCGGCAAACTGGTATCGCGAGTGGTTGATCGAGAACATCTGACCGGCAGAGGCCGTGCCGGCGAATTGCGGCGCCGGGAGTGGAGGACACCATGAACGCGAGCGACAACCAGCTTGTCGGCTTCTACCGCTGCATGCGGCTGATACGCCGTTTTGAAGAACGCGTGGTGGAGCTGGTCAACCGCAACGAAATCGTCGGTACGACGCACGAGTATGTCGGCGAGGAGGCCGTGGCGACCGGGGTCTGTCACGCGCTGGGCGTCGAGGACGTGATCACCTCGACCCATCGCGGCCACGGCCACATTCTGGCCAAGGGGGGCGACCCCCGGCGCATGGTGGCCGAACTGATGGGCAGGAAGACCGGCTACAACGGCGGTCGCGGCGGTTCGATGCACATCGCGGACCTCGGCCTCGGAATATACGGCGCCAACGGCATCGTCGGGGCCGGCGTGCCGATAGCCTGCGGCGCCGCGATGGCGTTCAAGCAGCGCGACAGCAGCCGGGTGGCGGTTGCGTTCTTCGGCGATGGAGCGATCAACCAGGGCGTGGTGCATGAAGCCATGAACCTCGCGTGCATCTGGCAGCTTCCGGTCGTATTCGTCTGCGAGAACAACGGCTACGGAATTACCGCCTCCATCCGCGACATGTCGCGGATTCAGAAGCTTTCGGACCGGGCCGCCGCCTACGGCATGCCTGCCGAAACGGTCGACGGGATGGACGTGCGGGCCGTGCATGCGGCGACCACGGCCTTGGTGGCGAGGGCCCGGGCGGGCGGGGGGCCCTCCTTTATCGAGTGTCTGACGTACCGCTTCGTCGGTCACTTCACGGCCGAGCGCGCGCTGGGGCTCAAGTACCGCACCGAGCAGGAGGTCGCCGAATGGCGCCTGCGTGATCCGATCGCAACCTATCCGCTCTGGCTGCGCGACCAGAAACTGTGCGATCCGGCCCGGGTGGACGAGGAGGTGGAGGCGCAGCTGGAGGAAGCGATCGCCTATGCGCGCGAGAGCGAGCTCCCCGCTCCGCAGGACGCGCTGCAGGGAATGTACGCCGTGACCTATCCCGGGCTTCCCGCGCGGGGCTGGTGAGAGCAAGGAGGCAACGATGCGCGAAATGCGGTACCTGGAAGCGATGCGGGAGGGATTGCGCGAGGAGATGCTGCGCGATGACGCGGTGTTCGTCCTCGGAGAGGATGTGCGCAACAGCGTGCGCGGGCTCACGAAGGGCTTGTTCCAGGAATTCGGTGCCAAGCGGGTGTACGACACGCCGATATCCGAGGCGGGCTTCACGGGGCTGGCCACGGGGGCCGCGATCGCAGGCATGCGGCCGGTGGTCGAGTATCAGATCAACGCCCTGGTGTTCGTGGCATTCGATCAGCTCGTCGATCAGGCGCAGAAACTTCGTTACATGATGGGCGGCCAGGGCACGATCCCGGTCACCTATGTCGTGATGGCGTCCGGAGCGCGCCGCGGCCTGTCCGGGCAGCATTCGGATCACCCCTATCCGTTGCTGGTGCACATGGGGATGAAGACGGTGATGCCGGCTACGCCCGAGGACGCCAAAGGGCTCATGAAAGCGGCCATCCGCGAGGACGACCCGGTCGTGATTTTCGCTCCGTCGGCGCTGCTCGCGAACAAGGGCCCGGTCCCCGACGGGGATTACCTTACGCCCCTGGGCCGTGCGCGCATCGCCCGCGAGGGGAAAGACCTCACCATCGTGGCGCTCGGGCCGCTGGTGCCGGACGCACTGAAGTGCGCCGAAACGCTTGCCGCGGAGGGCGTGTCGGCCGAGGTGATCGACCCGCGCAGTCTGTTGCCCTTGGACCATGACACGCTGCTGCGCTCGGTGCGCAAGACCGGACGCGTGGTCATTTTCGACGACTCGAACCGGACTTGCGGGTATGCGGCGGAGATTTCTGCAGTGGTCGCCGATCAAGCGTGGCACGCGTTGCGCGCGCCGGTGCGCCGCATTACGCGCTCCGATGTCCCGGTGCCGTTCAGCATTGCGCTGGACACCTGCGTGCTGCCTTCGCCGGAGCGGCTGCTGGAAGCCTGTCGCGCCAGCGTCAAGGAGACCCGGACATGAGCGTGCACGAAATCCAGATTCCCAAGCTGGGCATGGACACCACCGAGTGCGAGGTCGTCGCCTGGCTCGTCAAGCTGGGCGACCGCGTCGAGAAGGGCGCCGAACTGCTCGAAGTGGAGACCGAGAAGGCCAACGTCGCCATCGAGGCGCCGGTTGCCGGCGTGGTGACCGGGATTCGCGTCCAGGCGGGGGATCGCGTGGACGTCGGCGCTTCCGTAGGGACCATCGAGGCCTGACCGGCGCCGGTGTCGCGGGCGCTCTGCACTGCTGCGCCCCTTGAGCATAATACGGGCGGTTGAAACGGGAAATGGCGCCTAGACGGCGCCGACATGTAGGCCGGAGGGGAGCCATGCCGATCGCCGAGAATTTCAATCTGTTGAACGAGTTCAACATTCTGCGCATCATTTGCGGCGCGTTTTTCATTCCTCACATCTATGCCAAGGTCTTCGTGCCCGAGGCGCTCGGGTTTTTCGTCGCGGCCAAATTCAGGCCGCCGGCGACCTGGATGTACATCGCGCTGGCGATAGAAACGGTGCTCGCGATTTGCCTGATGTTGGGTATCTTTACGAGTTACGTCGCCTGGGTGGCTGCCGTCCATCTGGGCGTTGCCAGCGCCGCGGTCTACCGGGTCACCGGCGGCAAGTGGCTGTGGAACATCGGCGGATACGAATATTGCCTGTTCTGGGCGATCTGCTGCGTCGTCGTCGCGATGCACGGCTAACCGGTTTCGCCGCCCATCAGCGCCGTGCCCGGGATGCGGTCGGGTTGCAGCCGTCAGTCCAGCCCGCTCGAGCGCGCCTGCTCCAGCGCCATGACCGCCCAGTCCTTCTCGCCGTCGCCGTGGGCGATGGCACCCAGCAGGCGGTCGCGCACGGCGTTGGCACTGGGCAGCGGCACGCGCGCCGCGCCGCCCGCCGCCAGCACCAGGTCCGCGTCCTTCAAGGCCAGCAGCGCCGTGAACCCGGCCTGGTCGTAAGTTCCGTCGACAATTATCTTTCCGTAGCCCTTGTAGGCGATCGAGGCAAAAAGACCTTCGGTGAGCACGTCATAGAATGTCTGGGGCTGGACGCCGTATCTCCTGACCAGCGAAAACGCCTCGCCCATCGCCTGGATGGCGCAAGCCAGGGTGAAGTTGTTCGCGAGCTTGATGGCAGTTGCGCCTTCGGGTTTGATCCCGGCTTCAAAAGTGCGGCGGCCGATCACCTCGAGCAGCGGGCGGCACCGGTTCACCGCATCGCTTGCGCCGGCGACCACGATGCCCAACTGCCCGGCGGCGGCTGCGTCCGGGCGGCCGAGCACGGGAGCCGCCACCAGGGTCTGCTGGGCGCGCGCGTGCGCCTGCTCCAACTCACGCACGATTTCCACGCCATGGGTGCCCATGACCAGATGGATCGCGCCTTTGGGCAGCGATTGCAGCAGCCCCGCATCGCCGCGGGCGACCTGGTTCAACGCCGCGTCGTCGGCGAGCATCGTGATCACGACGTCCCGGCCTGCGCTCGCCCCGGCGATCGAGTCGGCGATTGTTGCGCCGGCTTTGGCGAGCTCCGCGGCCTTTTCGCGGGTGCGGTTGTAGACGACCAGGTCGTGACCGCCGTGCTGCACGCGGCCGGCGATGCCCCGGCCCATGCGGCCCAGTCCGATGAATCCGACTTTCATGTCTGTTCTCCTTGATCCTCAGGCGAGTTGGCTTTTCACCCACTCCAGTTCGCGCACCACGTAGTCGGTGATGTCGCCGGTCTTCAGGTGCGCGGGGAGCACGTCCCAGGTGTAGGTCTCTATTTCAAGCTGCCGCGATACGGGCGTCGCCTTGTGGAACCGCAGCGCCTCCTCGATCGCGAACCGGGTGGTCTTGAACAGGCCCAGGTCGTCGAGGAACACCGGCACGTGAAAGTGGGTGCGCCACTCGCGCGGGCCCGGATCCTTGTTCCAGGCAGTGAAGGCGTCCTCCAGATTCAGATAGCGCGTCAGCCGGCCGTCCCTATTCTCGATGGTCTGCGTGAGATAGACGGTGTCGGCGAAAGGCGTCAGCGCGTCGACCAGTTCCTGGGTGACGACCGGCACCCGTAGTGCCGCGGCTTCCTGCAGCTTGAATACCGGGATGCCCGCCGCTACCAGGCTGGCCAGCGATGCCGTTATGTCCTCGAATTCCACCGCCTGGTGGCAGATGTCGTACACCAGGCCCAGGTGCCTGCGCAGCGCAGCGTGCGCCTTGGCAACCGGGATCCCCGTCGCCTTCGCGAGCGTCTCGGCGGACTTGTCGGCGTACAGGTGCCCGGTGAAGTAGTCCACGGCCTCGGCGGTGACTTCCATGAAGCAGAACGGTTCGGGCTCGAGCGCGAGCGTCACGGTTCTTCCGGTGCGTTCCTCGAGCCTCACCAGGTGCGCGACCACCCCGAGCACCTGGCGCGTATAGGCATCCACGACGTCAGGACCGGTCACGCGCGGCTTGAAGCCGCAGGGCGGGCTCTGGATCGACGGTGCGATGCCCGCGGGCACGACTTCGGCGAGGATGTCCGCGACCTGCATCGTGTACAGCGCGCGCTGGTCGGTGCGCCAGTCCGGCTCGTACACCTGCTCCTTGACGCGCACGCCCTTGAACTGCCCGTGCGGGAAGGCGTTCACCGTATACAGGTACATGTCGTTGTCGGCGAGGAACGCCTTCAGCCTGGCGCGTTCCTTCGCATCGGCGGTGAGGCGCTCTGCCGATTTCCCGGAGAGCCGCAACGAGACGCCGAAGGGCCGGTCGGGGCAGACGCGTTCTTTCACCGCCGGAACGTAGGTGGTGAGGCTGTGCCACATCTCCTCCCAGGTGTCGCCGGGATGAACGAGCGTCGAATACGTCAGATGGCCGAGACTGCCGCCTAAATCCATGAAACGGGCTCCTTGATCTTAATTGGGGACAGACCACGTTTTCCCGTTCGGGACCGTTTGGGACGTGCTCCCTGTGCCAGAAAACGTGGTCTGTCCCCGTTTAGAGGACTTTCTCTGCTTTGCCCGAGGCGGCAGACCTGATGATCGCATCGGCCACGGCGACACCGTGGACCATCTGCTCCGGCGGGATCGGATAGGCGGGGCCGCCCGCGGCCGCGCGGGCGAATGCCTCCAGCGCGGCGCGCGATACGTCATAGGCTTCCGCCTGCCACGTCCGGGACGCGCCCTTCACCGGCTGGAACGTGCATTCGCCGAAAAGGTGGCTGCGTCTTTCTTCCGACGAGGCGCCGGCGACGTGGGTGATTCCGTTGATTCTGATCCAGCCCTCGGAGCCGTACACCTGCAGCCTGAAACTCCCCGCCGTGGCCGTCATCGTGCCGAGATAGCCGGACATGCCGTTCTTCATGCGGAACAGTATCGAGGTGGTGTCGTCGGCGTCGACCGGCACCGCGCGGTGGAAGCTCTGGCAATAGACTTCGTCGACTTCGCCGAACAGGTCGATCGCGGCGTCGATGACGTGTACGCCCATGGGCATCAGCCCGCCGCACGGCGTCTCCGCGCGATCCGCGCGCCATTGGCCGGGTTTAAGGTACAGCGCGTTGGGAAAGGTCACGGTCCCCTCGAAGTGCAGGATCGTGCCCAGTGCCCCGGTCCTGACGCGCTCGCGCAGATCCGCTATCGTCGGGTGGAAGCGGCGGTTGTAATCCAGGGCAAGGGTCAACCCGGCCTTGCGCATCGCAGCCACCGCGGTATCGGCGTCGGCCTTGGTCATCACGAATGGCTTCTCGCAAAAGACATGCTTGCCGGCGCCCGACGCCGCGACGATCTGGGCCAAGTGCATCGAATTCGGCGTGGTCAGCACCACCGCATCGATGGCCGGATCCTTGAGCAGTTCGTCGTAGCTCGCGCGCAGATCGAAGCCCTGCGCCTTGGCGAACGCCTGGACCTCCGGTGTGACCGTGCGCGTCGCACCGGCGACGAAGCGGATCTCTTTGCTCTGGCCCTGTACGGCTTCGACCAGCGTCTTGCCCCACCAGCCGAGGCCTGCGATTGCGGCTCTGATCA
>MEQZ01000054.1 GCA_001770425.1 Betaproteobacteria bacterium RIFCSPLOWO2_02_FULL_65_20 | reverse complement strand
AAGTAATCGTGGACTCGTTTGCCCCTTTGCATTCGTTGCCTCAACGACATAACCGGCGCGGGCTCGTCGTAGCGCAACGCGGCAGTGATGGCGGATCGGGACTTGGTGTCCGGTCGGGGCTGCCCGCACAGGCGCCACCGTCGGATCCGCGCTTCCGGGCCGCTTCGCATTCGACGTCACGGCAAATCATGCAGTCCCCGGGGGCACCAGCTTCGTGTCCCCGGGACGGGACTTAGAGGATGAAAACGAATCTCGCAACCATGCGGTCTGCGCCCGAGGGCTATTTCACCGTTCGGTTCGGAATACCCGAATACACCAGTTGGATGGACGAGAGCATGTCTTGGAAGGAGACATGCTATATCGGTGATTGGTCGTTCCTATGGGAGCGTCGCATTAAGGGACCCGACGCGCTCAAACTGCTCTCAGACATATCGGTAAACAGCTTCGCCAAGTTTGACATCGGCCAGGCGAAACACGTCATCCATTGCGATAAGTCCGGCAAGGTGATCCACGAAGGCATTCTGAGCCGTGTCGCTGATGAAGAGTTCATGCTCTTTGGCCGAGGAGGATTTTGGGCGGATTACAGCCTAAGGAAAGGAAAATATAATGCCATTTCCGAGCCCGATGATCTGTTCAACTTTCAGGTATCCGGTCCCAACGCGGTTGCAGTCATCGAAAAGGCGGCGCGAGAGTGTGTACGCGACATCGCGTTTATGCATTTCCGAACCATCCGCATTGAAGGGCATGAGGTCTGGGCACTTCGTCAGGGCATGGCAGGCGAAGTCGGGTTCGAACTTCAAGGGCCGATCAAGCACCGCGATGACGTGTATGCGGCAATCCTGAATGCCGGCACACAGCACGGAATCCGCCGCTTGGGTGCCCGTGTCGCCACAGTCAATCATCTTGAGGCCTGTTTCCCCACCATAGTTTCCGACTACCTGCCGGCGATCTTTGACGACGACATGGCCGAATATCTGGCCGAGTTTGACGCCGCCATGCCTCGTTTCGCTTCGACGTTCAACATCGCCGGCAGCTTCGAAGGCGATGATATTTCGGCTTGGTATAGAAGCCCGGTAGAACTGGGCTGGACCAAGAATATCAAGTTCGATCACGACTTCCTTGGGCGTAGCGCCCTTGAGAAGGAAGTCGCAAGTCCAAAGCGCACCATGAGGACACTCGTGTGGCATGCGGAGGATGTTGTCGACGTCTACGCTTCTCTTTTCAAGAAGGGAAAATCGTATCAATTCATGGACATTCCGCGCGATCAGCGCGGGTTCATGTATGCGGACAAGGTAATCAGCAACGGAAAGCTTGTGGGCGTCGCTACTTCGCGAGGTTACAGCTACTACTTCCGCGAAATGATTTCACTCTGTACGATTGATTTATCACATAGTGGAATTGGAACCGAAGTCGTCGTGGTTTGGGGTGAACCGGGCGAGCCGCAGAAGGAAATCCGAGCGAAAGTCGCACCCGCCCCCTACAAGAAAGATAACAGACGGCTCGATCTTGCCACCCTTTATTGAAGTTGCCGCTGCAGGCGTGTCAATTACGACCGCACCAAGCACCCAAATATCGAGTTTTCACTTCTTGAGTTCGCCGATTCCGTACTCGAACTGACCTTTTCGCCAAAGGACCGTCCGGGGCGCCCGGTGCGACGACTGGGCCCGGATGCCGGACTGGATCTTTTGCTTCCGTCAGGGTGCCACCTCCGATATCATTCGCGCACCGGTCGAAGGCGTCCGGAAGAAATCCTGGCAAGTGCAGGCCCTGCGCGTAACGGGAAGCAGATATGAACAATCGTAGAATTCTCGTGCTGTACGCGCTGGCGTTCCTGGCGACTCTCGGATACGGGATCATGATCCCGACCCTTTCGGTTCACGCGCACGCGCTGGGGGCCGATCACGCCGCGATCGGCATCATCATTTCTGCGTTCGCGGCCGCGCAGCTGTTGACCCAGATCCCCATGGGCCGCCTCTCGGACCGGATCGGAAGGGTCTACCTGGTGGTCTTGGGCTTCGGCCTCATGGCCCTCGCCGCCACGCTCTACCATTTCGCGACCAGCCCCGGGCAGTTCATAGTGTTGCAGGCGCTCGCGGGCGTGGGTGCCGGGTGCCTGTGGCCGCCGCTGATGGCCATGCTCACCGACAACGTCGACCCTGCCGGGCGCGGCAGGATGATGGGCATATTCAACACGGTGTTCTTTCTTGGCGTCGGGATCGGCCCGCTGGCGGGCGGATTCATCGCCGGTGCATTCGGGCATGACGCCGTGTTTACCGCGTGGACAGGCGTGGCGCTGCTGGGCGCGCTGCTCTGCTTTGTCGCGATCAAAGAGTCGGCGAAGGAAAAGCGGACTGCGGCGGCGACGGCGCTCGCCTCGGCGACCGAGCATGCGCCGCTGATCAAGCCCGGCCTGTGGAGCACGTTTGCCGCAGGCTGCGTGATCCGTGCGCGGGGCGGCGTCTGCACGAGCTTCAACAACGCGCTGCTGCCGCTCTACGCGATCGCGCTTTTCGATGCGACGCCCGCGATGATCGGCAGCATCATGTTCATACATGGCATCGGCATGGCGTTCTTCAATATTCCGGGTGGCATGATGAGCGACCGCGTGGGCCGCAGGCTCCCGGCGCTGGCAGGGTCGCTGGTCGCGACCGCCGGCGTGCTGTGGTACTCGGCGGCGAGCGGCTACTGGGCGTTGTTCGCTGCCGTCGGGCTGGCCGGGGCAGGCAACGCGTTCAGCACGCCCGCCGTGGCCGCGCTGACCGCCGATGTGTGCGACCCCAGGCGACGAGGCGAGGCGTTCGGGTATTTCCTGACCTCGTTCAATCTGGGAATGGTTCTGGGATCCCTGGTCTTCGGCTTTGTCTCGGATAGCCTGGGTTTGTGGGGCGCAGTTTTCGTCTGGGGCGTCACCAGTCTCGCTCTCTCCCTGTTCGGTCTGCTGATCCGTGAGCCCTCGACACGACCCGCGGCAGAGCTTGCGCCGCCACTGCGGGCCTAGGGTTCGAATCGCGAAACGCGCAGCGAGCCGGCGCGCTCGAACGCGCCGTTTATTCCATCTTTACGTTGGCCGCGCGAAGCACCCCGCCCCAGCGCTCGCGCTCCTGACTCAGGAACACCCCCATTTCGTCCGCAGTGCTGCCGATCACTTCGAGCGTCAGGCCGCGCATCCGTTTCGCCACATCGGGCTGGTGGATGGCCTCGACAACCGCAGCCGAAAGCTTGTTCGCTATCGCAGGTGGTGTTTTCGGCGGCGCGACCATGCCGAACCAGGTCAAGGCGACAAATCCTGGCAGCACCTCGGACATGGCGGGCACCTGCGGCAGGGACGGGTTGCGCTTCTCGCTTCCCACCGCCAGGGCGCGCAGCCTGCCGGCGAGGATGTGCTGCAGCACGGAGCTGAGTTCCACCAGCATCATGTCCACCTGCCCGCTCAACAGATCCGTCTGGGCGGGGGCGCTGCTCTTGTAGGGCACGTGGACGATGTCGACCCCGGCCATCGATTTGAACAACTCGGCCGCGAGGTGCCCGGTCGTGCCGGTTCCCTGTGAGGCGTAGTTGAGCCGGTGCGGATTCGCCTTCGCGTACGCGATCAACTCCTGAACGCTGTTGGCGGCGGTTTTCGGGTTGACTGCCAGCACCAGAGGCGCCGTGCTAACCAGTGAGACCGGCACGAACCCGTCCGGGTCGAAGGGCAGTCTGGCATAAAGGCTCTTGTTGACCACCAGCGGCGCCGGGTAGGAGAACAGCAGCGTGTAGCCGTCCGGATTGGCTTTGACGACGTATTCCGCGCCGATGTTGCCGGCGGCGCCGGCGCGATTCTCGACGATGACCGGCTGGCCCCATTTTTTCTGGATCTGGTCGGCGATCATGCGTGCCAGGGCGTCGGTCGTTGCCCCCGGCGCCGACGGGACGACGATCTTGATCGTGCTGGCGGGAAACTCCTGCGCCGCAACCTGCGGCCCGAAAAGGGCGGTAACGAGCAGCAGCATGGTTAATCGTGCCATTGTGTTCACGGTGATGGTGCTCACGGTATCTCCTTTATTTGGCGGAACAAATCTCGACTCTTCCGGCACCTGATGCCATCGCCCCTCAAGAGGGGCCTCATAAAATACCCCAAAGCCGGATCTGGCGCTGCCGGCCTACGCTCAAGCTGCTCAACTCGCGAGCAGCGAATCCGACCGGCAACGCCGTGCATGTTATTTCGACCCCGGCAGTCGCGATCAGCCGCGGTGAACTTCGTCGAAGGAATCGATGCTGCGTTCCAAGTCGCGCAGCAGCGCCAGCTGCGGTTCGGCTTCACCCTCTGGCGCGCCGGTTGCGATCGCGCGCAGGAGTGCCGTGATGCTGCCTGCGTCGCCCGGACGATAGCCTGCGTGTTCGCGCAGCAGCGCGAGCACCGCCTCGGCGCCGCCGTGCTTGCCGTACAGGTAATCGAGAATCTGCAGCTCGAAGTCCCGCGCCTGAATCTTCACCAGACCCATGCCGCAGGAGCAGCCCATGCCGAAGGACACGTGCCCTTGAGCGATGCGCAGCCATTTGCCCAACAGTTGCACGGCTTCGATCGCCGCCGGCCGGGCGGGCGTGCCGGCCGCCGTCCTCCGGGCGGAGGTTCCCTTTCCCGATTTTCCCGTCATAGGCGGGCGAGCCCCAGTCCGCACAGCCGGCCGGAGGTGAAGGCCCATCCCAGATGCTGGCCGTGTCCCGGAAGCAGCACGCCGCCCTGTCCGGCGAGGCCCGCCGCATACAGCCCCGGGATAACGCTGCCGTCGCCGCGCAGCACCTCGAATTTCGGCGTGACGGCCAGGCCTCCGTCCGTGGTCATGATCCAGCTGTACAGGGGGCCGAGCGCGTAGTAGGGCGGTCGCGAAAACGCGGTCGGCGCAGCGGCGGCGCTGGTCGCGAGCGCATCCTCGGGGACGCCCATCGCGCGCGCCAGCGATGCGATCGTCTGCGCTTCGCGACAGATGTCGCGGCGATAACGGCGGTAGTCGGACAGATACGCATAGGCGATCCCCGGCGCCGTGGACAGAAAATCGGGCCAGTGCTCGAAGCGCGCCCCGATCGCGCCGTCGAATACGATGAAGCCGTGGCCCCCTTCCTGGGCCGGAATGTCGAACGCCGGAGATGCGCGCTCGTCGGTAAAGCGCATGCCTTGCCGATTCACGAGGATAGCGCCCGCGTCGAACAGCCTGGTCGTCGGCTGCAGATTCGCTGTGAGATACATCTTGATCACCTGCTGCAGCGCCGCCTGCGGCAGCGTCGCCATGGCGAAACGCACCGCCTGCCCGACGAGCCGGCTCGGCGGCAGCTGTTTCACCCAGTTGAATTCCCGCGGAGCGGCAAAGCGCATCTGCGGCCCCTCGACCAGGTGGCCGTTCAGCACCTGCGCGCCCAGGGCCCGCGCGAGCGCGTGTCCGTCCCCGGTGCTGGTCGTGTTCAGCGCGCCGATCGCCGCGTAGCGCGCGCCTGCCAGCTGGCGCAGCAGTTCGGTTCCGGCGCTGTAGTCGCCGGTGGTGAGCACCACGCCCTTGCGCGCGCGCAGCAGGCTGCGGCCGCTGGGCGAGTCCGCTTCCACGCCAGTCACACGGCCGGATTCCTCGACCAGACCGCGCGCGGTCGTCTCGACGCGGATGTCGACACCGCGTGCGCGGCACGCCTTTGCCAGACAGTAAATGTAGGCGCCGGCGTGCGGCAGCACGTTGTGCATGCGCGGCCGGGTGTGCGGAGCCTCCGGCGAAGGGCCGTGGAACACGATCCCGAGCGACATCAGCCAGTGCAGCGTGTCCGCCACGTGGTCCACATACAACCGCCGAAACGCCAGGTTGTCGACGGCGCCTTCGGGTTTCGCGAACAGGTCGAAGTCGGCGAAGTGCGCATCCGGCGAGTCCTCGACGCCGGCGCTGCGCTGAAGCGACGTCCCCGAAGCAGTGATCGATCCTATCGACAGGCCTGTGGTGCCTCCCAGCTTCGGGTTCTTTTCGATCAGTGCGACGCGCACCTCCGGGCTTGCCGCGGCAAGGGCGGTTGCAAGGCCGCTGCCGCCTCCGCCGACAACGACGATGTCGAAGGCAGCCGTGCTCATTTGCGCGTGGGTGGCGAGAGCGCGGTTTCGCGCGCGGTGCGCCCGGTGCGACACCTCGCAGGCGATTGCGCTTCCGTCGGCCTGGCCTGCTTCACGCGCGCAACGGGTGATCGGCGCCAACCGCCTGGGAGATGTCGCGCAGTCCGTCGCGCTCGAGCAACCGGCAGAGCCCCTGCTTGATCCGCTTCACCAGCGCGGGCCCGCGGTAGGCCAGCGCGGTCAGTACCTGGACCAGGGAGGCGCCGAGCCGCATCATGCGGTAGGCATCCTCGGCCGACGCGACGCCACCCACGCCCACCAGAACATGGCGCTTGCGGTCGATGCGCGGATACCAGATGCGCAGCAGCTCGCATGCCAGCGGCCTCAACGGCATTCCGGTGATGCTGCCGGGCAGGTGCTCGTAGTCCGCGCCCGGCGTGCGCATTCCTGCGCAAGGTCGTCGCGGCACCACGTTCAGGATGAAGCCATTGACGAACTCGTATGTATCCACGGCCAATAGTATCGCGTCGATCGCCGGGGGTTCGCTCGGCGCAATGAACTTGAGGAACACGGGCGGCAGGCGCTCGATTCCGCGCATGCACTCGAGCATGCGCCGCAGGTTCGCCGGAGCGTGCAGCGGATTGACCCCGCTGCCGGTGTTCGGGCAGTTGAGATTGAGCACAAGATAATCGGCGAGCACGGCGAAGGGGCGAGCGGCCTCGACCAGTTCTTCGATCACGCGTTCGAGCGGCGCAGCCCTCCCGGTGTTCGTCTCCACGAGGCTGACGCCGACCGGAACGCCCGGCCTGGAGCGCGCGAGGCGCTCGGCAACCACCTGCGCGCCGTCGTTGGGCACGCCGTAGTACACCAGCAACGCCTCGTCCAGCGGCAGGCGGAACAGCCGCGGCCGCGCCGGATTGCCCGCCGAGGCGCGCACCGAGATTGATCCCACCTCGAGCGCGCCGAATCCTGCGCTCGCCAGCGTCTCGATCGCGACGCCGTTCTTGTCGAACCCGGCGGCGAGCGCAATCGGGTTCGGAAAATCGATTCCCGCGACGCGCGTCCGCAGGCGCGGGTCGTCGAAGGCGAAGTGCCGGGTCAGCGCCCCGCGCAGCAACGGCACGCGTCCCGCTGCGCGGCACGCTGCGAGCGTGGCCCTGTGCGCGCACTCGGCGTCAATGCCGAACAGGATCGGTCGGAACAGCCAGCGATAGGCATCCATGGCGGCAGGGTTGCAATGAGTGCACGCATCGTATACTTTGCCTTACGCACGCATCGTATACCTCCACGCACGCCACTCGCAACGCCGCAGCCATGCATCTGATGACCTTGAGTACCGCAGGACGCGCGACGCCCGGTGTCCTCGCCGGCGAGGAGATCCTAGATCTCGTTGCGGCGTGCCCGTCGCTGCCCGCGGCGATGCAGGTGCCGCAATCGGTGCGCGGCATCCTCGAAGCCGGCGATGCCGCACTGGCGTTGATCGGGTCGATCCGCGACGAAGTGCTGGCTGACCGCGGTTCCTTGAGAGAGCGGTTGCGCTCGCGGGCGGCCCTGGTCGCCGCCGCGCAGGCGAAGCTGCTCGCGCCGCTGCCCGATCCGGGGCTGATCCTGGCGGCCGGCCTGAACTATCACGCGCACCTCAAGGAGATGAAGGGCACGCCGATCCCGGACAGACCGGCGTCGCTCTACAAGAGTTCGGCCGCGGTCATCGGCCCCGGCGCGGCCATCGTGCCGCCGCGGGAGTGGGCCGACATGGTCGACTGGGAGGGCGAATTCAGTGCCGTGTTCGGCCGGCACTGCCACCGCGTCAAGGCGAGCGAGGCGCTCGACTACATCGCCGGCTACACGATCATCAATGACGTCTCGGCGCGCAACTGGGTGCGCGACGTGTTCTCCGCCGAGGGGACCTTCGGTCCTATCCTGGCCTGGGAACACAATATACTGGGCAAGCAGTTCCCGACTTTCTGCC
>MEQZ01000053.1:34275-41555 GCA_001770425.1 Betaproteobacteria bacterium RIFCSPLOWO2_02_FULL_65_20 | reverse complement strand
CCTGTGGATAACTTGGTTGCAAAAGGGTAGAATTCCGGTCCGACTTAGCTGCCTGAAAAGACCCCGTTCATTCCATGCAAGGCTTCTGGAGTTCCTGTCTGAGCCGGTTTGAAAAAGAGCTTCCGACTCAACAATTTAACACATGGATCCGACCGCTCCGGCTAGACGCTTCTGCGGTCCCTTCGGGGGAACTTCGGCTGCTCGCTCCCAACCACTTCGTTTTGCAGTGGGTAAAAGAACGTTTCGTCACTCGCATAGAAGCCATGGGCGCCGAGTTTTTTGCCTCCCCCATCAAAGTCTCCCTAGCTCTAAAGGATTCAAAGCAGGTCCTTGATGCCCCGGTGTCCACGCTCGTGGCGGCAACTCAACCGCGAGCGTCCAAGGCCGCGTTACCGCTTCGCTCCAGCCTGATACCCGAATTTACGTTCGAGAACTTCGTAGCCGGAAAAGCCAACCAGCTTGCCCGAGCGGCGGCTCTCCAAGTCGCGGAGCACTCCGGTACCTCGTACAACCCTCTTTTTATCTATGGAGGTGTTGGTCTTGGTAAGACCCACCTCATACACGCGGTTGGAAACTTCATTCTCACCCAGCATCCCCGAGTCAAGGTCCGCTACCTGCACGCGGCACAGTATGTTTCGGACGTAGTACGCGCGTATCAGCAAAAATCCTTCGATGAATTCAAGCGTTACTACCACTCGCTCGACATGCTGCTTATCGATGACATCCAGTTCTTCACCGGCAAGGACCGCACACAGGAAGAATTCTTCTATGCCTTCAACGCTCTGATCGAAGCGCATAAGCAACTCATCATCACCTGCGATACCTACCCGAAGGACCTCGCCGGCATCGATGAACGCCTTAAATCGCGCTTCTCATGGGGCTTGTCGGTCGCGATCGAGCCCCCGGAACAAGAGATGCGTGTAGCCATCATTCTGAAAAAGGCTGAAGCGGTGTCGGTAAAGATCAGCGAAGAAGTCGCTTTTTTCATCGCCAAACACATCCGCTCGAACGTGCGCGAGTTGGAAGGAGCGCTCAAGAGCGTCATGGCGTATGCGCGATTCAACGGCAAGGAGATCAATCTTGATTCAGCGAAAGAAGCCTTAAGGGACCTGCTTTCGGCGCAGAACCGCCAAATCACCGTCGACAACATTCAGAAAACCGTCGCGGATTACTACAAGATCAAGATCTCCGATATGCACTCCAAGAAGCGCAGCCGAAACATCGCCCGCCCGCGCCAGGTTGCAATGGCGCTGGCGAAGGAACTTACCCAACTAAGCCTGCCGGATATCGGAGACGCCTTCGGAAACCGTGACCACACGACCGTCCTGCATGCCTGCAGAACCATCGCCACCCTGCGCGAAAAGGACCACGACATCAACAAGGATTACCATGTGCTCGAGCAAGTTCTCAAGGGATGAAGACGCCCGGTATTAACGTGGGAGTAAATGGGAGTAACTGCGTTTGTATACCCGAAAGGTCCAGTTATGCAGAATCCATTCACCGGCTCACTCACACTTGTCCACAGACTTTTCCCCCTCCTCTGACCGCCTCCACCCTCGTGCTACCGATGTTTTCCACTTAGTCGGCCGCCATTATCATCATCATCAAGGAAAACAATATGAACCTGATAAAGATCAACCGCGATGTGCTGTTGAAGCCTCTTCAGGCCGTATCCGGAATCATTGAGCGGCGCCACACGCTTCCGATCCTATCAAACGTTCTGCTTGTGCGGACGGCGAATCGCATTGATTTTGTCGCCACGGATATAGAAATCGAGATAACGGCATCGGCTGCGACGGACGGGCAAGGCGAGGCAAGAAACATCACCATCGGTGCGCGAAAGTTTCTCGATATTCTGCGCGCGCTGCCCGAGGGCAGCGAGGTATCCCTGGCTATGCAGGAAAAAAGGTTGCAGATCAAATCCGGCAAAAGCCGTTTTAACTTGCAGACATTGCCGGCCGAGGATTTTCCGCGACTCTCCGAGGCGGAGGCTCCTCCCACCAAGTTCACCGTCGCCCAGAAACTCCTGAAGAACCTCGTCAACCTGGTGCAGTATGCAATGGCGCAACAGGACATACGTTATTACCTCAATGGTTTGCTGATGGTAATGGAGGAAGGACAACTCAAACTCATCGCGACCGACGGGCACCGACTTGCTTTCGCGACCAAGGACGTCGGCGACAAGAACCTCTCCCGGCAGGAAGTAATCCTTCCAAGAAAGACCGTTCTCGAACTCGCTAAGTTGCTTGCGGACAGCGACGATCCCGTAGCAGTGGAACTGTCGGCTAGTCAGGCGCGTTTCAAGTTTGGTGATGTGTTGCTCGTCTCAAAACTCGTAGACGGAAAATTTCCCGATTACACGCGGGTCGTACCGCAGAACCAACCACGCCGACTTCGGCTTGTCCGAACACAGTTGCTTCAAAGCCTCCAACGTGCTGCCATCCTCACCAGCGACAAGTTCAGGGGTGTACGTTGGGTGCTCTCGGACGGCACGCTCAAGATCATCTGCAGCAATACCGAGCAGGAAGAGGCGCAGGAGGAGCTCGATGTCGATTACAAAGGCGAGTCCCTTGATATAGGTTTCAACGTCGGTTACCTGCTTGACGTGCTCAACAATGTGGATGTGCAGGAGATAGACTGCGCACTCGGCGACTCAAACTCCAGTGCCCTCATTACCATTCCAGGGCGGGACGACTTTAAGTACGTCGTCATGCCGATGCGAATTTGAGACCATAGAAAAATGAGCGAAGCGGACAACAACGAGCTTATAAAGAGCGATCAGTACGATTCCGACAGCATCAAGGTGCTGAAGGGGCTCGACGCGGTGCGCAAGCGCCCCGGAATGTACATCGGAGATACCTCCGACGGTACAGGTCTCCACCACATGGTATTCGAGGTTCTCGACAACGCGATTGATGAGGCTCTCGGCGGCCACTGCGACGAGATCGTCGTCACCATCCATACTGACAATTCGATCAGCGTGACCGATAACGGACGTGGCATTCCGACCGAAGTGCATCGGGATGATCCGGAGGGGCGCTCGGCCGCGGAAATCGTGATGACCGAGCTGCATGCCGGGGGCAAGTTCGACGACAATGCTTACAAGATCTCCGGTGGTCTACACGGCGTCGGCGTTTCGGTGGTGAACGCGCTGTCGGAATGGCTGCGGCTTACCGTCCGGCGCGACGGCAAGGCGCACTTCGTGGAGTTCAGGCACGGCGTGACGGTGTCACCGCTGCGCGTGAGCGGAAAGACCGAGCGCCGCGGGACAGAGGTCCACTTCCTGGCCAGCGCAGAGACTTTCAACACCGTCGAGTACCACTACGACATTCTGGCCCGCCGACTGCGCGAGCTCTCGTTTCTGAATAATGGCGTCAAGATTAAGCTCGTCGACCAGCGCACCGGAAAAGAAGAGGATTTTGCGTTCGCGGGTGGCGTAAAGGGTTTCGTCGAATTCATCAACCGCAACAAGAACGTGCTCCATCCCAATGTGTTCTACGCGATCGGTCAAAAGGAAGGCGTCACTGTCGAAGTATCGATGCAGTGGAACGATTCCTATCAGGAAGCGGTGCTCTGCTATACGAACAATATTCCGCAGCGAGACGGTGGAGCGCATCTGACCGGATTGCGGGCGGCGATGACGCGTACGCTAAATCAATACATCGAGAGCCAGGAGATTGCGAAGAAAGCAAAGGTCGAGACCACTGGCGACGATATGCGGGAGGGGCTGACCTGCGTGCTCTCGGTAAAGGTACCCGACCCGAAGTTCTCGTCGCAGACCAAGGACAAGCTCGTTTCCTCAGAGGTGCGGCCGATCGTCGAGGATATCGTGGCGCAAAAGCTGATGAGTTTCCTGCTGGAGCGTCCCGGGGACGCACGCGTTATCTGCACCAAGATTGTGGACGCTGCGAGGGCAAGGGAGGCCGCACGCAGGGCGCGCGAGCTCACGCGCCGGAAAGGCGTGCTCGACTCATTCGGCTTGTCGGCAAAACTCGCCGACTGCCAGGAAAAAGATCCATCGAAGTGCGAGCTTTACATCGTCGAAGGCGATTCCGCCGGTGGATCAGCGAAACAAGGCCGCGACCGAAAGTTCCAGGCTATCCTTCCGCTCAAAGGGAAGATTCTGAATGTAGAGCGGGCGCGGCCGGAGAAGATGCTGTCCTCACAGGAAATCGTCACCCTGATACAAACGCTGGGTACGGGAATAGGGGCCGAGGAATACGACGTCGGCAAGTTGCGTTACCACCGCATCATCATCATGACCGACGCAGACGTGGACGGCGCGCACATACGCACGCTGCTGCTCACTTTCTTCTACCGCCAGATGCGCGAACTCGTGGAGCGTGGCCACATTTACATCGCCCAGCCGCCGCTGTACAGGATGAAGTTAGGCAAGACGGAGCGCTACCTCAAGGATGATCATGAGCGCGACCAGTTCATGCTGGCACAGGCCTTGGTCGGGGCGGCGCTTGTCCCCAGGAAGGGCGCGGTGCCGATCGCTGGCGAAGCCCTGGAGCAAATCGCCAGGAGCTACCTGCTTGCCGAGGCCGTGGTGGAGCGGCTATCCAGGATCATCGACAGCGAGGCGTTGCGGGGATTGATGCGTGGCGTTGGTGTGGATCTTTCGGGCGCGCAAATGGCCGGTGCGAGCGCGCTCAAGCTGATGCAGGCGATGCCGCAGGGCAACGGTAACGGCAAAGGCGGTGTCAACGTGCGCGTCCGTTACGACGAGAAGATCGAGCGCTATCAGTTGCTCATAGAGCGCAATCATCACGGCAACATCAAGGCAACCGTTCTGGATGAGGACTTTCTGGTCTCGGGGGACTATAAGCAGATCGAAACCACGGCAAAGATGCTCAAGGGGCTCATCGGCTCTGGCGCGGTGGTGGCTCGCGACGACAAGGAGCAGCCGGTGGCAGACTTCGGACAGGCCATTCGCTGGCTGCTCGGCGAGGTGGAGCGCGGCGCAGTAATTCAGCGCTATAAGGGTCTGGGCGAGATGAACCCGGCGCAGCTCTGGGATACGACCATGGATCCGGCCTCGCGCCGGCTGCTGAAAGTGCAGGTAGAGGACGCCATCATCGCGGACGACATCTTCACAAAGCTCATGGGCGACGACGTCGAGCCGCGACGCGTCTTCATCGAGCAAAACGCACTGATCGCGCGCCTGGACGTCTAGCGCCCCTCCCGGGACCTAGGTTAGGTCGCGGATTTCCGGCGCATTGCGCTCGCGGGCTTCTTCGTTGCCTTGGTCTTGGTGGGTGCTCTGGCGGCTTTATTTGAAACCTTGGTTGCGGACTTCGCGGGCGCGCGGGCCGCGGGTCTTTCCGACGGCGTGGCTGGTGCCTTGGAACGGGCGGTAGTCGCAGTCTTAGCTGCTCTTGGCGCAAACTCAAACCCGACCTTGCCGTCCGCGCCGCGCACCAGGAACGCCGAAAACGGCCGCCCTTTCTTAGAAATAAAGCGGTGCAGCAAGTCCGTCCTGCCGGTGGAGAGGAGTTTCACCATCTGCTCTCGTTCGATGGGGCGTTGCAGGATGATGCGGCCGGATCGGAATTCGCAGCTGCGCTCCGAACTCACGGACTTTTCGCACAGGTACGCCATCGGTTGTTCGAACACACGGGAACCGCATTTGGGGCAGGCGCCCAGGGCATGCTGTCCGGAGAAATCCGGCGCTTCCCCGTCCCTGCCCTCTCCGCCCTGACCGAAGTCGAACTCCGCCTTCATCTCGGCTGTAAGCTTGAGCGCTCCGGCAAACGATCTGCCCATGCGGCTGCGAAACCCTGTGAGCGGCCCCACGGCGCGCTTTTCGATCAACTCCTCAACTTCCTCGGGCGCAAGTTCGCGTCCCGACATCACGCGCCAGATGGCGAAGTCGCAGGACTGGCATTGGAACTTGCGGTAGTTTTCCTGCACCGTGGCGCCGCACTTCGGACACGGCGTACTCAATGTCGCGAAAGCCTCGTCGGGGATGTTTCCATTGCGGATACGCTCGACCATTTCGCGAGTGGTATCGACAATATGGTCCATGAAGACCGCGCGCTTCAGTTCGCCGCGCTCCATCTGTTTGAGCTTGTACTCCCAGCCGCCGGTAAGCTCCGGTGAGGTGATCTCCGTGATGCCAAAGTGCTTGAGCGCGAACATCAGCGAGAACGCTTTCGGAGTCGCCTGCAGTTCGCGTCCGATGCGGTGCAGGTAATCCTCGAAGATGAGACCTTCGATGATGGCAGCGCGAGTGGCCGGCGTACCGAGCCCCTTCTCGCGCATGGCTTCGCGCAGGTCCTCATCTTCGACCAGCTTGCCTGCGCCTTCCATCGCGGAAAGCAATGTAGCTTCGGTGAAGCGCGCCGGCGGTCTGGTCTGGGCTCCGCGCAGTTCGACCCGCTCCACTGTCACCTCGGGGCCGTCCAGCGCAGGCAGCGAATCAGACTCGTCCCCCGTCGGAGATTCCCGGCCGTATACGGCGAGCCAGCCCGGTTTGTTCATGACGCGCCCATCGGTGCGGAACGGTTCGCCCTCGACACGGGTAATGCGGGTGGTGACCATGAATTCGGCGGCCGGAAAGAACACTGCAAGAAACCGCTTGACCACCATGTCGTAGAGCTTGCTCTCGGCCTCGTTGAGTTGCCGCGGCGCCTCGAGCGTCGGAATGATGGCGAAGTGGTCGGAGACCTTGGCATCGTCGAAAATGCGCTTGTTGGGCCCCACCCACCCTTCTTTGAGGACCCGTGCGGCAAAGGGCGCATAACCGGCGAGCAGCCCGGTCGGCTTGCGCGCTTTTCCGCCTGTCAACATCGCCATCGCCGAGCGCACGGCTGGGACGTAATCCTGTGGCAATGCCCGCGAGTCGGTCCGCGGGTAGGTCAGAACCTTGTGCTTCTCGTAGAGGGCCTGAGCGAGCGAAAGCGTCATTTTGGCCGAAAAGCCGAAGCGGCTATTCGCCTCGCGCTGGAGGCTGGTCAGGTCATACAGCAACGGCGAGAGTTGCGTAGTTGCTTTGGTCTCTTCCGTAGCATTGCCGGGCTTGCCGTCGCACTTGGCACGGATAGCGCTTGCGCGCGCTTCATCCCAGATGCGCTCTGGCCGGGAATCGTAATCTTCGTCACCCTGCGCCTTCTCGAATTTCTCGTCGAACCAGCGGCCCGCGTATTCGGCTTTGCCAGTGGAGAAAGTCCCGTGCAGCTCCCAATAGTCCTTAGAAACAAAACTCCGGATTCGCTGCTCGCGCTCGACCAGGATTGCCAGCGTCGGTGTTTGCACCCGGCCGACCGTTGTCTTGT
>MEQZ01000053.1:14098-34226 GCA_001770425.1 Betaproteobacteria bacterium RIFCSPLOWO2_02_FULL_65_20 | reverse complement strand
GATCCCAACCAGCCAGTCGGACTCGGAGCGGCAAACAGCCGCGTCGGCCAACGGACGCAATGCCTCGTCTGGACGCAGCGAGGCGAAACCCTCGAGAATTGCCGATGGCGTCATCGATTGCAGCCAGAGACGTTCGATGGGTTTCTTGCTGCCTGCGTGCTGAACGATGTAGCGGAATATCAGTTCGCCCTCGCGCCCGGCGTCGCAGGCATTGATCAAGCCGGTGACGTCCTTGCGCTTCATCAACCGCGCGAGCAGTTTCAGTCGGTCCTCTGTCCGTTCGATCGGCATCAGGTCGAAATGCGGGGGAATGACCGGCAGGTTCGCGAGCGACCATTTGCCCCGCTTGACTTCATATCCATCCGGGACCGCAATCGCAAGCAGGTGCCCGATCGCAGATGAAAGGACATATCGGTCGCTCTCGTAGTAGTCGCCGTGGCGCGTAAAGCCACCCAATGCGCGGGCAACGTCATTCGCCACTGAAGGCTTTTCGGCGATGATGAGTTTCTTAGCCATGAGTTCCCAGGAAGAACCTGCAATCCGGACAGTCCTTGCCTGCGGCACCATTAGCCACCGAAGGTTCTTGTGCCGCGGCTGGCTCCCTGGCCGTGGCTCGCCTAGACGCGTGCAGGCTCTTGACCAGGCGGCCAGCGACAGCCGATGGCCGAAAGAGGCGCAGATTTTTGGCGATGATGAAATTCCTTGTCACGCGATGATTGTTTCGGTCGATGCAGCGAGTGATCGCCGCAAGGCAAGAGCGCGGAATGATAAGAGCAATCCGCGCAGACAAGCAAGGAATGATGTTGTGCGAGGGCCGAATTCAGGGGGTCGGCGCCAGCTAAATGCCTAATGCATCTGGCGTTTCTCGCCGTCCGGAAGAAGTTCGTCGAGTATCAGCGCATCGACGCTGCCCTTGCGCGCCCACAGCACCATCAGCGCAATGACCTTGAGCTTTTCCAGTCCTACCACTTCCTCGGGCAATGCCATCGCGCGCTCGAGGATGACCTCGCGCAGAACCGGAGACAGGACCCGGGCGGACTCCAAGAATACGAGGAAACCGCGCCCTTCGGTCGAAAGCTTGTCCAGTTCGTCGGCGGTGTACGCGCGGTGCGAAGCACTCGTTTCAAGCGTTTGCGGCAGGTCGTTGTCGTTGAACCGCGCCAAGCCGTTCAGCCAGTCGAGCGCCTCGCTGATGTCTTCGTTCTCAAACCCGGCTGCGTGGAGCTTGCGGCTCAGCGTGCCGTGGTCGGGATAGCCGTCGGCCTGATAGTAGTTTTCGAACAGGTAAACGAGGACATCGAACATTTTTTTGCGCGCGGACCTCAGCTGATGCGTTGGTATATACCTCCGGGAAGGCTGCCCACCTTTCCTTCCAGCTCCAGCGTCAGCAGCATCGCCGATATGGCCTCGGCAGTCAAGCCGGTGCGCTGAATCAGGGCGTCGATAGTGCACGGATCATACCCCATATGTTGTAGCAGGCCATCCGGGACCCCCGATGTATTGTGGGTGGCATGGGTTCCGGCATTGAGCCCGAGTTCCTCGAGTACGTCCTGCGCAGACTCGACCAGCTTTGCGCCCTGCTTGATGAGCGCATGGCAGCCTTTGGAAAGCGGTGAGTGAATCGAGCCCGGGATCGCGTAGACTTCGCGCCCCTGCTCCGCGGCGAGCCTCGCCGTGATGAGCGAGCCTGAAGCGAGCGCCGCTTCGATCACCAGACATCCCCGGGAAAGCCCCGAGATCAGGCGATTGCGGCGCGGGAAATTTTCGCGGGACGGAGGTGTATCGAGGGGAAATTCGGAAACGATCGCGCCGTTTTCGGCGATCTGCGCGAACAACGGCTCGTTGCCCATGGGATAGACGACGTTCGCCCCGCAGCCGAGAACCGCCATCGTAGAGCCCCGTCCGGCAAGCCCGCCGCGGTGCGCGGCGGCATCGATCCCCAGCGCCAAGCCACTTACGATCGCCAGGCCCGCCTCGCTCAGCGCACGCGCGAATCGTTCTGCGTTTGTCATGCCCTGCTGCGTGGCATTGCGGCTGCCGACGATCGCGAGCGAAGGCGCACCGAGCAGCCGCGTGTCGCCCGTTACGTAAAGCAGCACCGGCGGGTCGGGAATCTGAAGCAGTTGCCGCGGGTAGTCGGGGTCCGCGAGCGTGAGCACGGTTCGACCGGGCTGTTCCGCCCAGGCGAGTGCGGCCGCTACAAGCGACGCGCGTCCATGCTCTCTGATCCTTCCGGCGATCGCGTCGGAAACGACCCCGGCGAGCCGCGCGCGCGACGCCGAAAGGATGTTGTCCGGCAGGCCAAACGCGGAAAGCAGTGCCCTGTAGGTCTGGGCGCCCAGACCGGGGACCAGGCTAAGATCGATCCAAGAGGCGAGGTCGTTGTTCGAACTCATGCGCCCACGGGTCAGGCCCACGGGTCCGTGTCAGGGCGTGAGTAAGAAGTCGCCCGGCGCAACGGGCCGCGAACTGTCCATAATGAGCGCGTAAGACACGCTGTCGAAGACCCGGAACACGTAGGCGAACCCATAGCGCTCATCGGGCAGGCGGATCTGCGGCGCGCTGTCGCGCGACACGGTCGATTGCGGGTCCGGTATCGTGGCGCCGGTTCGCGCAATCGCCAGCACGTGTCCCATCTCCAGGCCGTGGAGCGAGCCTTTGTTGATCGACACGACGGAATTCTTGCCCCCTTCGCTGTTCAGGAGGCCTCCGAAGACGGCGATGACGCGCCCGCCGATGAATCCCTTGGGCGGGTGCGGCGCAAATTGGTTTATCACCGGTGCCCCCGCGGGGAGCAGCCGGTCGCCTTGGCTGATCTCTTGGCTGGAGTTGATGATGCGCATCGTGGCCGGCTCGCCCAAGCTCATGATGCGAGCGGTGCCGAGAAAGATGGCCTCGAATCCCAATGTCCTGTTGGTGTCCGGATCCACCAGTGCGCGGCCCTGTCTGAATACGTGCCAGTTTGTTTCTTTGCTTTCGCCGAGCCCGCTTACGTAAGCCACACCCCCGGCGCCCAGATAGACCGTGGCCTCCTGAGTGCCGACGATACGCGGCGCCTTCTGCAGGCCTCCTTCCTCAATCACCAGGGGCCGGGACAGGAATGGTTCGATGTGCTTGAACGGAATGGAAGGAATCGCCTGAGCCGCAAGCGGCTCGACGCGAACCTGCGGCGAAAGCTTGACCGTCGAGACGCTCACGGAGAGTTGCGCTGGACTCTTGGTGCGGTTCAGGACGATCACATCGCCGGGATGGATGCGATGGGGATTCTTGACCTGATCCTCGTTGAGGCGCCAGAGTTCCGCCCAGCGCCATGGGTCCTTCAGGAATTTCGCGGCGATGCTCCAAAGCGTATCGCCCTTTGCGACGACGTAACGGTCCGGCGCGTTTTCCTGCAGTTTCGGTTCACCCTGAGCGAGTACCCAGGACGGGTACACCAAAAAAGCGAACAGAAAGAATATGATAGACTTTCGCATGGCATCCTCACGTGGAAACGCGCGCAGCGAACGCTTTGCTTACAGCATAGCATCCATTCTATAGTCTGCGTTAAATTCTGTATCTAATCCATTCAATTAGCAAGTTTTTATGGCGCTGCTTCCCATCCTGCGCTACCCGGACCCAAGGTTGTACAAGAAGGCTTCCCGGGTTGCGGAAATCACCGAAGACATCCGCGCCTTGGTGCACGACATGGCCGAAACCATGTATGCAGCCCCAGGGGTTGGGCTCGCGGCGACGCAAGTCGACGTGCACAGGCAGATCATTGTCATCGACACATCGGAGGCGCGCGATACGCTGCTGGTGCTGATCAACCCCGAGATTCTGGCACGCGAAGGTTCCCAATACTGCGAAGAAGGCTGTCTGTCTGTACCCGGGGTCTATGAGGCGGTCGAGCGCGCCGAGTGGATCCACGTGCGCGCGATGGGTCTGGACGGCAAGCTCGTCGAGTTCGAAGCCGAAACGCTGCAGGCGGTGTGTATCCAGCACGAAATGGATCATTTGCAGGGCAAGGTCTTTGTCGACCTTCTTTCGCGCCTTAAGCAGAACCGAATACGCGCCAAGATGCAAAAGCAGTTGCGGCAGCCGGCCTGACGCGCCCGGAAGCTGTGAAACTCATCTTTGCCGGTACGCCCGATTTTGCTGTGTACGCGCTATCAGCGCTGCTCGCGGGCCGGCATGCACTGGCGCTGGTGTTGACGCAGCCTGATCGTGCCGCCGGGCGCGGCCTCAGGCCGCATCCCAGCCCGGTGAAGCGCCTTGCGCTTGAACAAGGTATCCCGATTGCACAGCCGGTGTCGCTCAAGGAGGCGGCTGTCCAGGACCTCCTGCGCTTGGTGGGTGCGGACCTCATGGTGGTGGCTGCCTACGGGCTCATCCTGCCGCCGAGCGTGCTCGCGATGCCGCGCCTCGGTGCGATCAACATTCACGCCTCGCTGCTTCCGAGATGGCGCGGCGCGGCCCCGATTCAGCGGGCGCTGCTGGCGGGTGACCGCGAAACAGGGGTGTGCATCATGCAGATGGAAGCGGGGCTGGATACCGGGCCGGTGCTGCTGTCAGAATCGATTCCGATTCGCGACGAAGATAATGCCCAGACGCTGCATGACCGCTTGGCTGATCTGGGTGCGGGACTGCTCATGAAGGCACTGAATGATCTCGAGCACGGCACAGCCGTGCCCAGGCAACAGCCTGCGGAGGGCGCCACCTACGCCGCCAAGATCGACCGAGCCGAGGCGCGCATCGATTGGACGCGGCCGGCGCTGGAAATCTGGCGCAAAGTGCGGGCGTTCAATCCGCACCCGGGTGCCGCGTCGCGACTGCGGGACGAGGAATTGAAAATTTGGCGGGCCGCGCCTGCGCCGCACTCGGGGATTGCCGGAACGGTGCTCGAGGCGCAGGCACGGGGTATCGTCGTCGCATGTGGCCAGGGGAGCCTCAGAATCGAAGAGTTGCAGCGTGCCGGCGGCAGGCGCCTCGCGCCTGCGGAGTTTCTGCGCGGCCACCGGCTGGTTCCAGGCGAACGTTTCGGGAATTGAGTCGCTTGCAGGTGTACGCCATCTCGGGCTGAACAGGGAAGCCGGCGTCCAGGTTCGAACCTGCCGAACGGCTCGCGGGCTTGCGGGCAATCAATGAAGGACTGGGCTTCGGTCGCGAGTGAACAATCGGGACCGCTGGCCCGGACTCGGCCGTTGACCGGGCGTCCTAGGTCCTATAATCGCCGTTTGTCTTGGATGTCCGCCGTGTTGAACCCGTCACCCGCCTTAGCAGAATCGCTGGCCGCGGCCGCGCGCGCCGTAGACGGCGTGCTTTCGGGAGCAAGCCTGAACGCCGGTCTTGAAACGATCCGTCCCCGGATCCTGCGGGCGGCGGCCCAGGATCTGTCGTTCAATGCGTTGCGCGGTTTCGGTTTGGTCGATGCGGCCCTTGAGCGCCTGCTGGAGCGGCCGCTCATGGATCAAGTGGTTCGCGCGCTGCTTCTCGCGGCGCTGGCCGAGCTGTTCAACCGGCCGCAATCAGCGCATGCGGTGGTACATCAGGCGGTGGAGGCGACAAGCCTGCTGGGTCAGCCGCGCGCCAGAGGCCTGGTCAATGCGGTGTTGCGCAATTTCCTGCGCCAAGGGACGCAGTTGCGCGACGAGATCGAGAAGACCGACAGCGGCCGCTTCCGGCATCCTCAGTGGTGGATAGACCGGGTCCGAATCGCTTATCCCGCGCAGTGGGAAGAGGTACTGCGCGCCGCGAATGCGCACCCGCCGATGACGCTGCGCGTGAATATGCGCCGTGCGAGCGTCGAGGGCTATCTGGAGAAGCTCGCGCAGGCGGACATGCGCGCGCGCGCCATAGGTGGCACAGCCGTGCTGCTGGAGCGCCCGTGCCGGGTCGACGCGTTGCCCGGATTTGCCGAAGGCGAGGTCTCGGTGCAGGACAAGGGCGCCCAGGCAGCCGCGCCCCTGCTCAACGTCGAGCCCGGCATGCGGGTGCTGGACGCCTGTGCGGCGCCCGGGGGCAAGGCGGCGCACCTGCTCGAGCTCGTGGAGTGCGAACTGCTTGCGGTCGACATTTCCCGCGAACGCGCGCTGCGCATCGACGAAAACTTCTCGCGGCTCGGGCTGAAGGGAACCGTGCTGGTGGGCGATGCGGCGCGGCCGCCGACATTCTGGGATGGCCGACCGTTCGACCGCGTCCTGGCCGACGTGCCCTGCTCCGCGTCGGGCGTCGTGCGCCGCCACCCCGACATTCTGTGGCTGCGGCGCGAGACCGACATCGCAGGATTCGCAGCGGCGCAGGCGCGCCTGCTGGAAGCGCTGTGGCAACTGCTCATCCCCGGTGGTACATTGCTGTACGCGACGTGCTCCGTCTTTCCGGAGGAAAACGGATTGCAGGTCCGCAGCTTTCTCGGCCGCCATCCCGAGGCGCTCGCCATGCCGCTCGCCGGTGTCGAGAATGGCCAGATCCTGCCGGGAAGTGATACCGACGGTTTCTACTACGCCTTGCTGCAAAAGAACCGATCCTGATGCCGCGTCGCCTGCTGCTCGTGCTTGCCTTCATCGCCGCCGCCTCGGGCAGCGTGTACGCCGATGTCATCGAAGCCCGCGACGTGTCCGTGGTGCAGGGCGATGAAGCGCTGCTGGTCAGAGCGGATTTCGGGTTTGATCTTACCCAGCGGATGGAAGAGGCGCTCAACCACGGCGTGGCGCTGTATTTCGTCGTCGAGTTTGAACTGGTGCGGCCGCGCTGGTACTGGTTCGACGAGAAAGCAGCCGCGGAAAAGCTGACGCTGCGTCTTTTCTACCACCCGCTGTCGCGGCAGTACCGCGTCTCGCGCGGAGCCCTGTACCAGAACTTCCCTACGCTGAAAGAAGCGCTGCGCACGCTCGGCACGGTGCGCGACTGGGTGGTGGTGGAACGTGAGCATCTGAAGCCCGAAGAGGGCTACGTCGCTCTGGTGCGCATGCGCCTCGATACCACGCAACTGCCCAAGCCGTTCCAGGTGAGTGCGTTCGTCAGCCGCGAATGGACGCTCGCCTCCGATTGGACACGGGTGACTTTCACCGCCGCGGGGAGCGCAGCCCGATGACCTACGTCCTGACCGCGAGTGCGGCGCTCGGCGGGATCCTGCTGTTCCTGCTTGCCGCGGCGAGCGCGAACACACCCCTTTTCGCCGAGCACTATCCGCTGCTTCTGGTGCTGAACGCGGTGATCGCCGCGGGGCTGCTCGCGCTGGTCGTCTATCAGCTGGTGGTACTCGCGCGCCAGCGCCGCGCGAAGGTGTTCGGTTCGCTGCTCACCTTCAGACTGCTGGTGATGTTCGCGATCATCGCCCTGCTTCCCGGGGCGCTCGTCTACACGGTCTCGGTGCAGTTTCTCGCCAAGAGCATCGAGTCCTGGTTCGACGTTCGAGTAGACAAGGCGCTCGAAGGCGGTCTCAACCTCGGTCGAGCCGCTTTGGATGCGATGCTGTCGGACCTGGCGCGTAAGGCGAACTCGATGGCGCTGGATCTTTCGGGTGTGCAAGGCGCCCAGCAAAGCATGCTGCTCGGCCGGCTGCGTGAACAGATGGATGTCGAAGACGCTCTGCTACTCACCACCGGCGGCAGGCTGCTCAGCAGCGCGAGCCGTGAGGCCCTCACGCTCGTTCCGACCATGCCGCCGGCGGCGGCACTGCGGCAGGCACGCACCAGCCGCAGCTACATTGCGATCGAGCCGCAGGGAGACCAGGGAATGCTGCTGCGGGTGATCGTCCCGGTCGACAGCCTGAGCCTGTCTGAGGAAATGCGCCTGCTCCAGCTCACCCAGCCCGTACCCCAGAGTCTGGCCGAGCAGGGCGAGAGCGTGCAATCTGTCTACCACGCCTACAAGGAGCTGTCGCTGTCACGCCGGAGCCTTCGCAACATCTACATCCTGACCCTGACCCTCACGCTGCTGTTTGCGCTGTTCTCGGCCATCGCGCTCGCATTCCTGCTTTCGCGAAAGCTGTCGGAGCCGCTGGCGGTTCTCGCCGAAGGTACCCAGGCGGTGGCCCGCGGCGATTTTTCCCGCCGTGCGCCGATCACCAGCCGCGACGAACTCGGTGTTCTCACCCAGTCGTTCAACAGCATGACCGAGCAGCTCGACGAGGCGAGGTCGGCCGCTGAGGCGAACCACGCGCAGCTCGAAACCGCGAAGGCTTATCTGGAGAGCCTGCTCGCGAACCTGTCGGCGGGCGTGCTGGTGTTCGATGCGGGGCTCGCACTGCGGACCATCAACCGGGCGGCGGGAAATATCCTGCACGAGGATCTTGCGCCGCTACTGGGCGCGCCGCCCGAGCGTTGGCAGAAGCTGCCGCAGGTCGCCGACACGCTGCGCGAGCAGTTTGCGAAACAACTCGACGGCGCCTGGCAGCGCCAGATAGAACTGCCCGAGCGAGTTATCGTGCTGCGCGGCTCGGCGTTGCCCGTGACGAGTGGCGGCGGCTACGTGGTGGTATTTGACGACATCACGCAGCTTATCGCCGCCCAGCGCGCGACTGCCTGGAGCGAGGTGGCGCGGCGCCTCGCGCATGAGATCAAGAACCCGCTGACCCCGATCCAGCTCGCGGCCGAACGCCTGCAGGCGAAGCTTGAGGGCAAGCTCTCGGCGGAGGATGCACAGGCCCTGGACCGCGCAACGCAGACCATCGTGGCGCAGGTCACGGCGATGAAGAACATGGTGGACGATTTTCGCGAGTACGCGCGCACGCCCGTGCCCGTGCTCGAACCGCTGGATATCAACGGGCTGGTCGCCGAAGTGCTGGTGCTCTACGAGCAGCCCGGACTGGAAGTGCGAGCGCGGCTCGAGGAAGGGTTGCCTCCCGTGCGCGGCGACCGCAACCAGCTCCGGCAGGTGATCCACAATCTGCTTCGGAACTCGCAGGACGCGCTCGCCGGCAGCCCCGCCCCGCGCATCGAAGTGGCGACCGCGCTTGTTCCCGGGCCTGCCGGCGGCCAGGTGTGGCTTGGAATCAGCGACAATGGGAGCGGTTTTACCGAAGCCATCATGCAACGCGCGTTCGAGCCCTATATCACTACCAAAACCAAGGGAACCGGGTTGGGGTTGGCGATCGTGAAGAAGATCATAGACGAGCACCATGGCAGCATAACCATCGCCAACCGGCCGGATTGCGACGGGGAGCGCGGCGCTGCAGTGAGCATTTCGTTGCCCTTGGCGAAGGCTGCGTAACGGGGACCATGGCACAGATACTTGTCGTTGACGACGAAATCGGCATTCGCGAGCTCCTCTCGGAGATCCTCGCCGACGAAGGCCACAACGTCTGGCTCGCCGACAGCGCCACTGCAGCGCGGGAGCAGCGCGCACGGGAGCGGCCGGATCTCGTGCTGCTCGATATCTGGATGCCGGACGCCGACGGCATCACGCTGCTCAAGGAGTGGGTGTCTAGCGGCCAGCTGACCATGCCGGTCATCATGATGTCGGGTCATGCCACGATCGAGACCGCCGTCGAGGCCACCCGGATCGGCGCGATGGACTTCCTGGAAAAGCCGATTGCCCTGCAGAAACTGCTGGCCACCGTCAGAAGGGCGCTGCGCCGGGAGGAGCCGCGGCCGGCGCAGCCACTCGCGCTGGCCGCATTCGGACGCTCGAGCGTGCTTGGTGACCTTAAGAAGAGGCTCGCGCAGGTTTCGGCGCTTTCCGTCCCGGTGCTGCTGCGAGGCGGCCGGGGTCTGATGCCAGAACTGTTCGCGCGTTACCTGCATCAGCCGAATACGCCGTGGGTCGCGGCAAACCAGGTGCTATCGGATTTCTCGCCGGACCTGGTCGCGCATGCTTCGGGCGGGATTTTCTTTATCGACGAACTGGCGCAGCTGTCGAGCAACCAGCAGAAAAACCTCGCGTTCGTCGTCTCCAAGGCCGAGCGCAGCAAACTGCGCCTGGTGTCCTTTACCGCCGAGGAACCGCGGCGGCTCGTTGAGGCGCACGGCTTCGATCAGCAACTGCTTGCGCGTCTGTCTGAACTGACGCTGACGCTTCCAGCGCTGCGCGAGCACGCCGAGGACATCCCCGACATCGCGAATCTGCTGCTGGTGCAACTGGTCGAGACGCGCTACTGCCCACCGCGCCAGTTCGCCACGGCGGCCCTGAATCTGCTGCGCAATTTCAGCTGGCCGGGCAACCTCGAGGACCTCGCGAGCGCGGTGCGGGCGCTAGCGCTCACTTCGCTCGAGGAAACCATCGGATCAGCGGATGTCGAGCGCGTTCTGCCGCAGTACGCGACGCGGTCAGCGTCCGGCGGCCTGCCGCTGGAGATGCCGCTGCGCGAGGCCCGCGAGGCGTTCGAGCGCGCCTACTTCGAGCACCATCTTGGCCTGGAGCGCGGTTCGATCGCCCGGGTCGCCGAAAAGTGCGGGCTGGAGCGCACGCACCTTTATCGCAAGCTAAAAGCGCTGGGCATACCGACGGGCCGCCGCGAGGAGTAAGCGCACGAGCTCTCAGGCGAGCTTGGCCTGAACGACTCACCCGGGACGGGGGTCGTGCCGGCCCGTGAAAACGCACGAGTTCAGCGATCGTAAGCGAGTACCGGGGCAAGCCAACGCTCGGTCGCGCCGAGCGACAGACCCTTGCGCCGGGCGTAATCCCCGGCCTGGTCCTCGGCGATCTTGCCGACGGCGAAGTACCGCGCATCTGGGTGTGACAGATAGAAACCGCTGACGCTTGACGCCGGAAGCATGGCGAAGGATTCGGTGAGCGACATGCCGATTTCGCCGGCGCCGAGCAGACCGAACAGCGAACCCTTTTCGGTATGGTCCGGGCAAGCGGGATAGCCCGGCGCGGGGCGGATGCCTCGGTACTTTTCCGCGACAAGCTCATCATTGCCCAGGCGCTCGTCGGCAGCGTAGCCCCAGAATTCGCGCCGCACGCGCGCATGCATCGATTCGGCGAATGCCTCTGCAAGGCGGTCCGCGAGCGCCTTGAGCATGATGGCGCGGTAATCGTCGTGCTTCGCCTCCAGGTCGTGCACCCGCTCATCGAGGCCGATGCCGGCGGTGACCGCAAAGGCACCGATGTAATCGTGCACGCCCGAGTCCCTGGGCGCAACGAAATCGGCGAGGCAGAGGTTCGGGCGGTCCGCCGCTTTCTCGGTCTGCTGGCGCAGGTTATGCCAGACCATTTCCACCGTCCGGCGCGATTCGTCGGTGTAGATCTCGATGTCGTCGCGCACCGAGGCCGCCGGCAGCAGCGCGATCACGCCGTTTGCGGTGAGCCATTTTTCCGCGATCAGGCGCTCGAGCATCGCGCGGCCGTCTGCGAGCAGGCTGCGCGCCGCTTCTCCCACCTTAGCGTCCTCCAGGATCTTCGGGTACGAGCCCGCCAGGTCCCAGGTCTGGAAGAACGGCGACCAGTCGATGGCGCGGGCGATCTCGGCAAGGTCGTAGCTTCGGAACAGTTTGCGTCCGAGGTGCCCCGGCACCGGCGGAACGTAGGCATTCCAGTCGGTACGCAATGCATTGGCGCGAGCGCGCGCAAGCGGTGCGAGCGCCGGGCCCTTCTTCCCCTGGTGCTGAATGCGGATACGCTCGTAGTCGGCCCGAATCGACTTCGCATACTCGTCGCGCAGTTCGGTCGAGAGCAGGCTCTGGCACACGCCTACCGAGCGGGAGGCATCGGGCACGTAGACCGTGACACCGGAGTAGTGAGGCGCGATCTTCACCGCGGTGTGCACACGCGACGTCGTGGCACCGCCGATCAGCAGCGGGATGGTGAAACCTTCGCGCTGCATCTCGCGCGCGACGTGCGCCATTTCCTCCAGCGACGGCGTGATGAGGCCCGACAGGCCGATAGCGTCGGCCTTCTCCTGACGCGCGACTTCCAGAATCTTCTGTGCCGGCACCATGACTCCGAGGTTGATGACCTCGTAGTTGTTGCACTGGAGCACTACCGCGACGATGTTCTTGCCGATGTCATGCACGTCGCCCTTCACCGTGGCGACGACAATCTTGCCGCGCGGCCGCAGGTCGCCCGATCTGGCCTTTTCGGCATCGATGTAGGGCACTAGGTGCGCCACCGCCTGCTTCATCACGCGGGCGGACTTCACCACCTGGGGCAGGAACATCTTGCCCGCGCCGAACAGGTCGCCGACGATGTTCATGCCTTCCATGAGCGGACCTTCGATCACCTGGATCGGGTGTTCGGCATCGAGCCGCGCCTCCTCGGTGTCCTCGACGACCCAGGTGGCGATGCCCTGTACGAGCGCGTGCGCAAGGCGCTCCCGCACCGGACCCCTGCGCCATTCCAGGTCCTCGACCCGTTCGCGTCCTGTCCCCTTCACCGTCGTCGCCAGTTCGACCAGCCGTTCCCCTGCGTCGGGTCGCCGGTTCATCACCACGTCCTCGACGCATTCGCGCAACGGGTGCGGGATTTCCTCGTAGATGCCCAGCTGTCCGGCATTGACGATGCCCATAGACAGGCCGGCGCGGATGGCGTGGTAGAGGAACACCGTGTGGATCGCCTCTCGCACCGCGTCGTTTCCGCGAAACGAGAAGGAGATGTTGGATACACCGCCCGACACCCTGGTTTGGGGCAGGTTGGCGCGGATCCAGCGGGTTGCGTCAATGAAGTCGCGCCCGTAGTTGGCATGCTCCTCGATCCCGGTTGCGATGGCGAAGATGTTGGGGTCGAAGACGATGTCCTCGGGAGGGAAGCCCACCTGCTCTGTGAGAATGCGGTAGCAGCGCTGGCAGATCTCGGTGCGCCGCTCCAGGGTGTCGGCCTGCCCGCCCTCGTCGAACCCCATGACGATCACCGCTGCGCCGTAACGCCGCGCCAGTTTCGCCTGGCGCACGAACTCCCGCTCGCCTTCCTTGAGCGAGATCGAGTTCACGACGCACCTGCCCTGCACGCACTTCAGGCCCGCCTCGATCACCGACCACCTCGACGAATCGATCATGACCGGCACCCGCGAGATGTCGGGCTCGGCGGCGGCGAGATTGAGAAAACGGACCATGGCCGCCTGCGAGTCGAGCATCGCCTCGTCCATGTTGACGTCGATCATCTGCGCGCCGTTTTCGACCTGCTGGCGTGCCACGGACAGCGCCTGCGCGTAGTCCCCGGCGAGGATCAACCGCGCGAAGGCCTTGGAGCCGGTGACGTTGGTGCGCTCGCCTATGTTGACGAACAGCGATTCGTCCCCGACGTTGAGCGGTTCCAGGCCGGACAGGCGAAGCTTCCTTTCAAGACGGGGAACCCGCCGCGGGGCGACATCGGCGATGGCTTCGGCGATCGCGCGGATATGATCGGGCGTGGTGCCGCAGCATCCGCCGACGACGTTCACGAAGCCCGAGACCGCGAAGTCGCGCATCAGCGCGGCGGTCTGATCCGGTGTCTCGTCGTAACCGGTATCCGACAGCGGGTTGGGAAGCCCTGCGTTGGGATGCGCGCTCACATGGACGTCGGCGACGCCCGACAGTTCTTCGACGTGGGGGCGCATCAGCCTGGCGCCCAGCGCGCAGTTGAGCCCGACCGAGAGCGGACGCGCGTGGCGCACCGAGTTCCAGAATGCCTCGGTGGTCTGCCCGGTGAGCGTGCGCCCCGATGCGTCGGTGATGGTGCCGGATATCATCACCGGAAGGCGCTGGCCGCGTTCCTCAAACAGACTCTCGAGGGCGAAGATCGCCGCTTTTGCATTCAGGGTGTCGAACACGGTCTCGATGAGGAACAGGTCCACGCCGCCATCGATGAGGCCGCGGGCGGCATCCGCGTAGGCGGCGGCCAGCGCGTCGAAGCTGATATTGCGGAATCCCGGATCGTTGACATCGGGCGAGATCGAGGCGGTCTTGCCGGTGGGACCCAGCACGCCGGCGACGAAGCGCGGCCGCTCGGCGTTGCGTCGCGAGCTGTCGTCGGCGGCTTCGCGGGCGAGGCGCGCCGCGGCGGCGTTCAGCTCGCAGACGAGGTGTGCGAGGCCATAATCGGCCTGGGACGGGGCGTTCGAGTTGAAGGTGTTGGTTTCGACGATGTCCGCGCCCGCCGCAAGGTAGCGGGCGTGGATGTCGCGGATGATGTCCGGCTGCGTCAGCGTAAGCAGATCGTTGTTGCCCTTCAGGTCGCGCGGGGAATCGGCGAAGCGCGCACCACGGAAGTCGCCTTCAGAAAGGCTGTGGCCCTGGATCATGGTACCCATGGCGCCGTCCAGCATCAGGATGCGGCGTGCCAAGAGGTCACGGAGTTCGGGCGTGCGGTCAGGTCTCATATAGCGAAAAAACCCGTTCAGCCAGCGCGAGCCAAACGGGTTGCCTCGCTTTAGCCGTATTTGTTTTGCATCCGGCTGTCGGCCGGCGGCGCCCGCAAGCTGAATGAAAATTCAAATCGGCGCGAAGCGCGAAGGCTACGCGGGCGGACATTGCTTGTCAACGCGGCGGGTCAACGCCATGGGCCAGGACCGCGCCGCGGTCCGGACGATGCAAGACGCGGCGGAGGCTATAATCGGCTTTTTCCTCGCGGACAGACGAACGATGAAGCACCTCGAACCCAAGCAAACCTACGAGTTTCTGAACAAGAACACCAACGCGGTGTTCATCGACTGCCGCAGCGAGATGGAATACCTGTTCGTCGGGCATCCGGCCGGGGCGCTGTCGGTTCCATGGAACGATGGTCCCGACTGGGAAGTAAATCCGCATTTCGTCGCACACGTGAAGATTGCAGCCAGTGTCGACCGTCCCATCGTGCTTATCTGCCGTTCGGGCAACCGGTCGCTCGATGCCGGAGCGGCGCTGGAAAAGGCCGGTTTCACCCAGGTCTACAACGTCTTGCACGGCTTCGAGGGCGAGCTCGACGCGACCCATCATCGCAACTCGGTCACCGGCTGGCGCTTCGAGGGGCTGCCGTGGGAACAGTGCTAGGGTTTCATTGCAAGATGAGGGGACACATCCCCTCGTGCTCGCCTAAATAAGAGGCCATTTCGGTAATCCTGAAATGGCCTCTAAGTTTCCGCCGTTTCAGCTTGCACTGACGGTTTGGGGCCTCGGCGCCCTGTTTTACCTGATCGGCTTCTTCCAGCGCGTCGCGCCCGCGGTCATCACCACCGAACTGATGACCGAATTCTCGCTCGGCGCAGCAGCGCTCGGCAACCTGTCGGCAGTCTATTTCTACAGCTATGTGGGAATGCAGATTCCCACCGGCATCGTCGTCGACCGCTGGGGGCCTCGGCGCGTCCTGGCCGCGGGGGCGGCGGTTGCCGCTGCCGGCACGCTGCTGTTCGCACTGGCGCAATCGCTCGCGCTGGTGGCCCTGGGACGCCTGTTGATCGGTGCCTCGGTCGGGGTCGCTTTCGTGGCGATGCTGAAGCTCTCGACGCACTGGTTTCATCCCTCCCGTTTCGCTTTCTTTTCGGGCGTTGCGCTCGCCTGTGGCGTTGTCGGCGCGGTGTTCGCAGGCGCGCCGCTCAGGCTCCTCGTGGACGCGTACGGCTGGCGAGTAGTGATGATCGCGGCCGGCGGGCTGACCGGACTGCTGGCACTGCTCATCTGGGCGTTCGTGCGCGACGACCCGCAAGAGCGCGGCTACCGGAGTTTTGTGGCCGCGCCGCATGTTTGCGCACCGCGCCGCTCGATACTCGGGGGCATGGGCGCGGTACTGCGCACGCCCAACGTCTGGTTGATCTTCATCATCTCCGGCGGCGTGTCGGGTCCTGCGCTGACGTTCGCCGGCCTCTGGGGCGTGCCCTTCCTGAGAACGCACTATGGGCTGGCGACTGCGACCGCCGCGATGATTACCTCGCTGCTGCTGCTCTCGTGGGCGCTCGGCGGACCGGTCATGGGGGCGCTGTCCGACCGGTTCCGCGAAAGGAAACCGCTGTATGGTCTGGGCGCTGGCATCGCCGCGGCCGGCTGGTTCATCGTGTTCCTGATCCCGAACCTGCCGCTTGCAGTGCTGATCACGGTTCTCGTGGTCACCGGAATCGCCTCCGGCTGCATCATGATCGGTTTCGCTTTCGCCAAGGAATCGACACCGGCGGCGCTGGCCGGCACCACGTCCGGCGTCATCAACATGGGCAACATGCTCGGTGGCATGATCATGCAGCCGGCGGTCGGCTGGGTGCTGGACCGCTACTGGCATGGAACCGTCGAGGGCGGCGCGCGAATCTACGGCTTCGCCGCCTATCGCGCGGGGTTCAGTCTCATGCTTGCCTGGCTGGTGCTTGCGATGGTTCTGTTGTTGTTCACTCACGAGACCCGCTGCCGGCAGACGCCCTGACCGGACCGCTGCCTCGTCAGTCCCGCGGATCTCCTCTAACGGTGACGCGCCATTCTTCAGCCGGCTACTGCGCGACGAGGGGTCGAACCGGCACCCGTCTGCGCAAGAGCGCATCGTCACCCGGACTCACTTTGTAAGCTCGGCGAGCAGCAATTCGCGCAGCCTGAATCGCTGAACCTTTCCGGTCGGCGTGCGCGGGAGCTCGCCCACCTCGCAAATCCACTTGGGGCGGCTGTACTGCGGCAGGTCTTGCTCGCAGCGTGTTTCCGCAATCGCCTTGCCCTCTCCAGGGCGTGCGGAAACGACAAAGAGCGCCAGCCGGTCGAATCCATCCCGGTCCGGCACGACGACGCACGCGGCCTCGCGCAACCCCTGGTCGGCGAGCACGGCCTCCTCGACTTCCGCGGGCTTGACCCATTGTCCGGCTATACGCAGCAATTCGTCTGCGCGTCCCTGGTGGTAGTAGCAGCCGTCGGCATCGCGTACGAACAGATCCCCGGTACAGAACCAGCCATCGCGGAACGCCTTTGCCGTTGCCTCCGGGCTCTGGTAACCGAGGGCAAGCGAGGGGTGCTTGATCCACATGACGCCCGGCTCGCCCGCGCCGACCTCGCGGTCCTCCCGGTCAAGAAGCCGAACCTGAACGCCGTCTAGCGGCAAGCCGGTGGCGCCGAGCCGCTGCCTGCCGGGATGGCAGGCCAGTGTGTTGACAAAGGATTCCGACATTCCGTAGCAAGAATGGATTTCCCTGCCGACCGCTTCCCGCCATGCGAGTGCGATGGCATCGGGGAGCCTTTCTCCGGCGGAGTAAAAATACGCGACGTTCTTCAGCGGTGCGAGTTGCGGGGCGCCGAGGTTCAGCAGCCGGCGGTAAAAGGTCGGCACGCTGAACACGATGTTTGGCCGGTGACGCGCGATCTGTTCGACCACCTGTTCGGGTTCGGGCCAGCTGTCGATGAGTATGGTCGTCGCGCCGATGTTGATCGGGCCAAGGAAGGCGTTGTCCAGGCAGTAGGTAAAAAAAAGCTTGGAGGTACCGAGAACCACGGCGCTCTCATCCGCGCCGATAACTTCGCTCAACAATTTTCCCCCTTGGGCGCAGTTGCCGTGGCTGTGAATGATCGCCTTTGGACGGCCGGTGGTTCCGGAGGACAGCAGCCAGAACGCCGGATCGTCGCGCAACGTGGGCGCGGCGGTGAAAACAGCGGGGGCAGCCGCCACGAGCCGTTCGAAGGACTCGCCCGGCCCGCTCACGCAGAGGATACGCGTAGCTGTGCCCGCAGCCGCCTTCGAGAGCATGGACATGTGCTCACTGTCCGATACCACCAGCTGCAGCTCGGCGCTGGCCAGGATGAAGCCGTAATCGCTGGCCGGGAGCCTCGGGTTGAGCGGTATTGCGACGGCGCCCGCCTTGACCAGTCCGAGAAACGCCGCACAGTACAGCGGGGAGTCCATCATCATCAGCCCGACGCGCGCGCCCCGAACGATCCCCAGGGCGGCAAGAGCGTTGGCCGCCCGGTTGACCAGCGACAGCAACTCACCGTAGCTCACCGTTCCGCCGGAGTGGATAAGTGCGCTCTTGTCCTTGAGTCGCGCCGCCTGGCCAAGAACAATCTCGGCGGCATTGTAGGTGTCGGACATGTTGGAACGCTTCGTCAATAAGAAACGGCGATCATTCGGACGGCTCAGGGACCGCGACCCCCCCGGCACGCAGGTCGGTCTCGGGCATGTACGCGAAAGCTGCGTATTCTCTCACGGGAGCAGGGAGGCGCTTCAATCCCGTTGGGGAAGATCACGCCGCAGCCGCTTGTTCCACGGGGTACAAGATTTCCGCTTCGTTTCATCGTCCACCCCGTCTGGACGCAGATCCCAGTGGAGAAATTGTGATGTCGGGCCGCTGTGCGGCGAGGCCAGATCGGTATAGTTACAGTATTCCAGGGTCAGGGGCCCCAGGCGGCCCGGGAACAGGTTTTCGGAGGCAACTCATGCAAGACGTTTCAGCGCTGGGTGCATTTTTCAGGCCGGAAAGCGTCGCCGTGGTCGGCGCATCCTCGGACCCGAAGAAGCCCGGAAATACCGCCCTCAGGAACATGATTTCCATGGGCTACAAAGGAAAGATATTTCCGGTCAATCCGCGTGAGCAGACGATAATCGGCCTGCCCTGCTACAGGAGCGTGCTCGACATTCCGGAGCCGGTCGAACTTTGCGTTCTGCTGGTGTCCGCCGAGTTGACCCTGCAGGTTGCGAAAGAACTGGCCCAAAGGAAAGCGCGGTTCAACGACGTCTTGGCAGTCGTGTGCATGTCGGCCGGTTTCGGAGAACTCAACACGAACGAGGCCGGGCAGCGGGAGCGCGACCTGGTTAAGACCCTGAAGTCCGCATCGATAAGACTCGTCGGCCCGAACTGCCTGGGCGTCATGGACACCGTGAGCGGGTTCAACACCAACTTCGACATAGGGACCTATCCGCGCGGCGGTATCAGCGTGCTCACGCAAAGCGGCGCATTCGGCAATTCGTTCCTGTTCGGGTCGGGGAAGACCGGAACGGTCGGGCTGAACAAGTTCGTTTCCATCGGCAACATGGCGGATGTTCAGATGGCCGAACTGCTCATGTTCCTGAAGACCGATGATTCGACACGTGTCATCGGCATCTACCTGGAGGGTCTTTCCGACCCCAGAGAGTTTTTTCAGGCGGCTCGTGAGGTCGCCGCCGCCAAACCCATCGTGATTTTCAAGAGCGGCAGCAGCGAAATGGGGTCGACTGCGGCGCTGTCTCACACCGGTTCCGTCGCCGGCGCCGATGCAATCTACGACGGGGCGTGCAGGCAGGCCAAGCTTATGCGGACCAAGAGTGTTGCGGAGTTCTACGATACCTTGAGAGCGTTCGCGAAGCAGCCGATTCCGGCCGGGAATCGTGTTTGCGTGCTGACACACATGGGCGGTCCGGGAACGATCTGCATCGATCAAATCTCGACGCTATCGAGTCTGAGGATGGCGGAGTTCTCGCCCCAGACCCACAGTGCACTGAAGCGCATCTTGTCCCCGGCTGCGAACGTGGGCCATCCGTCCGGCTATATCGACCTGACGGCCGCGCATTACGAGAATCTGCACAACCAGGTGCTCAAGCTCCTGTTTCAGGACGAGAATGTCGACGCGGTCATCCAGATACTGGCTCCGAGTGCGTTCCTGGACCAGAAACTGCTGGCCGGGGAGATCGCGAGCGCCTACGAATCCCAGGCCGGCGCCAAGAAGCCGCTGCTGAACGTCGTGACATTCGGCGATTTCGCGGATGAGCTTCGGGGACTGCTTGAGGAAGCGAGCCTGCCGACGTTCGATCATCCGGACATGGTGGCCAGAGTTGCGGCCAATCTGTCGGCGTACGCGGCAAATCGCCGCGCGGCGGCAGCGCGGTCGCAGGAGGGAGCGGTTCTGGACAGCGGCGCCGGAAAGACCGAAGGACCGGCTGCGCGGTTGATCGGCGGCGCATCGAGGCAGGGACGCGTCAGTCTGCTCGAGCCCGAAGCCTACGACGTGTGCCGGCAATACGGCATACAAGTGCCGGCGTACAGGCTCGTGGATACGCTTGAAGCCGCCATAGGCGCCGCAAACGAGATCGGGTACCCCGTCGTGCTCAAAGTCGTGTCGGCCGAGATTCTGCACAAGACGGACATAGGCGGGGTGATGCTCGGGGTCAACTCCGACGGTGTCCTCGAACAATCGTACGTGAGGCTGGTCGAGAACGTCAGGAAAGCCGCGCCGAACGTTCAGGAACCAAGCGTTCTGGTACAGAAGATGATGCCGGCAACCACCGAACTCGTGCTGGGCGGCGTCAGAGACAAGCTGTTCGGTCCGGCCATCATGTTTGGTCTTGGCGGAATCTACGTCGAGGTGCTCAAGCGTGTGGGCTTCAGACT
>MEQZ01000053.1:13184-14051 GCA_001770425.1 Betaproteobacteria bacterium RIFCSPLOWO2_02_FULL_65_20 | reverse complement strand
TTCCGCCCGCGCTGATTGCTGGAACGCGAGGCAGAAAAGAAATGAACGTCGATTCGATTGCCGGTGCGTTGGTCGCGCTCGGCCGACTGTTCGACGAACAGCCGCAGGTCGATCAGGTGGACCTGAACCCCTGCCTTCCGACCGACGATGGCTGCCTGGCCGTTGATGCAAGGATCATCCTCTCAAAGCAGCCCGGTCCGGCCGGTCCCGCCTAGCGGGGAAGTCCTCCACTCCACCCGCTGGATGCGGCGGGCACGCGACGGACATGCCAAGGGGGCGCACGTCGGATGGGGCGGCTGTGCGTCCCAGCGCCGGCGTGCTACATTGTCAGGGGATAGGATGGCCATCCAATAATTTGGGACTCAAACGAATGGTGCAACGCTCCCGCCCGGGAGATGGACTCGACCACGGCATTCTTCCGGACCTGATCGGTTATCAGTTGCGGCTGGCCCAGTTGGCCGTTTTTCGCGACTTCGAACGCACCGTCGGCGACCTCGGCATCTCCCCGGGGCGTGTGGGCGTGCTGGTGCTGGTCAGCGGCAACCCGGGTATCACCCAGTCGCGGCTCGCCGAAGCGGTGGGTCTGGATCGCTCGACACTGGTACCGGTTCTGGACGGCCTTGAGCGACGCGATCTGGTCGAGCGACGCCGCGGCGAGGACCGGCGCACCAATGGGCTGTGGCTGACGCTGTCCGGCAAGCGCCTGCTGGGCCGCGTCAGACGCCGCATCGCGGCGCACGAGCGTCGCATGGTCTCCGGCATGTCTGAGAAGGAACGCGATCAACTGGTCGCGCTGCTCGCAAGGCTGCGATCGCCGGCCTGAGAATCTGTCCGACGACGCGGGGACACCGCCCCTCGTGGTCCACG
>MEQZ01000053.1:3761-13093 GCA_001770425.1 Betaproteobacteria bacterium RIFCSPLOWO2_02_FULL_65_20 | reverse complement strand
TCTTTTTCGATGCGAGGCCGCGAAAGGCCTCTACAGCCACGCTTACATGTCGTAGGCCGACTCCCCGTGGGAGTTGATATCCAGCCCCTGACGTTCTTCTTCTTCGCTGACCCGCAGGCCGACAAGTAGATCGGCGATCTTGAAGGATATGTACGCCACCACGCCGGTCCAGACCAACACCAGCCCCACAGCTTTGAATTGAATCCAGAGCTGTTCGCCGATGCTCGAATAACCGGTCTTCATAGTGACCCAGTCGGTGACGAAGCCCGGTCCGCCCAGACTGGGCGAGTTGAACACGCCGGTCAACAATGCGCCGAGTATCCCGCCCACCGCGTGGATGCCGAAACAGTCCAATGCATCGTCCGCGCCCAGGAGCTTCTTCAGGCCGGATACCCCCCACAGGCACACTGCGCCCGCGAGCAGTCCGATCACGAATGCACCCGGAATGCCGACGTTGCCTGCGGCCGGCGTAATCGCCACCAGGCCTGCCACCGCGCCGGAAGCGGCACCCAGCATGGACGGCTTGCCCTTGAACACCCACTCCATAAACGTCCAGGACAGCACCGCACACGCAGTGGCGAGGAAGGTATTCATGAACGCAAGCGCCGCCGTGCTGTTCGCCTCAAGCGCCGAACCCGCGTTGAACCCGAACCAGCCCACCCACAGCAGAGCAGCGCCGATCATGGTCATGGTGAGGCTGTGCGGTTTCATGGCTTCCCTGCCGTAGCCGACGCGCTTGCCGACCATGTAGGCGCCCACCAGGCCCGCGACGCCGGCGTTGATGTGCACCACCGTGCCGCCGGCAAAGTCGAGGGCGCCCCACTGCCAGATCAGGCCGGCTTTTGCGGTCATCGCATCCACGACTTTGGGATCGGTGAACGCATCCGGCCCGGGGAAGAACCAGACCATGTGCGCGACCGGCACGTAGCTGAAGGTGAACCACAGCACCATGAAGATCAGGACTGCGGAGAACTTGATGCGCTCGGCGACCGAGCCCAGTATCAGCGCGCAGGTGATCGCGGCAAAGGTTGCCTGGAAGGCCACGAAGACCAGCTCCGGGATCGGCGTGTTCTTGCTGAACGTCCCCGCCATCGCGAACTCGCCCTTCACCGGGTCGAACGTGCCGTTCAGGAACAGCCGGTCCAGGCCGCCGATGATCGAGTTGCCCTCCGTGAAAGCCATGCTGTAGCCATAGATGCTCCACAGCACGGTGATCAGCGAGAAGGTCACGAACACCTGCATCAGCACCGAGAGCATGTTCTTGCTGCGCACCAGACCGCCGTAGAACAAGGCGAGGGCTGGAACGCTCATCATCAGCACGAGTGCGGTACATGTCAGCAACCAGGCCACGTCGCCCTTGTTCGGCACCGGGGCCGCGGTGGCACTGGGTGCGACGGCAGCACCCGCGGGCGCTGCGGCTGGTGCCGCCGCGGGTTTGGCTTCCACGGCCTTGGCCGCTTCCGCGACGGGCTGAGCGGCCTTGTCCTGTGCAAGCGTCGCGCCCGGCAGCGCGAATGCGCCGAACAGGACGAGCAGTGCGAGTAGTTTCTTCATCGCGGGGCTCCTTAGATGGCGCTCGAACCGGTCTCGCCGGTTCGTATGCGCACGACTTGTTGCAAATCGAAGACAAAAATTTTGCCGTCCCCGATCTTGCCGGTATTGGCAGATTTCTCGATCGCTTCGATCACCTGGTCCAGGACCTCGTCCTTGATTGCCGCCTCGATCTTGATCTTGGGCAGGAAATCGACCACGTATTCCGCACCCCGGTAAAGCTCGGTGTGCCCTTTCTGGCGCCCAAAACCCTTGACCTCGGTGACGGTGATCCCTGAAACGCCGACCGCCGACAGGGCTTCGCGCACCTCGTCGAGCTTGAACGGCTTGATAATGGCTGTAACGAGTTTCATACAGGCTCCCAGTAGTGAAGCGCCGGCAGCGCGTTGCGCCGCCCCGCCGGTCGCGATGATCTAGAAAGTCTTGCCAAGTGACAGAACGACGGTTGTTCCGCGCGGGTCGATGAATTTCAAACCGTTCGCCTGCGCCCCGTTCATGGCACGCCAGAGTTCGGTGTTCGCATTTGTGGCGATGACGGCGGCACCGAAGAGAAAGCCGCCATATTCCTTGGTCAGGCCGATCTTGTAGTCGGTATAGTCAAGCTTGCCGAGATTCTTGATTCCCTGATGGCCCAGGTGCAGGCCCAGCGTAAGCTTGTCTCCCAAATCGACGTTGTAGGCGAGGTCGAGGTAGCCCGACCCCTTGGAGCCGCCTGGAGTCGCCGAGAAGCAGTTGGTCGTAACTGCGCCGCTGCTGCTCAATCCGCACACCCCGCCCATCGTCGCCGTCTTCATGCCGAAGAAATCCGAGAGCGTGTGCGAGTACTTCGCCGTGAAACTGCCGTAGCTAAGCGCGCCGTAGAGCTCGGTGTTGTTGTACTTATCTTGGCCTGGATTGTTGAATTTCGCGCCCGGATACCAGTAGTAGAGCAGGCCGATGTCGGCGGTAGTGTCCTTTGCGACGTCGAACTTGTAGCCACCGTACAAGTCCAATTCGAGGCCCGCGCCATTCGCATAGACATTGTTTGTCACGTTCGAGGCCCAAGTTCCGAGATACACGCCGCTTGAATGCGCATAATCGAAACCGGCTTGGACCGCTGGCAACTTGAAGGTCTGCGAAATGCCACGGAACCGGTAGTCGCTGACCAGCGTGGCGTTGCCGGTGTAAGTGTGTTCCGGCGTCGGCGCGGCGGCAGGAGCGGTTTGCGCTTTGGCCATGCCTGGGAGCGCGAACAGGCCGGAGATGACAGAAGCGAGAAGCACTTTTTTCATGGCTGTACCTTTCATGGTTGAGAAGACGAACGACGCTCTTACTGCACATGGCATGCCAGGTTTTTTTTCTATGATAATCAGCATGTTGAAATTTGTCGTCCATCGGGCAGGCGCTTCGACGCCCCAAGGCGGTGCACTGAACCCGGCGTTCTGCACCGTCCCCGTGCCCGACCGGGTCATAGCGAGACGGTACCGGCAGGTCGGTGATTTTCGCTGTGATAGACTTTGCCGCCCAGAGGTATTCCGATGCCCCAAAATCGAATTTTCGACGACATCAGCGCCCGTGTGAGCCAAGTTCTGGCCAAGAGTCCGGCCAAGGACATCGAGAAGAATCTGCGCGCAATGCTCTCCGGAGCCTTTTCCCGGCTCGACCTGGTGACGCGAGAGGAGTTTGATGTGCAGGCGAAGCTACTCGCACGCACGCGCGAGAAGCTGGTCGCGCTCGAAGCGCGCATCACCGAGTTGGAAAAGACCCCGCAGTCGGAAGCTTAGCCGGGCCGGTCAACCCGCGCCGCAGGGCGTGCGTTGATCGCATTGTCCTTCGTCCCGATGACCTCGTCGTCGGCGCATGTCCCTCGCAGTGTTGCACAGCCGGGCTCTGGTCGGCATGGACGCGCCGTCGGTCACGGTCGAAGTCCATCTGGCCAACGGATTGCCCTCCTTCACCATCGTCGGGTTGCCCGAAACCGAGGTGAAGGAAAGCCGCGACCGCGTGCGTGCGGCGCTGGCCAACTGCCGTTTCGAATTTCCCGCGCGGCGGGTGACGGTCAACCTCGCGCCGGCGGAACTGCCCAAGGAAGGAGGACGCTTCGATCTGCCGATCGCGCTGGGCATTCTGGCCGCCTCGGGACAGATACCGTCCGAAGGCTTGCGCGGCCACGAATTCGCAGGCGAGCTTTCGCTCTCCGGCGAGTTGCGGCCGGTGCGCGGGGCGCTGGCCATGACCTTGGGGTCGGCGAAATCCGGCCGCAGCTTCGTGCTTCCGCGCGAGAGCGCCGGTGAGGGCAGCCTCGCCGCCGGTGCGCGCGTCCTGGCTGCGAGATCGCTGTTGGAGGTGTGTGCCCACTTGGCTGGAGACGGGCAGCTGCAGGGCACGGTTAGAGCGCCATGCCCCGCCGCGTCCGACTATCCCGACCTCAGCGACGTCAAAGGGCAGGCGCAGGTCAAGCGGGCCCTCGAAGTGGCCGCCGCCGGCGGTCACAGCGTGCTGATGACCGGACCGCCCGGTACCGGCAAATCGATGCTCGCCGCACGCTTTCCCGGGCTGCTGCCCGAGATGGGCGAGCAGGAAGCGCTCGAATCGGCCGCCATCCAGTCGCTCGCCAGCGGCGGATTCCGGATCGATAACTGGAAGCGCAGGCCGTTTCGCGCTCCGCACCACTCGGCCTCGAGCGTCGCGCTGGTGGGCGGGGGCGGCGATCCGCGGCCGGGTGAGATTTCGCTTGCGCACAACGGCGTGCTGTTTCTCGACGAACTCCCCGAATTCGGGCGCAGGGTGCTTGAGACGCTGCGCGAACCGCTGGAGTCCGGCCGCATTGCCATATCGCGGGCGGCGCGCCAGGCGGAATTCCCGGCGCGCTTTCAACTGGTCGCGGCGATGAATCCCTGCAACTGCGGCTACTTGGGGCACTACAACGGCCGCTGCCGCTGCACGCCCGATCAGATCGCGCGTTACCGCAGTAAGATCTCGGGCCCGTTGCTTGATCGCATCGATATTCGAATCGATGTGCCAGGGCTGCGACCGGAGGACTTGCAACTTGCCGCGCGGGGCGAATCAAGCGCAACGGTCCGTGGGCGCGTCGTCGAGGCACGCGATCGCGCGCTCAGGCGTCAAGGCAAGGCGAACGCAGAACTGACGACGCGCGATATCGACAAATTCTGCCTACCGGACGAAGACGGCGCGTTGCTGCTCAGGCAGGCGATCAGCCGACTGACGCTCTCAGCACGTGCTTACCATCGAATTCTCGCGGTTGCGCGCACGATCGCGGATCTTGCGGGTATGGAACGCATTGGCGCGGCGCAGGTGGCCGAAGCGATCCAGTACCGCAGAGCGGGTTTGGCAGATCACTAGCGTAACTTTTGCGACTCGCGGCAAAACGGGTGGTAGTCGTGCGTTGGAACGCTGGGAGCGTTCGATGATGCGGCCCAGACACAAGCTTGATACCGCCACAATTCGCCTTCGGTGATGTCCGAGTAACGCTTATACGGCATGTCGTGCGATGGTGATGGTACTGGTCTGCCCGAGGCGGAGCGGATCCGACTTTCTGGTTGGATCGGCAGGGCCCCAGCCTATGCGCGCCCACTCCCTCCAGCGATGTCGTTGCGGATACGGGTGCCGCGATCGATCGTCGTCGCTGGAACGGATCATCTGGTCCAATCGTATGGAAGACCAGACAATACGTCAAGGATGGTATAATTTGTTTTTTGATGGAGGCTGCATGAAGCCCCTGAAGCGTGGGCCAATGCCCTATTATCACCAGATCGAGGCCATTCTCCGCGAAAAGATGGCGAGCGGGGAACTGGCCGCAGGCAGCCGTGTCGCGTCGGAGGAAGAGTTCTGCAAGATGTTCCAAGTAAGCCGTGCAACGGTGCGGCAGGCATTGCAAACCTTGGAGCGCGATGGATTGCTACGGCGTGAGCCCGGGCGAGGTACTTTTGTAGAAGAGGCGGCCCGGGCGGTGCCCGACCTGAAGATGACCTGCCTGCTGGAAGACCTTATCGCCCTGGGGATTCCGGCAGAAACGAGGGTGTCGGAGGCCGGCCTGGTCCCGGCGTCTCCCGCGGCGGTCAAAGCCCTGGCGCTCACTCCCGGCGAGGAGGTGTTCTCCTTTCTGCGCGTCGTGGCCATCGAAGGCAAGCCATTCTCGGTTACCCGGGTCTTCTTACCGCCAGCGATCGGCACCAAGCTTGCGCCGAAAGACCTGACGGCCCAGCACTTCCTGCGAACCCTATCGCGCAAGTGCCGTGTCGAGGTGGTAGAAGCGGACCAAGTCATCGAAGCAATGATGGCCGATACCAGCCAAGCTTTCCTTCTAGGAGTCAACGCCGGCACGGCGCTGCTGTCAGTCACGCGGACGTCCTATGCGCGAGGCCGCCAACCCGTCGAGCACGGCGTCACCCTCTACCGCGGTGATCGGGCGCGCTTTTTTATTTCCCAACGCCAACGTGCGGCAAGATCCGATGACTGGGTTCTTGCGACGCGCGGCGCGCGCGGAATCGAAGAGCCGCGAGCGGCCACCTCGCATTAAGAGCCCCACCAAATTCTGGAGCGAATCAACGTCCCTGCGGAAAAAGCTGCGCCCCGGGCTGACGCGCGCGCTGAGACCGATCTGGGGCCGATCGCTACCGCCAGCACCTGCGAATTGTTCCGCGATCAGGCGATAACAAATGATCGTCGTCAGGACTTGTCTATCTTTCACCAAGGAGGAGGTCATTCATGCCGCAAGCCGCGCAAGTCACTCGAGCGGAATTCGTCACCCGAACGGAATTCGATCGGTTCGTAGTTCTGTTCGACCGTCTCGCCCAGGCGACCGATGCATGGATCGAGCAAACGCCGAAAGACAAGCTTGATTGGGTTCCAGTCGACAACCCCAATGTCCGCTTCGGCGATCGCGTTTCCTTGGTCACTATCAAGAGCCTCTACACCCATGTTGCAGTCGAGGAGTATCACCGAATGCGCTTCCTCAAGGACTGCGACGACGGCGCGACCGTCCCGATTCCGAAAGATCCGGCGCTGGCCGCAAGACTTGTGAACGGAGACCTTGTTCGCGAGGCTGCAATTGCGCATGAGGAAGCCATGACAACCCTGCGCTCCTTCACTGACGCCCAGTTGCAGAAAACGGTCCGTTTTTCTGGCCGTACGTGGACGATGATGGAGTTCCTCTGGGCCATGTATGCGCACCGCGCCTATCATCTAGGCAATATCGACATTTACTTGCGGCAGTCGGACACCCCGGCGCCGAATTTCTTCAACTCCATACCAGCGGCGAATTGATGGCCATAGATATGCACGCGCACTACCTGCCGCAAGCGCTCGCCGAGCACTTGCGGCTGCGGCGGGTCGCGCCGCGCATTGAGACGCTGCCGGACGGTACGGAGCGCTTGCACCTGCCGATCGGCATCTTGTCATTCTCCGCCGCGTACGTGGACATGCCGGCGCGCATTGCCTTCCTGGATCAGGTCGGTGTGCAGCGCCAGCTACTTTCGCTGGGGGGGTTGCTAGGCATCCACAGTCTGCCGCTGGCCGAGGCCGCTCCTCTTACCCGTGCTTTCAATGACGACCTTGGTGGCCTTTGCCGGCGTTATCCGGACCGTTTTCTGGGGCTGGCGGCACTGCCTCTGGCCGACTCGGCGGCAGCGGTTTCGGAGTTCCGACGAGCGCGGCGCGAACTCGGTTTGATCGGCGCCATCCTGCCGGTCAACGCCTTTGTCACCGTGGCCGAGGCCGAGAAGCTGGGTCCCGTGTTCGCGGCCGCCAATGAGCTCGGTGGCCATGTTTTCGTTCATCCCGGCCGACGTCCCGACGAAGTCCCGAACACCCCGGGAGTGGCGCAGCGCCTGGTGCCTCGCGACAATGACTTGGCACGGCGGGCGCTCGACGTACAGACCAAATTGGCCGACGCGATGATCACCCTGCTTTTTTCCGATTTTCTCGACGCGTATCCGAATGTTTCCGTTCAAGTCGCCAATCTGGGCGGTACGTTGCCGGCGGTAGTCGAGCGGATGGACAACGTGGCCAAGCTACGCGCGCCCGGCGAAGTTCTACCCTCGAGCCGGTTGAGGCGCGTGCATGTGGACTGCGCGTCCCTCGGGCCCCGCGCGATCGAACTCGCTGCAGCGTTCTATGGCGCCGACAGGATCGTCATGGGCTCGGACTGCCCCATTTTCCGCGCGGACTGGACACTTGCGGCCATCCATGAGGCACGGCTCACCGATAACGAGCGCAGCATGGTCCTTACCGGCAATGCTGCGGCGCTGCTCGATCGCCTCGAGGTTCACAGCGGGAAATAGGGATACGCAGGGCGGATATGGTGCGTTGAGCAGGAGTTGCTGCTTTAGGTGTCGTTGCCACGCTCGGTTTTTGTTGGTCGAAGGCGGACGGACGTTCACACGGTGCGACAGCGGTCCCGGCGCGCAGCACGCGCGGCTTGTCAGCGTTCATCGGATTCGGCGACGCTTTGGTACGCCGTCGCGTCGAGTAGGCGGTCGAGATCCGTGGGGTTGTCCGGCCTGATTTTGAACAGCCAGGTTCCGTACGCGTCCTGGTTCAGTGACTCGGGCGCGCTGACCGCCTTCTCGTTGAACGCCACGACCTCGCCCGAGACGGGCGCATGGATGTCTGAGGCGGCTTTCACTGATTCCACCACGGCACATGCCTCGCCCGCGGCCACCTTGCGGCCGACCCGTGGCGGGTCGAGGACGACAACGTCGCCCAAAGCTTCCTGGGCGTGATCGGTGATGCCGACAGTGACCAGGCCGTCGCCGGCCAAGTGCGCCCACTCATGGGAATTCGCGTATTTCAGGTTAGTGGGGATGCTCACTTATTCTCCCTTGATGGGCTGCTGGAACTCGTTTCGAGACGCTGCATCGGGATCTGGCGTCACTCAGTCGACACGGACCCCGGCGCTCTTGACGACTTTCGCCCACTTCGCGACTTCCGAATTCATAAATGCCGCGAACTCCTCCGGTGTGTTGCTGACGAATTCCGCACCGAAAGGGGAAAGTTTTTTCTTTACCTCGGGCAGGCGCGTGATCTTACCGATCTCCGCACTGAGCTTGGCAAGGATGTCCTTTGGGGTACCGCCAGGCGCCACGATCCCGAACCATGGATTGACGTCGAAACCAGCAAAACCGGACTCGGCGACAGTGGGCAGATCCGGCACCGCCTGCGAGCGCTCCTTGCCCGCTACGCCTATCGCCCGCAGTTTGCCGGCGTCAATGTGGCGCCGCACCGCGGCCAATTGAGCGAACATCACCGAAACCTTTCCGCCTACCAGATCAATGACAGCCGGCCCCAGACCCCTGTACGGGACGTGCACCAAATCGACTCCTGCCATGGTCTTGAACAACTCCATGGCGAGGTGCCCCCCGGAGCCGTTTCCGGCGGATGCGTAATTGAGCTGGCCCGGTTTGGATTTGGCGAGTTCGACCAGTTCCTTGACCGAGCGGACGGGAACCGACGGGTGCACCACCAGAACGCTCGGTCCAAATGCCACGAGTGTCACCGGCGCAAAATCTTTCAGTGTGTCGTACGGTAGTTTGGCGTACAAGCTTGGATTGATGGCAAAATCCGGGGGAACCACGAGAAGCGTGTAACCGTCGGGGGCGGCGGTCGCGACCGCGCTGCTTCCAATCGTGATGCCTCCGCCAGTCCGATTCTCGACCACTATCGGCTGCGCCCAGTTTTCGGAGAGCTTCTGGCCGATGACCCGGGCTAGCAGATCTAAGAAACCGCCAGGCGGGGTGGGCACGACAAAGCGAATCGGCTTGCTCGGATAGTCCCGGGCCGCC
>MEQZ01000053.1:0-3748 GCA_001770425.1 Betaproteobacteria bacterium RIFCSPLOWO2_02_FULL_65_20 | reverse complement strand
CCATGCCACCAAGAGCCGCCGCAAGCAGTACGGCACCCACATAACGTTTGGCAATATTCATCGGGCCTCCAAAAAATATGACGAAATCTTACAAAAGTTGTACTAAGAGAACGGGAGGGCAGCTAATGTGCCCTTACAGCGCGAGTGCACTCGCAAGCGGCGATGGCTCGGGCGTCGACATGACGCCATCCTCGATCTCGCGTAGCAGAGACTTGAGCATACGGAAACCGGAGATCGGGTCGCGGTTGTCGGGGTCGGTCGGGTAGTTAGCGTCGGCTTCGCGCCAAGTTCCAGGCTGCCGCGCTCCGCCGCCGCCGATGTTCACGGCGGCGGTAGCCGGTTTCACTGCATGAGTGCTCACCGTCGCAGCGGACGCAATCTGTTCGCACGGGGTCACTGTATGAACGCTCTCGTCTTTCACGATGCGATCCGTGCGGTCTGGTGGGTGGCTCATGATGGTATGAGCGGCAATGGCTAGGACGCCCCGCCTGCTTTCCTAACCCTACAGAGCCCTTCCTTGAAGGCGGGGAAGCCCGAGATAGGGTCAAAGTACCTGGGCACTATTTCGTTGACGTTGGCATCTGGCCATCCGTGGGAGACATCGATTACGCCCGGCAGTACTTGCTCCGTAATGTTCGCTTTCAGCCGGATGCATCCATGCGGGCTTTCCAAGTCAACGTCATCATGCTGGCTGATCCCCTGCGCCCCGGCATCCTTGGGATGGATGTTGACCACGGCGAATGGCATGAGCTTGTGAAGCGAGGGGAGTTCCCGCAACTTGCTGTGGGTGAACATGAGAAGCCGGGAGCCTGAGTTGAGAACCAGGGGAAACTCCCGCGCGAGCTCTGGTGTACTCAATGGACTTTCCACGGGCTCCTTGTAACGGGGGAGCCCGTCAAAGCCGTACTCTTCCAATATCTGCGACATAAGCTCGACTTTCCCGCTCGGGGTCTCGAAGCCGGGCTTGCCGTCAGCACGCAGCAAGCCTGATTCGTATTTTCGGAATTGTTCGGGCCCGGATGCGGGTACCGTCACACCTTCTGCTCCCCCTTTGCGCAAATCGTCTACGGTCAATCCCACCGAACCCAGGATTGAGTTCAGGGCTTGCGTCTCATCGCCGTTCCAGAATTCCTTGCCGTAACCCAGGCGAGATCCAATCTCAAAGGCAATGACCCAGTCGGGCTTGGCTTCACCCAAGGGAGGGACCGCGGGCTCGCGAAGGTAGATCTTGCGCCCGAAGATCGCCACCGGGTTCATCCTTTCAAGCGCCATGGCAGCCGGAAGAACCAGGTCAACAAAATTGTGCGTCCAGGGGCGCAGAAAATAGTCAGCCGCCACGGAAAATTCCAGCTTCCCGATTGCCTCTTGATAGAGCCGACTCTGAGGCCACATCATGGCATTGGCGCCAAACATGACCATGGCCTTGATCTGCCCCTCCTGAACATACTCGGGAAGCAGATTCATCTGAATCTCTGAATTGAAACGAGCCCAAACCGGGAAACGATTCTTGTCGATACGCTTCTCTCGCAGCTTGGGAAAAAGATCACGCTCCCGCGTAAATTCCGTGTTGGAACCGAACATATTTACCGGCAGAGGGTGAGTGGGGATGGTAAGTCCCCCGGGCGCATCGAAGTCACCGGTGAGCGCCAACAGGCACAGGATTGCGCGGTGGTTTTGCAGACCATTGGACGAATGAACCGTTGCCGAAGGGCTTCCGATCCACGTCACGGGCCGGTGCGCCGCAAGCAATCTGACCGCCTCGGCAACCTGCTCTCTCGGCACTCCGGTGATCCGCTCGACTTCCTCGGGCGAAAATTCTTCTGCGTACTTGGTCAGCTCGGGGAGACCGGAGGTCCAGCGCGAAGCAAAATCGTGGTCGAAGAGCCCCTCTTTCACCATCAGATGAATCATCCCCATGGCCAGGGCACCATCGGTTCCGGGCCGCAACCGCAAATGCAGGTCAGCCAGTTGCTGCACCGTACCGGTAATTCGCGGATCGATTACAACGAATTTAACTCCCTGCTTCCTCGCGCGCTCCAGCCGCGCCATTTCAAAGGGACCGGTGTGCGCCAGATTCCTCGTCCAGATCAGACAAGTGCCGGTCTCTTTCGTGGGCCGTCCGCCACCGGTGACCAGCCCGAAGGTCAGCTGCGACGCCATCACCGTAGCTCGGGAACAAAGCGAGCTCTCGGTTCCGTAGTTGGGCGAGCCGAACGTGTAGGCAAGGCGCTGTACCGCCGGACGTGGCTCTTTGGGATCCCCTACGAAAAAGCCTACCTTCTCAGGGCCGTATTTTGCTTTGACCTCGTTGAGCTTGGCGGCAATGGTTGCGTACGCCTCGTCCCATGAGATCCTGGTCCAGCCCGCATCCGGGCTTCCCTTGGGCGAGGTGCGTTTCAGGGGATAGAGAAGGCGGTCGGTATGGTACTGCTCCTCGAGGATGGCGAGACCTTTAACGCACAGCGGTCCGGCCGGGTAGTTCTCCCGATCCTCAACGCGCACGATGCGATCCCCGTCGAGGTGTAGCTTCATGCCGCACTTCGGCACCTGATTGCACATATCGCAATAGCCATAGGCCACTCGCTGCGTATCCATGCTCAATCCCCCTGTATTTCAGCTACGTCAGCGTACGCATCCATCCTACGGTGCTCCCAAGAGGGCCGCGGATATCAATCGATGTGGGCGCCGGAACGCTTCACGATGCCGGCCCATTTATTAATTTCGGATCCAACGCGCGCAGCAAACTGTTCCGGAGTGCTGCCCACCGGTACCAGTCCGTGGCCGATCAAGCGCTTGCGCATATCGGGCGCGGCCTTCGCCGCACCGCTGAGATTCGTTAACGCTCCCGACGGTTCATCCATGCCGATTTTCGGCCCCGCGACGCGAATGCTGGCCTTCGTCCTGCCGCAAACTTGCTTATTCGATCAGATCAAAATTCTGCTGCTGTTGCAATCGTATGGATAATGATACATTATGTCAATAGGATAGATTTGGGTGTGCAGACCCAAGGAAGAGGAAGACGGGAAAACTAAATGGCAAAGGGAAAGCAAGGGAATATGCATGGCGGACAAATCGACTACAACCGTAACGCTCGAATCTAACGCGACCGGCTCGCAGTTTATTGCTACCGCGGGTGAATTTAGCCTGGTTCTCGACCGCGGCGAGAACACGGGGCCCCGCTCCATTGAGCTGCTGCTACTCGCGCTGGGGTCCTGCACGATCGGCACCCTGAGCACTTATATGAGCCGAAAGGGACTGCCGACTGACGCCTTGAGGGTGGAGCTATCCGGCAAACTCGATCCCGCCGCCAACCGATACGGATGCATCGAGATGATCCTTCATCTTGATCCTGCCATCCCCGCCGAACAGCAATCCGTCTTGCTCGCGGTCGCGCGTTCGTGCCGCATCCACAAGACGCTGGAGCACCGCCCGGACATCCGGATCGAGCTGGCCGGAGAGACGGCAAAGGGCTGCACCAGTGCCGCCTAGCCGCAGTCGGTGTCCGCGGTCGTACTTCGCCGCGTCTGCTTGTCCCATCGCCGAGGAAGCCGCCATATGACGCAGACGCCTTTGCCCGAACTGGATCGTTTCCGCGTTCTGTTCGACCGCCTTGTCACTGTGACCAACGACTGGATTTCCCAGACGCCTCCGGACAGGCTCGAGTGGGTTCCGGTCGACAACCAGAACGTCCGTTTCGGCGACCGCGTGTCCCTGGTTACGATCAAGAGTCTCTACGTTCACGTCGCCG
>MEQZ01000052.1 GCA_001770425.1 Betaproteobacteria bacterium RIFCSPLOWO2_02_FULL_65_20 | reverse complement strand
CTTGATCAGTGGTTCGGTCTCCAGCATGCGCACCTGTGCCGCGTCGTGGACCACCGCGGTCAAACTGTGCGCGGAAATGACCTGCAGGTCATCGACGCCGAAGAATCCCTCGATGAGCAGCAGTGGTCTGTGGATGCCTGAATCACGCATGTGGACGCCCGTGTCCAGTTCGAGCAGGGCGAAGCCGTCTGCACCGTCGAGCGCGGCGACCGTGCGCAACAGTCCATGGCCATAGGCGTTCGCTTTGACCACCGCCCAGATCCGTGCTCCGCCCGCGTGACGCTTGGCCACATCCAGATTGTGGCGCAGCGCCTGACGGCTGATGGTTGCCGAAATCGGTCTCATGCCCGCCGCACCTGCCGCAAGCCTAGCAACCCATTTTGGCGAGTTTGCCCTTGGCGAACTCGATGAACGAATTCACCAGCCGCGAGCGGAATTTCTCCTTCGGGTAGACCAGCGACAGAGTCCGCGTGAGGCGCGGCTCCAGGGCAATCGCCACCAACTCGCCGAGCTTGCGTTCCTTTTCCACGGCGATGCGCGGCATGATCGCAAAACCGAGGCCGGCGGCCACGACACCCTTCAGGGCCTCCGGACTGCCCAGTTCCATCTCCACCTTCAGATCCTCCGGACGGATGCCCGCCTTGTGGAAATACAGATCCGTGAACTCGCGCGTGCCGGACCCGGCCTCGCGGCTGATATACGGATGTTGCAGCAGCTGCTTGGGCGAAACCTGCTTCTGCCCGGCCAGGCCGTGCCGCGGCGACACGATGACGATGAGTTCGTCTTCGCAACATGCCTCGGTGAGCAGGGCCGGCAGGCGCGACGGCGCCTCGATGAGGCCTACGTCGAGCGTGTACTCCGCGACACGGCTTTCGATCGTTCCGGAGTTGGCCACATACAGTTTCGCCTGCACCTGGGGATATTGCGCCTTGAATTCACCCAGTATCGGCGGCAGCATGCATTCGGCAGCAGTCGTGCTCGCGCCGATCAGCAGCGGTCCGGAGAGCCGCCCTGTCATCTCCTTCAGCCGCGTCTCGAGCTCCGCCGAAAGCGCAAGAATGCGCTCGGCATACTCGAGCACCACATCCCCGGCCGGCGTCAGCGAGATTCTTCCGTGGCCGCGTTCGAACAGGCGGGTGTTGTAGTACTCCTCGAGCTGCTTGATCTGAAAGGTGACTGCGGGCTGCGTCATGAACAGCACCTCGGCCGCCCTGGTGAAGCTCATCTGCTTGGCCACCGCGTGGAATACCTGCAATCGCCTGTCGGCCATGAACGTGCTCGCCGTGAGAGTGGGTGCGGATCCGCGGATCCAGAGTGTCTATTCAACCATAAGGGACGCAGACCCGCCAGCTTATGACCACCGGGACCAGTTCGTTCCGGGCGCACAACCCGGTACGCCGCATGGTATAAAGCACGCTCCCCGACCGACCCAAGGCGGAAAATCCCCGGCTTTCCAGCTAGATGACGCGCAGTTTCTACACCATCATGGCGGCGCAGTTCTTCTCCTCGCTCGCCGACAATGCGCTGCTGATCGCTGCTATCGCACTACTGGCGCAGCTCTCGGGTCCGGCGTGGATGACGCCGCTGCTCAAGTTCTTTTTCACCGTTTCCTACGTCGTGCTCGCCCCGTTCGTGGGCGCATTCGCCGATGCGATGCCCAAGGGCAAGGTGATGTACGTCACCAACCTGCTGAAAATCGTCGGCTGCCTCATGATGCTGTTCTATGAATGGATTTCGCTGCTTCTGGTCCTGACCCCGCTGCCCAGACTGCCGGAATACGTCACGGTGCTGCTGGCTTATTCGGTCGTAGGCCTGGGCGCGGCCGCGTACTCGCCCGCCAAGTACGGCATCCTCACCGAGCTGCTGCCGCCCAAGCAGCTCGTCGTCGCCAACGGCTGGATCGAGGGGCTCACTGTCACCTCCATCATCCTTGGCGTGCTGCTCGGAGGCGCACTGATCAACCCGAAGGTGGCAAGAGAACTGCTCTCGATGGACCTCATCCCCAGCATCGACATCGGCATCGACACGCCTGCGGAGGCCGCGATCATTGTGATTAGCCTGTTGTACGTGATTGCCGCCGTGTTCAACCTGTTCATCCCCGACACGGGGGCTCGCTACCGGCCCCAGCACGTCAATCCGGTGCTGCTGGTCGCCGACTTCTGGGTCTGCTTCAGGACCCTGTGGCGGGACAAGCTGGGACAGATCACGCTTGCCGTCACGACGCTTTTCTGGGGTGCCGGCGCCACGCTGCAGTTCCTCGTGCTCGACTGGGCGGAACGACACCTCCATCTGCCCCTGTCCCAGGGCGCCATCCTTCAGGGCGTGACAGCGGTGGGCATCGCGCTTGGCGCGGTGCTTGCGGCACGGTTCATCCCTCTGAGGAAATCCTTTTCGATCCTCCCGGTCGGCGTGGCGATGGGATTCACGGTGATGCTCATGGCACTGGTATCGGCCATGCCCATGGTGTACCTGCTGCTGATCCTCGTCGGCGCGATGGCGGGTTTTTTCGTCGTGCCGATGAATGCCGTCCTCCAGCACCGCGGCCACGTGCTGCTGTCCGCAGGCCACTCGATCGCGGTGCAGAACTTCAACGAAAACATCTCGATCCTGGTGATGCTGGCGCTGTACTCCGGCATGGTCGGGACCCGGATGCCCGTCAACGCCATCATCGTGATCTTCGGTTCGTTCGTCGCGATCACGATGCTGGCGGTAATTCAGTTTCATCGCCGCAATCAGCACAAGGAAGACTCTCTACACCTGATCGGAATCGAGAAGCACTGAAAGGCCGCCTCCAGGCGCTAGAGCACCACCGGCGTGTCGGGCAGTTCGTTGGAATTGGCGCCGGAAGCGGGAAAATGACTGGCCAGCAGCGCGGTCACCTCGTCGATCGCGGCCAGCGCGCCCTGCTCGAACTGCCCGCCGCGGAATGCGGCTTCCATCCGCCTGCAGATTCCGTCCCAACTCGCCTGGGCGACTCTCGCGTTGATGCCGCGGTCGGCGACGATCTCGATGGTGCGGTCGACAAGCTGCACATAGATCAGCACGCCGCTGTCGTGTTCGGTGTCCCAGACGCGCAACTGCGAAAACAGTTCGATCGCCCGCCCGCGCGGGCTCTGGCCGCGCCACAGCGACGCGAGCGGGAGCCCAGCCTCGGCGGCAAAGCGCAGTTCGCCGTCGTGCTTGCGCTCCGAACTGCCGATCGCGGATTCAATCCTTCCCAGCACCGATGCCGGAAACGGGCGCAATGCAACCCAGTGCGGCACTAGCAGATGTCTGGCGATGCGTCCGGGTGTCATTCCCCCTCCTCTACCATCTGCCCGAGGCACCGCCGCCGCCAAAACCGCCACCGCCGCCGGAGAATCCGCCTCCGGAGGAACCGCCGCCCGACCAGCCTCCGCTGCCCCAACCCCCGCTGCCCCGGCCGCCGTACCGCAGACCGCTCGCGCCCGACGCCAGCGCGATGAGGAACGCGACGATCGCAGCAAGGGCGGCTGCAAGCAGCGCGGATGTGACGACCCAGGCCGCAATTCCCACGATGCCGCCGGTTGCGGCGGCGCCGGCCATCCGCCCGAACAGCTTCGACAAGAAGGCGCCCAGAACAACCGTTGCCACCAGCAGCGGGGCGAAAAGCGCTCCCGGATCATTGTCCGAGGCGGCGCCCGCCGCCCGGCGATTCGGCGACGGCAGCGGCTCGCCGTCGATGAGTCTGATCAGTGCGGCAATACCGTCGGCAATGCCGGCATTGAAATCACCGTTCAGGAAATGCGGCGCGATCACCTCGCGGATGACGCGCTTGGCGACCACGTCGGGAATGGGGCCCTCGAACCCGCGGCCTATCTCGATGCGAAGCTTGTGATCGTCCTTCGCGATGACCAGGATGACGCCGTCGTCGACGCGCGCGCGTCCGATTTTCCACGCCTCGGCGACCCGGATCGAGTACTGCTCGATCGATTCCGGCCTGGTGCTGGGCAGCAGCAGTACAGCGATCTGGCTGCCCTTCTTTTGCTCGAAAGCGGCAAGCGTCGCATCCAGCGTCTGGCGCTGCGCCTGGGTGAGCGTGCCGGTGAGGTCGGTGACGCGCGCCTTCAGCTGCGGGACCGGCACCTCGGCGGCGGCGCAGGCGGCCGCAATCAACCCCAGGGCGAGCCCCAAGACCAGCGCTGCCGCCCTCAACGCCGTGGCAGCGCTCGCGCGCAACTCGGGCCGCCGGCGCAGCGTCATGCGAGCTTACTGTTTCGCTGGTGCGGCTGACTTGCTGAAATCCACCGCCGGCGGGACGGCGATCGCCTTTTCGTCCTCGACCGTGAAGTTCGCCTTCACCTGATAACCGAACACCATCGCCGTCAGATTGACCGGAAACTGGCGCACGAGCACGTTGTATTCCTGCACCGACTTGATGTAACGGTTGCGGGCCACGGCGATCCGGTTTTCCGTGCCCTCCAATTGCGCCTGCAGGTCCCGGAAATTCTGGTCTGACTTGAGTTGCGGATAGTTTTCGGCGACGACCAGCAGCCTGGACAGAGCGCTGGTCATGCCGGCCTGTGCATCCTGAAAGCGCTTGAACGCCGCCGGGTCGTTGATCAGTTCCGGCGTGGCCCGGATGGCGCCCACTCGCGAACGCGCCTCGGTCACCTGGATGAACACCTGCTGCTCCTGGGTCGCGAAGGCCTTAACCGTATTGACCAGATTGGGAATCAGGTCGGCGCGGCGCTTGTACTGGTTGAGCACCTCGGACCAGGCGGACTTGGTCGCCTCGTCGGTGCGCTGGATGTCGTTGTAGCCGCAGCCCGAGAGCCCAAGCAGGGCGGCGATCAAAACCAGGATAGTCCGCATGATTGCTGTCTCCGTGAGAATCGCTGCAACTGTATCTGGGGGCACGGCGAACCCATTACAAGCCTGCCATGGTCCGCCTGGCGAAGCACAGGTCCTCCCAGGCTTTCGCCTTTTCGGTCAGGCTGCGCAGCAGATACGCAGGGTGATAGCTGACGATCAGCGGCACGCCCTGATACCGATGCAGCTTGCCGCGCAGGCTTGCAATGGTGGCATCGGTCTCTAGCAGCGCCTGCACGGCGAAGCGCCCCATCGCTATGATGAGCTTGGGACGGATGAGATCGATCTGGCGTTGAAGGTGCGGGGCGCACTGCGCCACCTCCGAGGTATTGGGGTTGCGGTTTCCGGGCGGCCTGCACTTGAGCACGTTGGCGATGTAGACGTTGTCGCCGCGTCTCAATCCGACCGAAGCGAACATGTTATCGAGCAACCTTCCGGCCTGGCCGACGAAGGGTTCTCCGCGGGCGTCCTCTTCCGCGCCGGGGGCCTCGCCGATGATCAACCAGTCGGCCTGTTGATCGCCGACGCCGAATACCGTGTTGGTGCGCGTCTTCGCCAATGGACATGCTTGGCACGTCGCGACTGCGGCAGTGAGTTCGGCCCACTCCATGCGCATGATTCGCGCATTGCGATCGTCCTGCATGAGCGCAGGCACCTGCGCCACCTCAGGCTGGGCAGACACCTGTGCCGAAACCTCCGCAGCGATCCGCCCCGTGGCTATGCGGGGTTGCTCCGACGCCGGCATCCCCGGAGCTGAATCCTCTCCCCGGAGCCGCCACACCGGCGAGAGGCCCATCTCGCGCAGAAACAGCGCGCGGCGCGAGGAGTCCAATCTAGAACTCCAGCGCGAGCACGAGCGCGTTTTCGCGGCCGCCCTCCGCGGGGTAATAGTCGCGGCGCACCCCGATCTGGCGAAAGCCGTGCCGCGCATACAGTTCCAGGCCGGTGCCGTTGGACGGCCGCACCTCAAGGAACAGGATATGCGCCCCGTTGTCGCGCGCGCCTCCAATCAGGTGGCGCAGCAGTCGGCTACCATGGCCGCGCCGGTGGAACGCAGAATCGATGGTCAGATTGAGCAGATGCGCCTCACCGGCCGCAAGCATCATCACCGCGTAGCCGAGTAGCCCTTCGCCGCTGCGGCCGACCCAGCAGCTGTATCCGGCGCGAAGCGAGTCGCTGAAGTTTCCCAGCGTCCACGGGAACGCATAAATGCGCTGTTCGATCTCGATCACCGCCTCGAGATCGCCTTCGCCCATGGGCACGAATTCTTGCTGCGGCTGCAGTACGGCGCTCATCGCTCGCTCGTCTTCAACGCCACCTTGTCACGGACGTAGACAGGAATTGCAGCTTCCGGCGGCGCCCCCTCACCGCGCCCGAACCGTGGGCGCGCCAACCGCAGCACGGCTGCCGCAGTGGGGAAGGCGGCCGGCTCGACTCTGACGAGCGTGCCGGCAAGCCGCCCGCGCAGAACCTGGCCATGCGCGGCGAAGCCGCTTCCGGAGCCGGTCCATGCCCCGCTTTCCGGAACCGGCATCTCCTGCGGCCGGCACAGCCCCGGCCCATGCGCCAGCCGCCATGTCGCGGCGGCCCGGTCCCTGCGGTAGGCCGCATGATATACCTCACCCATTCGCGCATCGATGCAGGCTATCACTTTGTCCGCTGCCGTTTCCTCGGCCAGCGCAAGCAGCGTGCTCACCCCCAGCACCTTCAGGCCGCGCGCAAGGGCGAGTCCCTGCACCACCCCGCAGGCGATGCGCAGGCCCGTAAACGATCCCGGACCCTCGCCATAGGCGATACCCTCCAGATCGCCGAGCCCCAGTCCGGCTTCGGCCAGCAACGCGGAAATCGAGTCCAATATCATTTCGGCGTGGCGTTGGCCGGCAAGGACGTGATGCACGGTCACCGCATCGCCCCGGCCCGCGGCCAGCGACAGGAACTCCGTGGAGGTTTCGATTGCCAGCAGATTCACGTGCGGCTTGGACGATTATGCGTGCGGGGAACCAAGTGAGGATTGTAGCGGATCGCGGCTTGACGCCACCGCCGTCCTTCTCCGTGAATTTCAGTCAGAATACGCTGTTCCTCCAGATAAGAACCGGAACTTCCTAATGAAGACCTACCGGATAGCGGTGATTCCCGGCGACGGCATAGGCAGGGAAGTGGTGCCCGAAGGCCTGCGGACGCTTGAGGCGGCGGGACGCAAGTTCGGCATCGGCTTCAAGTGGGACGAATATCCCTGGAGTTGCGAATACCGAGCCAGGCACGGGCGCATGATGCCCGAGGATGCGCTGGATACGATCAGCGGCCACGACGCGATCTTCTTCGGCGCCTGCGGTTTTCCGGGTGTGCCCGACCACCTATCGCTGTGGGAAATGCTGATCCCGATGCGGCGCCAATTCGACCTCTACGTCAATCTGCGCCCGGTACGACTCATGCCGGGGATCCGATCGCCGCTGCGCGACCGCGAGGTGGGCGACATCGACTTCTGGGTGGTGCGCGAGAACACCGAGGGTGAATACTCGTCGATCGGCGGTCGAATTTTCGATGGAACGGAGCGGGAGTTCGTCGTCCAACAGTCCACCTTCAGCCGCCATGGCGTGGACCGCATTCTGCGCTACGCGTTCGAACTGGCCCGGCGCCGCCCGAAGAAACACCTGACTTCGGCGACCAAGTCGAACGGCATCTCCATCACCATGCCCTATTGGGACGAGCGCGTGCAGGAAATGGCAAAGCAATACCCCGATGTGCGCGTCGACCAGTTCCACATCGACATACTCTCGGCCCATTTCGTGCAGCATCCGGACTGGTTCGATGTCGTGGTGGGCTCCAACCTGTTCGGGGACATCCTTTCCGACCTCGGGCCGGCGACCACCGGGACCATAGGCATCGCGCCTTCGGGCAACCTCAACCCGGAGGGCAGGCATCCCTCGCTGTTCGAACCGGTGCACGGATCGGCGCCCGACATCGCCGGCAAAGGCGTCGCCAACCCGGTCGGCCAGATCTGGTCCGGTGCGATGATGCTCGAGCACCTGGGCCACAAGGACGCGGCCGACGCAACCGTGCGCGCCATCGAAACCGTGCTGACACAGGGCCCGCGCACCCGCGACATCGGCGGCATGGCATCGACACAGGAGATGGGACAGGCCATCGCCGATGCAATCTGAAACCGCGAGTCTCGTTTGACTCAAGAATTGACAGAACCGGCGAAGCAATCGGGTATTCATATGAGCCTCTTGCAAAACAATCAATCCGAGGGGGATTTTCTCTGCTGGAGGCGCAAAGGGAGAGGTGCGGGCTGCCATTTCTGGCATGATGCGATTGTCGAAGTCAACATCACTGGAGCCCGCCAAATGCATGCTACACACCGCGAACGGATCATGCAACGCTGGAGCGT
>MEQZ01000051.1:21806-22035 GCA_001770425.1 Betaproteobacteria bacterium RIFCSPLOWO2_02_FULL_65_20 | reverse complement strand
GTACAGCAGGTAGCCGCCTGCCAACGCGACCAGATAGACGACCCGCTCGACAAATCGCCACGTCTTGACCCTGCTGTCATTCTCGACCCGCCGTTTGGCAATCGCCTGGACGATCGCGTGTGCGTCCTCAAGCGTCTTGGGCGGCTCGCGCCGCGCTCGTCGGCGCTCCATGCGGACGCGGGGTTCCACGGTGAAAGGCTGCTCGATTCCTGGCGCTTGCCGAAATTCG
>MEQZ01000051.1:13797-21780 GCA_001770425.1 Betaproteobacteria bacterium RIFCSPLOWO2_02_FULL_65_20 | reverse complement strand
GCCCTCGAAACGCAACTCGAAGCCGCACAACGCCTATTACTTCAGGGTGTGTCTTGATGGCATCGGCCGGCTCATATTCTACCCTACGCGCACATGAAATCGATCAGGCGCTTATCCCAGTTGCTGCTGTCTGCGCGGTCGGGTGATCGTTGGTCATTGGCAATGATCGCTTTCAGGAAGACCGACCGTCTGCAATAGAAAGCCACTGGATGGGGCTGGATCAATTCTCAGAGGGGCGGGGTAAGGCGGGGATTCCTGGACGGTCTTGGATGCCGCTGGACCCGGATTTGGCGGAAGGTGTGGGATTCGAACCCACGAGGAGCTTGCACCCCTGCCGGTTTTCAAGACCGGTGCCTTCAACCGCTCGGCCAACCTTCCGTTTCATAAGTACTTGTGGCGCTTGAATTATATCATTGGCGCCCCCATACTTAGCGCATCGGACAGCCGTGACAAGGGCATGAATCGAGGCGCCCTTGCAACCAAACTGCCCCTGCCCTGCTCTAATGGGCGTATCAGATCATTTCATTTGGGAGGTTAGTGATGCAACCCGAACTGCAACCGATTCAGACCCAGGCCCCGTACGGCGCGCAGGACGCGTCGCTGCGGCGTAACCAGGTACTCAGGAACACCTATTGGCTGCTCGCGATTTCGCTGATACCCACCGCCATCGGCGCGGCGATCGGCACGAATATCGAACTGGGGTTCCTGCGCACCAGCCCGATACTGTCGTTCGTCGTCATTCTCGGGGTCTTTTACGGCTGGATTTTCGCAATCGAGAAGAACCGGAACAGCGCGCTGGGCGTCGTGCTGCTGCTCGGCTTTACGCTGTTCCTGGGCCTGCTGCTGGGGCCGCTGTTCCAGAAGGTGCTCGGCTTCCGCAACGGCACGCAGTTGGTGATGCTCGCCGCGGGCGGGACGGCCGCGGTGTTCTTCGTCATGGCCGGCATCGCCTCGACGACCAAGCGCGACCTGACGAGCCTCGGCAATTTCCTGGCCATCGGCGCCATCGTCATCATGCTCGCGGTCGTCGCCAACGTGTTCTTTGCCAGTCCGGTCTTGCATCTGGTCCTGCTGTCGGCGTTCGTGCTGTTCTCCTCGGTGCTCATCCTGTTCCAGTTGAACGCGATCGTGCGCGGCGGCGAAACCAACTACGTTTCGGCGACACTGACGCTGTACATCGCCATCTACAACCTGTTCTCGAGCCTGTTGCAGCTGCTGGGGATCTTCGGCGGCAGCCGCGACTGAGCGCAGGGCCTCTGGTCAGCAAGTAAGGGCGGCCCCGGCCGCCCTTTTTTCCCCCCTGATGCGGCTCAGTCGCGTTCGAACAGCGCCAGCGACTCCACGTGCGAGGTATGAGGGAACATGTTGACGATGCCGGCCGAGCGCAGCACGTAGCCCCGGCTGTGGACCAGCACGCCGGCGTCCCTGGCGAGGGTTGCCGGATCGCATGCAACGTACACGAGCCGCCTCGGCCCGCGCTCTGAAAACGACTTCACCAGTTCGACCGCGCCCTCGCGCGGCGGATCGAGCAGCGCCTTGTCGAAGGCCTCCAGCCTGGCGCACGCCTTCGGATCGAACAGGTTGGCGAGCTCGAATCGGCAGTCTGCGCCGAGTCCGTTCGCCCGGGCGTTCTCGCCCCCGCGCGCCACCATCCTGTCGCTGCCCTCGTAGCCGACGACGCTTGCGCCCGAGCGGGCGATCGGCAACGTGAAGTTACCCAGGCCGCAGAAGAAATCTCCCACGCGCTCCCCCGGCCGGGGATCGAGCAGCGCAAGTGCGCGCCGCACCAGAATCCGGTTGACCGCGTCGTTGACCTGGGTGAAGTCCGTCGGCGCGAACCCGATTCGAACGCCGAACTCCGGCAGCGAATAATAAAGCGGCGGCATGGCCTCGGGCCAGAACGGCACGACGGTCTCCGGACCTGCGGACTGAAGCCACAACTGCACACCGCTCGCCTCGGCGAAGGCCCGCAGCGCGGACTGGTCCTCCGGTGTGAGCTGCGCAAGGATGCGCAGCACCAGCACCGTGACCGCCTCGCCGACCGCGACCTCGATCTGCGGCAGGCGCTCGCGCAGGGAAAGCGACTCCACGAGGTCGCGCAACTTCGGGATCAGAGCCGACACCGCCGCGGGCAGCACCTCGCAGCTTCTCATGTCGGCGACGTAGGTCGACTTGCGCTCGCGAAAACCCACCAGCACGCCGCCCTTGCTCGGCACCCGCCGCGCCGACAGGCGCGCCCGGTGTCGATAGCCCCAGGGGAGTCCGTGCACTGGCGGCAGCACCGTCTCGGGGCGTACGCGCCCGATGTGCCAGAGCGTGTCCTCGAGCACCCGCTGCTTGGTGGCAACCTGGGCCCGGCCTTCGAAGTGCTGCAGCGAGCAGCCTCCGCAGACGCCGTAGTGAGGGCACAGCGGCGCGACCCGCGAGGCGCTCGGCTTGATCACCTTCAGAAGCTGCGCCAGTTCGTAGCTCGGCTTCTTCTGGTACGGGGCGTACTCGACGGCTTCGCCGGGCAGCGCCCCGTCGATGAAGACCGTCTTGCCTTCGACGTGCGCGACGCCCCTGCCCTCCCGGTCCAGGGATTCGACGTCGGTGACTGTCATTCCGCGGCCGCGGTCTCAGCCGGTCTTCCAGGCGCCGAGGAATTGGCGCCAATGAGGCTCCCTCGACTTCGCGAGCGTGTCGCGCACGAGCTCGCACTCGCGCTGGTAGCTCTGCGCGTCATAGATGCCGCGCAGCAACTGGAAGCGCAGATAGACGAGGTGGGTGTTGGCGACGTCGGTCTCGCAGTAATTCCGGATCTCCTCGATCTTGCCCTCCCGGAAGGCCTCGCCGACCTTGGATCCGTCCATGCCGAGCTTTCCGGGAAAGCCGCACAGGCGCGCCAGCTCGTCCAGTGCGACGTAAGCGCGCGGCTGATACAGCGCGAGCAGATCCATCAGGTCGAGGTGCCGGGTGTGGTAGCGGTTGATGTAGTTGTTGTAGCGGAAATCCCGGTCGTCCTCGCCCATCTCCCAGTAGCGCGCGGCCGAAATGCCGTGCCTCATGCCGCGGTAATGCAGCACCGGAAGGTCGAAGCCGCTGCCATTCCAGGAGATGAGCTGCGGCGTGTACTTCTCGACCCCGTCGTAGAAGCGCCGGATGAGTTCGGGTTCGCTGTCGGCCGGCGTGCCCAGCGACCAGACGCGAAACGAATCGCCTTCGCGCAGCGCGCAGGCGATCGCGACCACCCGCTGCAGGTGCAGCGGCAGGAAATCGCCGCCGGTCGCGGCGCGGCGGCGCTGCAGCGCGAATTCCGCGACATCGTGGTCCGACACCGTCGGGTCCAGATCGTGCAGCCGCCTCAGGCCCTCGACGTCCGGGGCGGTCTCGATGTCGAATACGAGCGTGGGGGTCATCGGTGCTGGCCTGTGGAGCGACAGCACCAGTGGCTTGAATTGGCATCGCTGGTCTCGCGATTCCGGCAGGTTGCAACGGCGCAACCTCCCGGAATCGCGAGATGGATAAGAACCCGATTCACTGCGCCGACGGTCATGGTCTGATTCATCAGGGGCTAGTCGGGGAAGACGCCGGTCGACAGATAGCGGTCGCCGCGGTCACAGACCATCGAGACAATGGTCGCATTCCTGACCTCGCGCGCAATGCGCAGCGCGACGACAAGCGCCCCGCCGGAGGAGATGCCGGCAAAGATGCCCTCCTCGCGCGCCATGCGCCGGGTCATCTCTTCGGCATCGGACTGGCTGACGTTTTCGAGCCGGTCCACCCGGGCGCGTTCGTAGATCTTCGGCAGATAGGCCTCGGCCCACTTGCGGATGCCTGGAATCTGGGATCCCTCCTCGGGCTGGCAGCCGACGATCTGGACCTCGGGATTCTTCTCCCTGAGAAAGCGCGATACGCCCATGATGGTGCCGGTGGTGCCCATGCTGGAGACGAAATGCGTGATCCTGCCCCCGGTGTCGCGCCAGATCTCCGGCCCGGTGCCCTCGTAATGCGACTGTGGATTGTCCGGGTTGGAAAACTGGTCGAGGATGAGGCCCTTGCCTTCGCGCTGCATGCCTTGCGCCACGTCGCGCGCCGCCTCCATGCCGCCCTGCTTCGGCGTAAGAATGATCTGCGCACCGAAGGCGCGCATGGTCTGGCGACGCTCCGCCGAAAGATGCTCCGGCATGACCAGCACCATGCGATAGCCGCGGATCGCCGCCGCCATCGCCAGCGCGATGCCGGTGTTGCCGCTGGTCGCCTCGATGAGCGTGTCCCCGGGCTTGATCGTGCCGCGTTTTTCGGCGCGCGCGATCATCGATACTGCGGGCCTGTCCTTCACGGATCCGGCGGGGTTGTTGCCCTCGAGCTTGCACAGCAGGACATTGCCGTTCTTTTCGTTCTCCTCGCCGGGAATGCGCTGCAGCCTGACCAGCGGCGTTTCGCCGACAAAGTCTTCTATGGTCCTGTACTGGGCCTTCATGGGTGAATGTTAGCAGGTGCGGGGCGGCGGCTTCGCGCCGGCCGCATTGCGGCGGGAATGGCATCCCGCCCTACGCCTGGGCGAGCAGCGCCCGGCAGTATCTGCCCACACCGTCCTCGACCGCCAGGAACGGCTCGTCGTACCCGGCTCGGCGCAGCATCGCGATGTCGGCCTGCGTGTAGTGCTGGTACTTGCCGCGCAATGCGTCGGGGAAGGAAGCATATTCGATCAGCTTCTGGGCCTGCATCTCCGCCAGCGAGAGCGCCGCCTGGCCATCGGCCTGTCGGCAGGCATTGACGACGGCGCAGGCGATGTCGTTGAAGCTCTGCGCGCGGCCCGTGCCGAGGTTGAAGATCCCCGACAATTCCGGATGATCGAGGAAATGGAGGTTCACTTTCACCACGTCCTCGACCGAGACGAAATCCCTGCGCTGCTCGCCGTCGGCGTAGCCGCCCGAGCCCTGGAACGGCCGCACCCGCCCCTGTGCGCGGAACTGATGGTAGAAATGCCAGGCGACCGAGGCCATGCGGCCCTTGTGCCATTCCCTCTGCCCGTAGACGTTGAAGTAGCGAAAACCCGCGACCTGCGCGCTCGCCTCGCCCATACGGCGCCGGACCGCCTGGTCGAACAGAAGCTTGGAGTAGCCGTAGACGTTGAGCGGCGACTCGAAACTGCGCTCCTCCCTGAACACGCTGCCTGCGCCGTAGACCGCGGCGCTCGACGCGTAGATCAGCGGCACCTCCTCTCCGATGCAGAAATCGAGCAGCGCCATCGAATAGCGGTGATTGTTGTCCATGACATAACGGCCGTCGCTGGCCATCGTGTCTGAGCATGCGCCCTGGTGCAGAACGGTGTCGACCGCCCCGTCGAATTCGCCCGCCTGCAGCGCTGCGAGAAAATTGCGCTTGTCCAGGTAATCGGCGATGTTGCAGTCGGCGAGGTTGCGGAACTTGTCACCCTGGGTCAGGTTGTCCACGGCGATGATGTTGGCCTCGCCGCGCTCGTTCAGGGCCCGAACGAGGTTGGATCCGATGAAGCCGGCAGCGCCGGTGACGACGATGTACATGCTCATTGCTCCGCTCGCATACTTCCGATCAGTTCCTCTCGAGACGCCACCGCGGTGCCGAGCTTGCCGACCACGATGCCCGCCGCGTGGTTGGCCGCACGCATGGCGTCGCGCAAACCGGCGCCCGCGGCGATCATGACCGCGAGCGTCGCGATCACCGTGTCGCCCGCGCCGCTCACGTCGTACACCTCGCGCGCCTTCGCGGCTTCATGATGTGCTCCATCGTCGTCAAACAGCGTCATGCCCTCTTCGCTGCGCGTGACCAGAAGCGCATCGACGGCAAGCTTTCGGCGCAGTGCCTGCGCCCTGGCCGTCAGGTCGGCTTCGTTCGACCACTGGCCGACCACGTCCCGCAACTCGCTGCGGTTCGGGGTCAGCACGTTCGCACCGTGGTAGCGGGAATAGTCGTCGCCCTTGGGGTCCACCAATATCCATTTCCCGCACGCCCGCGCCATTTCAATCATGCGCACAATGTGCGTGAGCCCCCCTTTGCCGTAGTCCGACAGGATCACCACGTCGCACGCGTTGAGCAGTTTGCGGTAGACGCCGAGCTTCTTCATCAGGATCTCTTCGCTCGGCGTCTGTTCGAAGTCGATGCGCAGCAACTGCTGCTGCCGGCCGATGACCCGCACCTTGCGGGTGGTCTCCAGGGACACGTCCTTCCACAGGCTGGCGTTGATGCCTTCCTTCACGATCAGCCTGCGCAGCCGCTCTCCGACTTCGTCGGCCCCGATCACCGAAAGCAGCGTCACCTGAGCACCGAGCGCTGCGGCATTGCGGGCCACGTTGGCGGCCCCGCCGGGGCGCTCCTCCTCGCGCACAACCCGCACGACGGGCACCGGCGCCTCGGGCGATATGCGGCTCACCTCACCGAAAAGGTAGCGATCCAGCATCACGTCGCCGACCACCAGCACCCGCGCCCGGCGCAGCGCCGCGGCGCTCGGCATGGAGATGCGCCGCCGCGTTCCGGCCCCGCGCCTGCCCGAAGTGCCCCCGGTTCTTTTCATTGCCGCTGGTCTCATCGCCCGGACTTCACACCCTACGGCCGATCGGAAAATATTCGATGCCGTACTGATTCACATCGCGCGGATCATACAGGTTGCGGCCGTCGAAGATCGCAGGGGTCTGCAGCCGGGCGCGGATCGCCTCGAAGTCCGGGCTGCGGAACTCCTGCCATTCGGTGACGACCACCAGCGCGTCCGCGCCCTCCAGCGCCGCGAGCGGCGACGGTGCGAAGCTGACGCGTGGCTCGCCGGAGTAAACCCGCCGCGCCTCGTCCATGGCCGCCGGATCGTAGGCGCACACGCTGGCTCCGCGCTCGATAAGCTCGGCAATCAGCACCCGGCTCGGCGCCTCGCGCATGTCGTCCGTGTTCGGCTTGAACGCGAGCCCCCAGAGCGCGAAACGCCGGCCCGACAGATCCGCGCCGAAACGCCCGACTATCTTGCGCCCGAGCACCCGGTGCTGGTCACGATTGGCCTCCTCGACGGCCGCGAGGATGCGCAGCGGGGCATGCGTCTGGCCGGCGGTGCGGATCAGCGCCTGGACGTCCTTCGGAAAACACGACCCACCGTAGCCGGCCCCGGCATACAGGAAGTGATAGCCGATGCGTGGATCGGCGCCCATTCCGCGGCGGACCTGCTCGATGTCCGCGCCCAGCCTCTCGGCCAGGTTGGCCAGTTCGTTCATGAACGAAATGCGCGTCGCCAGCATCGCGTTTGCGGCGTATTTGGTCAGCTCCGCCGAGCGCACGTCCATGACGATCAGCCGCTCGTGGTTGCGCTGGAACGGCCCGTACAGTACGCGCATGACCCGCGTTGCCTCCTCGTCGTCGCTGCCGACGATGATCCGATCGGGCCGCATGAAGTCCTCTATCGCAGCGCCCTCCTTGAGGAACTCCGGATTGGAGATCACCGCGAACGGGAGCTTCTTGCCGCGCGCCTGGAGTTCCTCCGCGACCGCGGCGCGGACTCTGTCGGCGGTGCCGACCGGGACGGTCGATTTGTCCACGATGACGCGGTAGTCGTTCATGTGCCGGCCGATCGAGCGCGCGGCGGCGAGCACGTGCGACAGATCGGCCGATCCGTCCTCGTCGGGCGGCGTGCCCACTGCGATCATCTGCACGGCTCCGAACGCGGTTGCGCGCCCGATGTCGGCGGTAAATGCGATTCTGCCCGCTGCCCGGTTGCGCCGGATGAGTTCGGCCAGCCCGGGCTCGTAGATCGGCACGCCGCCCTCGTTGAGCGTGTCGACCTTCGACGCGTCCAGATCGATGCAGAGCACGTCGTTGCCGACCTCTGCCAGACAGGCTCCGGTTACCAGACCCACGTAGCCGGCGCCGATGATGGAAACTTTCAACTCAACTCTCCGTATTTCGCGTTAAGCCGGCGGAGCCGGGAACAAACAACCAAGCCTATTTGGTTTTACACTATCTCCCGTTTTCGGGCCGTTGCGA
>MEQZ01000051.1:11193-13775 GCA_001770425.1 Betaproteobacteria bacterium RIFCSPLOWO2_02_FULL_65_20 | reverse complement strand
CAGACGTATTAGGGAAACACTGATCAAACGAGACTGTGTCATTCCCGCGCAAGCGGGAATCCAGGAAATTCCATCTGTTACTGGATCCCCGCTTTCGCGGGAATGACTTATTCAGTGTTTCCATGACACTCACGGCGTCAAATCGTATTCCTCCGCCCGCCTCGGCGGATAGGTTTCCCAGCCGCCGCAGGCGGGACAGTGCCAGTAGAATTGCCGCGCCTTGAAGCCGCAGTTTTCGCACCGGTAACGGGCAAGCCTCCTGGTATGGCTGTGTACGAGGTTTCTCACCAGTTCGAGGTCCGGCCGGCGATCCGGAGGCGCGGCCATGATCTGCGCCTCCAGTAGCTTGTCCAGCCCGAGCAGCGTCGGATTGCGGCGCAGTTCGTCCTTGACCAGGCGATAGGCCTCCTCGGGGCCCTTCACATCCAGCGTGGACTGGAACGCCACGTCCAGCAGATCCAGGGAGGGATAGCCCGCCAGATAGCCGCGCAAGAGCGTCAGCCCCTCGTCGGCGCGACCCAGCGCCCGGTGTCCGTCGAGCAGGCGCTGGGCCACGAGCGCGAGATACGCGGGCTGCTGCTGCTCGATGCATTTCCACGCCTCGATGGCGCGCGCGTGGTCGCCGACGGCGGCATGGAAGTCGCCCAGGCCCATGGAAGCCCGCACGCACTTGCGGTTGGCGGCCAGCGCGGTCTCCAGGTGGTGCCTTGCCTGCTCCGGCCGCGAATGGGTGGTCTCGTGCAGCGCCAGTTCGCAGTGGTAATTCGCGATCTCCTTCTGCCACGACTGCCCGCTATCGCGCTCAAGGCGCCCGGCGATGTCGATCGCCTTGCCCCAGTCCTTCTCCTGCTGGTAGATGTCGAGCAGAAACTTGAGCGCCTCGCCGCGGCGCGGTCCTTCCAGAAGGCGCAGGAACGCTTCTTCGGCGCGGTCGAGCAGTCCTGCGCGCAGGTAATCCTGACCGAGTTCGAACAGCGCCTGCAGGCGCTGTTCGCCGCCCAGATCGGTCCGATCGAGCAGGTTCTTGTGCATGCGGATGGCGCGTTCGGTCTCCCCGCGCCGGCGGAACAGACTGCCCAGCGCAAAGTGCAGCTCCACCGTCTCCGGGTCTACCCGGACCACCTCGATGAAGGCCTCGATCGCCTTGTCGGGCTGCTCGTTGAGCAGAAAATTGAGGCCCCTGAAATACGAGCGCGGCAGGTTGCGCGACTCGGACAGCAAGTGCTTGATGTCGATGCGCGCGGCGAGCCACCCCAGACCGAAGAACAGGGGGAAGGCAAGCAGCCACCAGTACTCGAAATCCATCAGGCGCCCGGGGTGGGGGGCACGGGTGGCGGTTCAGCCGCGGGCCGGGCGCGCAGATCCTTCTTCAACGCCGCAATCTCGCGACGCTGCGCGAACAGCTTGGCGAAGCACGCCAGCACGCCGAGCACCGCGCCCAACGCGAAGAAAGCTACGATGACCAGGACGAGCGGCGCCTGCCAGGTCTGGTCCATGTAGAAGCGCAGCGTGACCGGGTCGGTGTTCTTGAGCGCGAACAGCAGCAAGGCGACGAACAGCAGCGCCCGCAGCATCCAAGCCATGCTGCGCAAGAACTTCATCTGCTCCACGCGTAAATCATCGGCTCCACGTGAAAACGGCGGCATGCCGCCGCCGTCTTCGCAATTTCCGTCCCCTTAGCGCCTACTTCTGCTCGTTGTCGACCCGCTCGCGCAGTTCCTTGCCGGCCTTGAAGTGAGGCACGTACTTTTCCGGCACGTGCACCCTCTCCCCCGACTTGGGATTGCGGCCGGTGCGGGCAGGACGGTAATTCAGGCCGAAGCTGCCGAACCCGCGGATCTCGATGCGCTGTCCCATGACCAGGCTCTGGGTCATCGCGTCGAGGATCATCTTCACCGCGAATTCCGCATCCTTGGCGACAAGCTGGGGATAACGCGCGGCAAGCCGCGCGATCAGTTCGGACTTGGTCATGGGCAAAGCTGCAAGCCTACTGTTGGACGTTCTTGTTGTCCAGCTTGGCTTTCAGGAGCGCGCCCAGATTCGTGCTGCCGCTGCTGGCAGCCGCCTCGCTCTGGAGCTTCGCCATCGCCTCGCCTTCATCGGCGACGTCCCTGGCCTTGATGGAAAGATTGATGGTGCGGTTCTTGCGGTCGACGTTGATGATCATCGCCGTGACCGAATCGCCTTCCTTCAGATGCGCGCGCGCATCCTCGACGCGATCGCGAGCCATTTCCGAGGCGCGCAGAAAGCCATCGAGCTCGCCCGGCAGCGTAATCACCGCGCCCTTGGCGTCGACGCTCTTGACCGTGCCGGTGACGATCGTGCCCTTTTCGTTGCCGGTGATGAAGTTGTTGAACGGGTCGCCCTGCATCTGCTTGATGCCGAGCGAAATGCGTTCGCGCTCGACATCGATCGACAGCACCATCGCTTCGATTTCCTCGCCCTTCTTGAACTGCCGGACAGCTTCCTCTCCGGGCTGGCTCCAGGACAGATCCGACAGGTGCACCAGGCCGTCGATCGTGCCGGGCAGACCGATGAAGATGCCGAAGTCGGTGATCGACTTGATCTGGCCCGCCACCTTG
>MEQZ01000051.1:3314-11177 GCA_001770425.1 Betaproteobacteria bacterium RIFCSPLOWO2_02_FULL_65_20 | reverse complement strand
CCTTGGACGGATGAACGTTCTTGTTGGTCCAGTCCATCTCCGAGACGTGCACCAGCCCCTCGATGCCGGACTCGACCTCGACAAACGCGCCGTAGTCGGTAAGGTTGGTCACCTTGCCGAACAGGCGCGTTCCGGTCGGATAGCGGCGCGACAGGCCGACCCACGGGTCCTCGCCCAGCTGTTTGAGGCCCAGCGAAACCCGGTTCTTCTCGTTGTCGAACTTGAGCACCTTGGCTGTGACTTCGTCGCCCACCGCCAGCACCTCGGACGGATGCTTCACGCGCCGCCATGCCAGATCGGTGATGTGCAGCAGGCCGTCGATGCCGCCCAAATCGACGAACGCGCCGTAATCCGTGATGTTCTTGACGACGCCCTTGACCACCATGCCTTCCTGCAGGCTCTCGAGCAGCTTCTGGCGGTCCTCGCCCTGCGACGCCTCGAGCACGGCGCGGCGCGACACGACCACGTTGTTGCGCTTGCGGTCGAGCTTGATGACCTTGAACTCCATCGTCTTGCCCTCGTAGGGCGTGGTGTCCTTCACCGGGCGGATGTCGACCAGCGACCCGGGGAGAAAGGCGCGGATGCCATTGGCCATGACCGTCAGGCCACCCTTGACCTTGCCGCTGATCATGCCGGAGACCAGCGCACCGGTTTCAAGCGCTTTTTCCAGATCCATCCACGCGGACAGGCGCTTGGCCTTGTCGCGCGACAGGCGCGTCTCGCCGTGGCCGTCTTCCAGGGCCTCGATGGCGACGCTGACAAAATCGCCGGGCGTCGCGTCGATCTCGCCGTTGTCGTTCTTGAATTCCTCGACGGGAATGAAACTTTCGGACTTCAGGCCGGCATTGACGACCACGAAATTGTTGTCGATGCGGACGACTTCGGCGGTGATCACTTCGCCGATGCGCATTTCCTTGCGCGTCAGGCTTTCCTCAAAAAGCGCGGCAAAACTTTCCGGATGTGGTGCCGCTGCGGGGGCTGCATTCAGCATAAATGTCTCTACCTGCGTTTGCCCGCCGGACTCTGACGGGGTTAGTGAGTCAACAACAAAATTGACCGCAACAACTTGAATATACGGGCATTTTTGTCACCTATTCGCCCCCGCGGTACCAGGCCAGGATACGCTGGGCTGCTTCCGTTGCGCTCATCGCCGTGGTATCCAGGAAACGGGCGTCAGGGCATTGCTTGAGAGGGGCTACGCTGCGGGCCGCATCACGTGCGTCGCGCTCGCGCAGATCCTGCAGAAGAATGGAAAGTGTAGCAGTGATTCCTTTTCCTTTCAACTGTTTATATCGCCGCTCGGCCCGCGCTTCGACGGTCGCGGTGAGGAACACCTTGAGGCCGGAATCCGGAAATACCACCGACCCCATATCCCGTCCCTCCGCAACCAGGCCCGGCGAGCGCCGGAAGGCCCGCTGGCGCCCAAGCAAGGCCGATCGCACGCCCGGCCAGGCCGCCACTTTGGAAGCACCAATGGAGCAGGCCTCGTCGCGGATCGCCCCGGTCACCGGCTCGCCCGCCTCGAAGCGCGCCTCGAGCGAGGCCGCGACCGACGCCAGCCGCTCATCCCCGTCCAAAGGCACGCCGGCACGCATCGCCGCGAGCGCCACCAGCCGGTAGAGCGCGCCGCTGTCCAGGTAGTGGAAGCCCAGTTTTTCCGCCACCAGTTGCGCCACCGTCCCCTTGCCCGAGGCGGACGGGCCGTCGATGGCGATCACCGGCACCGCGGTCATGTCCTGGATATCGATGCCAGCACGTCGAAGTACTCGGGAAACGTCTTGGCGACGCAGTCCGGATCGTTGATGCGCACGGTCACGCCGCCCAGCGCCGCAAGCGAAAAGCACATGGCCATGCGGTGGTCGTCGTAGGTGTCGATGCTCGCCCCGTCGGCCAGGCGCGATCCCTGCGGCGGTGTGATGCGCAGGAATTCGGCGCCCTCCTCGACCGCGGCGCCCAGTTTGCGCAGTTCCGTCGCCATTGCCGCGATGCGGTCGGTTTCCTTTACCCGCCAGCTGGCGATATTGCGCAGGGTGCTGGTGCCATCGGCGTACAGCGCTGCCACCGCAGCGGTCATCGCGGCGTCCGGAATGTGGTTCAGGTCCGCATCCAGCGCGCGCAGCTTTCCCGACGCGGCGGCGGCACCCGGGCCGGCCTCGATCCAGTCCTCCCCCATGGCGACGCCCGCGCCCATGCGTTCGAGCACTTCCACGAAGCGCACGTCGCCCTGGATGCTCGAGCGTCCCACGCCCTTCACCCGCACCGGGCCGCCTCCCGTGAGGCCGCTGATCGCGCCGGCGGCAAGGAAATAGGAAGCCGAGGACGCGTCGCCCTCCACGCGGATTTCTTCCGGACTCGCATAGCGCCGGGCAGGTACGGCGAATTCCCGCCAGCCGTCTCGGCCCACATCGACCCCGAAGCGACGCATGAGGTTGAGCGTGATTTCGACGTAGGGTTTGGAGATCAGTTCGCCCCTTACACGCACCAGCGTGTTCCCCCCGGCACGCACCAGCGTGTTCCCCCCGGCACGCACCAGCGTGTTCCCCCCGGCACGCACCAGCGTGTTTCCCCCGGCACGCACGCGGGTGTCCGCGCCGCGAAGAGGAAGCGCCATCAGCAGCGCGGTCAGGAACTGCGAGGAAACGTCGCCTCTCACTTCGACGGTGTCGGCGCGCACGACTGCGGGGTGCACGGCAAGCGGCGGATACCCCTCCTCGCCCAGATAGTCGATGGATGCGCCCATCGCCGCGAGCGCGTCGACCAGGTCGCCGATCGGCCGCTCGTGCATGCGCGGCACGCCCGAGAGCCGGTATTCACCGCCGCACAGCGCAAGCACCGCCGTGAGCGGCCTGAATGCGGTTCCGGCGTTGCCCAGGAACAGGTCCGCCTGCCGCACCGTGAACGGGCCGCCCGCGCCCGGCACGCTCACCGCGCCGCCTGCCTGCGCGGTCCAGGCGACGCCGAGCCGGCGCAGCGCATCGAGCATCACGTCGGTGTCGTCGGCCTGCAGCGGATCGCGCACCAGCGTCGTGCCCTCGGCCAGCGCGGCGAGCAGCAGCACCCGGTTGGTGATGCTCTTGGAGCCCGGCAGGCTGACGGTGCCCGCGACCCGGGCGATCGGCGCAAGATCGAGAAATTTCACTGGTTGGAGGTCCTAAGCCGGAACCACACGAGCTGCCTTGCATTGACGCCTCTGCTCTCCCGATTTCGGACCGTTGCAACTGCGCAACGCTCCGAAATCGGGAGACGTATACAAAACCAAATGCTTCACCAGAATCTTCAACCGTAAACTCGTAAGTGACTAAACGGGACGAGCCGGAACAAAACGAGCCGCTTTACTTTGCCTTTCCCGATCTCGTGATTCCGGACCGTTGCGCTGTTGCAACGGTCCGAAATCGCGAGACCTATACAACCCCAAATTCTTCCCCAGGCGCGTGAACAGCGAGACCGACTAAACCCCGCCTCGCTCCAGCCAGCGGTTGCGCGCCTCGCGCGCTTCCTCGAACAGCGCGTACAGCGCCGCCGCATCGCCGCGTCGGACCATGTCGCGCAGCGCATCGAGCACCTTCCCGTAGCCGTCGAGTTCGGCCAGCAGCGCGCTGCGGTTGGCGAGGCATATGTCGCGCCACATTTCCGGATGGCTCGAGGCGATGCGCGTGAAATCGCGGAAACCGCCCGCGGCGAAGGACATGAACTTGTCGCCGCCGGGCCGCGCAGCGACATGGTCCACCAGCGCAAAGGCGAGCACATGCGGCAGGTGGCTCACCGCGGCGAGTATCCGGTCGTGCTCGGCGATGCCCAGTTCCTGCACCCTCGCGCCGCACGCCTCCCAGGCGCGGCGCACGCTCGCCACGTCAGCGGCGGCGTTTTCGGCCAGCGGCGTCAGCACCACGTTGCGGTCGCGAAACAGTTCCGGGAACGCCGCCTCCGGGCCGCTGTGCTCGGTGCCCGCGATCGGGTGCCCGGGAACAAAGCGCGCCACGCGAGCGCCCATCGCCGAGCGCGCGGCCGCGACCACGTCGCCCTTGGTGCTGCCTGCGTCGGTGACGATGGTCGATTCTCCGAGAAGCGGCGCGAGCGACGCGAGAACGCTCCCGGTCTGCGCTACCGGAACCGCGACCAGCACCAGGTCCGCGTCGGACAGCGTCGCGGCGTCCATGCCGCCCAGCGCATCCACGATGCCAAGCGAGCGGGCGCGCTCCAGCGTTTCCGGCCGCCGCCCGACGCCGACGATTCGTCCCGCCATGCCGGCCGCCTTCAGCGCAAGCGCGAAGGAGCCCCCGATCAGGCCGACGCCGACGACGACGATCTTGGCGAATTCGGACGCCACGCGCGATCCAGGCACGCTCAGGCGCCCAGGGCGTTCGTCAGGGCGGCGAGGAAGCGATCGTTTTCCTCGCGCAGCCCGACCGTGACGCGCAGGTGGTCGGGCATCTGATAGCCGGCCACGGGGCGCACGATCACGCCCTGGCGCAGCAGTTTCTCGAACACGATGCCAGCCTGCGGCTTGCCGCCCGACTGGGGAATTCTCACGCTGAGGAAGTTCCCAGCCGAGGCAATCCACTCCAGTGCCAGAGCCCTGAAGCCGTTCTCCAACTGGCTCATGCCGGCACGGTTGACCCGGCAGCTGCGCGCGACGAATTCGGCGTCCCCCAACGCCGCCACCGCAGCCGCCAACGCGAGGTTGTTGACGTTGAACGGCTGGCGCACGCGGTTCAGCAGATCGGCGATCTTCGGGTCGCACAGGCCGTACCCGACCCGCAGGCCCGCCAGCGCATACACCTTGGAGAACGTGCGCGTGACGAGCAGGTTCGGATGCTTCGCGAGCCAGCCGATGCTGTCATAGCTCAACTCAGGCGGCAGATACTCGTTGTAGGCCTCGTCGATCACCACCAGCACGTCCCTGGGGGCGCGCGCCACGAAGGCTTCCAGCGCCGCGCCCTGCACCAGCGTGCCGGTCGGATTGTTCGGGTTGGCGATGAACACGATGCGCGCCTCGGGCGTAATGGCCGCCAGCATCGCGTCCGGGTCGTGGCCGAAATCCTTCGCCGGCACGACGATGCCCTTGGCGCCGCGCGCCTGGGTGGCGAGCGGATACACCGCGAAGGCGTGTTGCGAGTACACGCTGGAGCGCCCGGGCGCGAGGAACGCGGCCGCGGCCATTTCCAGGATGTCGTTCGAGCCGTTTCCGACGACGATGGCCTCCATCGGAACGCCGTACTTGCGCGACAGCGCCGCTTTCAGGTCGAACGCGTTACCATCCGGATAGCGCGACAACTCCGCCAGTTCGCGCTCGATGGCGGTCCTCGCCCGCGGCGACAAGCCGAGCGGATTCTCGTTCGAGGCCAGCTTGACGATGGAGCGCTCGTCCAGGCCGTATTCGCGCGCAAGCTCGGAGATCGGCTTGCCGGGCTGATACGGCGCAATGGCGCGCACGTAGGATGGCGAAAACTCGCAGATGTCCATGGTCGGGTGCGTCTCAGAAGTCCGCGGCCGGGTAGGAGCCGAAGACCTTGAGGAACGGCGCCTTTTGCGTGATCTCGGCGAGCGCCTGAGCGACCCGCGGTTCGCTCAGGTGGCCCTCGACGTCGACATAGAAGAGATATTCCCACTGCCCGGTGCGCGCCGGTCGCGACTCGATGCGGCTCATCGACACGCCGTGGTGCGCGAACGGGGATATCAGTTCGTGCATCGCGCCGGGCCGGTTCGCCGCGGACATCACGATCGAGGTGCGGTCGCGCCCGGTGGGGCCCGCCTCGTCCCAGCCGAGCACCAGGAACCGCGTCATGTTTCTCGGATCATCCTCGATGCTGCGCGCGACCACCGCCAGTCCGTAGCGCTCGGCCGCGAGTTCAGGTCCGATCGCGCAGGCGTCGGGCTCAACGGCCGCGCGACGTGCCGCCTCGGCGTTGCTCGAAACCGGCACGCGCTCCGCAGCCGGCAGGTTCTGCGTCAGCCAGGACTGGCATTGCCCGAGCGACTGCGCGTGCGAATAGACGCGCGCATAGGAGGAGAGGTGCGGATCTCCGGATTTTGCGAGCAGGTTCTGGCGCACCCGCAGTACGACTTCGCCGCAGATCTTCAACGGCGTGGTCAGCAGCAGATCGAGGGTGCGCCCTATCGCGCCCTCGGTCGAGTTCTCCACCGGCACCACCGCGCTGTGCACCGCGCGCGCTTCCAGCCGGCGGAACACTTCGTCGATCGAGACCGCGGGCAGCCCCTGAACGCCGTGTCCGAAGTGCTTGAACATCGCCATTTCGCTGAACGTGCCCTCCGGTCCGAGATAGGCCACGGCCATCGGCTGCTCGAGCGCGCGACAGGCCGACATGATCTCGGCGTAGATCGCCGCGACGCGTTCCGGCGCAAGGGGACCGTTGCCGACGGCGCTCACATGGCGCAGGACCTCTGCTTCGCGCTCGGGGCGGTACGCAGGCGCGCCCCCTTTCAACTCGCCGATCGAGCGGGCATGCGAGGCGCGCTCGTTGAGGAGCTGCACGATGCGCTCGTCGATCGCATCGATCGCCACGCGGTGTCCCTTGAGTTCGTCGCTCACCGGCTCACCCTATTGCGCCCTGGGCAGGTAGCGCACCGCAAGCACGCCCGGTATGCCCGATATCTCGTCGATGAGCACGCTGCTCATCGCGCTGTCCACGTCGACCAGCGTGTAGGCCATGTCGCCCTTGGAGCGGTTCGTCATGTTGTGGATGTTCACCCCCCCCTTGGCCATCGCACCGGAAATCTGTCCCAGCATGTTGGGGACGTTCGCGTTGGCGATTGCCACGCGGAAGGGCGCTTCGCGCTGCATCAGGACCGTGGGAAAATTCACCGCGTTCTGGATATGCCCGTTCTCCAGGTAGTCGCGAACCTGATTCACCACCATCACGGCGCAATTGTCCTCGGCTTCGCCGGTCGAGGCGCCCAGATGCGGAAGCGCCATGACGCCCGCGTTGCCGATCAGCACCCCGGCCGGAAAATCGGTGACGTAGTACTTGAGGCGGCGGCTCGCAAGCGCTTCGACCACCGCCTTGGCGTCGACGATTTCCTCGCGGGAGAAATTGAGCAGGACCGCCCCCGGACGCATCGACCCGAGGTTCTTCGTGCCGATCAGATGCCGCGTCACATCGAGCAGCGGCACGTGCAGGGTCACGAAGTGGCTCGCCTTCAGGACTTCCTCGATCGAGTGCGCCTTTCTCACCTGCGAGGGCAGGCTCCAGGCCGCTTCGACCGTGATCTCCGGGTCGTAGCCGAGCACGTTCATGCCGAGCTTGATCGCGGTGTCGGCAACGATGCTGCCGATCTTCCCCAGGCCGATGATCCCGAGCGTGCGGTTCGGCAGCTCGATCCCGGCGAACCGCTTCTTGCCGTCCTCGACGCTCTCGGCCAGTCCCTGGTCGTCGCCCGAGAGCGAAGCGACAAACTCGATCGCGGCCGGGAGATTGCGCGCCGCCATGAGCATGCCGGCGAGCACGATTTCCTTCACCGCGTTGGCATTCGCCCCCGGCGCGTTGAACACGGGGATCCCGCGCTGGCTCATCGCCTTCACCGGGATGTTGTTCGTCCCGCCGCCCGCCCGGCCGATCGCCCTTACGCTTTGCGGGATGGTCATGCCGTGCATTTCCTGCGAGCGCACGAGGATCGCATCGGGATTCGGCGCGTCCTTGGAGACGCGATACGACTCCTGCGGAAAGCCCCGCAGCCCGATCTGGGAGATCTGGTTGATCACCTGGATTTCGAATTTTTTGCTTGTCATATCAAAATCATAACGTACTGCGGCGTGTTCCGTACGCAGGACAGTATCTCGGGAACTCGAGAACGACCTGCTTTCCTTCGTGCTCCACGGCGCGCAGCCACGACGCTCAGCCGTGC
>MEQZ01000051.1:0-3272 GCA_001770425.1 Betaproteobacteria bacterium RIFCSPLOWO2_02_FULL_65_20 | reverse complement strand
CGCCTGCACTGCCGCGATCGGCATCGCGTTGTAGATCGAAGCGCGCATGCCGCCCACGGACCGGTGGCCCTTCAGCTGCACCATGCCGCGCTGCTTCGCGCCGTTGAGGAATTCCTCGTCCAGCGCCTCGATCTTCAGTTTGAACGGCACGTTCATGCGCGAACGATCCTGCTTGTCCACCGGGCTGACGAAGAATTCGCTCTGCTCCAGATAGTCGTACAGCAGCTTCGCCTTGGCGATGTTGTGTCGCTCGATCTGCGCAAGGCCGCCCTGCTCCTTCAGCCACTTGAACACCAGAGCGGCGATGTACACCGCGTAGGTGGGAGGCGTGTTCAGCATCGAATCGTTGTCGGCCTGCTGCTTGTAGTCGAACGCCGAGGGCGTGATCGAAAGCGCCTGGCCTATGAGGTCATCGCGTACGATCACGATGGTGAGCCCGGCGGGACCGATGTTCTTCTGCGCGCCGGCGTAGATCAGGCCGTATCTGGCCACATCGACCGGTCTGGAGAGGATGTGCGAGGACATGTCGGCAACCAGCGGCACATCGCCCGTATCGGGCGTCCAGTGGTACTCGATGCCGCCGATCGTCTCGTTCGAGCAGATGTGTACGTAGGCCGCATCCGTGCTGAGCTTCCAGGTCTCGCGCGCCGGGATGTAGGTAAAACCTCGATCCTCGCTCGAGGCCGCCACGTTCACCGTGCAGTACTTCTTCGCTTCCTTGATCGATTTCTTCGACCACTCGCCGGTGTTGACGTAATCCGCCGCGGTCCTGCCGCGCAGCAGGTTCATCGGCACGATTGCGTTCTGGGCAATCGCGCCGCCTTGCAGGAACAGCACCTTGTAGTTCTTCGGCACCGCGAGCAGTTCGCGCAGATCGGCCTCGGCCTGCGCGTGTATGGAGATGAATTCCTTGCCGCGGTGGCTCATCTCCATCACCGACATGCCGCTGCCGTGCCAGTCGAGCATCTCCCCGGCAGCCTCGGTCAACACCGACTCCGGCAGCACCGCCGGTCCCGCACTGAAATTGAATACTCTAGCCACGATCAACTCCCTGAACTTCAAAAACGGCACAGGCGGAACCAAACAGATTCGGTCGTTTTGCCTTTCCCAATCTCCCGATTTCGGGAAGTTGCGAAGTTGCAACTTCCCGAAATCGGGAGACTCATTCAAACCCAATTGTTCGCCGGCTCTGTGCGTCCCTGAGCCGACAAAACCGATTGCACGCTACGCCGCCGGCTGACCGTCTGCGCCTTCTCCCGGCCCGGAGATGTCGCCGCCTTCCCCGTTGCCGATGCCCGTGTCGTCTTCCGGTTCCACGATCTTCTCGATGCCGGCCAGCCGTTCGCCCGCGTCCAGGTTGATCAGCGTCACCCCCTGCGTAGAGCGCCCCATCTCGCGGATCTGGCTCACCGGAGTGCGAATCAGCACGCCGCCGGTGGAGATCAGCATGATCTGGTCGCGCTCGTCGACCAGCACGGCCCCGACCAGCTTGCCGTTGCGGTCCGAGGTCTGGATGGCGATCATGCCCTTGGTGCCGCGGCCGTGGCGGGTGTATTCGGCGATCGGCGTGCGCTTGCCGTAGCCGTTCTCGGTGGCGGTGAGCACGGTCTGGGCCTCGCTGCCGGCAACCAGCATGGCGATCACCCGCTGCCCTTCCTCCAGTTGCATGCCGCGAACGCCCCGGGCCGTCCTGCCCATCGGGCGCACGTCTTCTTCCTCGAAGCGCACTGCCTTGCCGGCGTCCGAAAACAGCATCACGTCGTGCGTGCCGTCGGTGATGGCCACGCCGATGAGGTGGTCGCCCTGGTCCAGTTCCGCCGCGATGATCCCCTTTTCGCGCTGGTTGGAGAACGCCGTCAGCGGCGTCTTCTTCACCGTGCCCATCGAGGTCGCCATGAACACGTAATGCGCGTCATCGTAGTCCTTGATCGGCAGCACGGCGCTGATGCGCTCGTCCTCGGCCAACGGGAACAGGTTGACGATCGGCTTGCCGCGGCTTGCGCTTGCACCCTGCGGCACCTGCCAGACCCTGAGCCAATACATCTTGCCCAGCGACGAGAAGCACAGCATCGTGTCGTGCGTGTTGGCGATGAACAGGCGCTCGATGAAATCGTCTTCCTTGGTCGCCGCGGCCTGCTTGCCGCGGCCGCCGCGGCGCTGTGCCCGGTAATCGGCCAGCGGCTGGGCCTTGATGTACCCGGTGTGGGAGAACGTCACCACCACGTCCTCGGGCGCGATCAGGTCCTCCATGGACAGGTCCTCGGTATGGAGGACGATCTCGCTGCGGCGCTTGTCGCCGTATTGCGCCTTGATGGCCGAGAGTTCCTCGGTGATGATCTTGCGGATGCGCTCGGGATTGGCGAGGATGTCGATGAGATCGGCGATGGTCTCGATCAGTTCCCCGTACTCGGCGACGATCTTGTGCTGCTCCAGGCCGGTCAGCCGCTGCAGGCGCAGTTCCAGGATCGCCTGCGCCTGCGCCTCCGACAGCCTGTATCCCTCGGCGGTCAAGCCGAACTGCACCGGCAGTCCTTCGGGCCGCGACGCGTCGGCCGACGCCCGCGACAGCATGTCGGTGACGACATCCGACCCCCAGACCTTGGCCAGCAAGCCTGCCTTGGCCTCGGCCGGCGACGCGGAACGCTTGATCAGATCGATCATCTCGTCCACGTTGGACAGCGCGACGGCCAGCCCCTCCTGTATATGGGCGCGCTCGCGCGCGCGGCGCAGATCGAACACGGTGCGCCGCGTCACCACCTCGCGCCGGTGCGCGAGGAATGCCTCCAGCATCTGCTTCAAGTTCAGCAGGCGCGGCTGACCGTCGACCAGCGCGACCATGTTGACGCCGAAGGTATCCTGCAGCTGGGTCTGCTTGTACAGGTTGTTGAGCACGACGTCGGGCAGTTCGCCGCGCTTCAACTCGATCACCACCCGCATGCCCGACTTGTCGGACTCGTCCTGGACGTGCGCGATGCCGTCGATCTTCTTGTCCCGAACCAGCTCGGCAATGCGCTCGAGCAGCGTCTTCTTGTTGATCTGGTAGGGCAGCTCGTCGACGATGATCGCCTCGCGGTTGCCCTTTTCGACGTCCTCGAAATGGGTGCGGGCGCGCATGACGATCCGGCCGCGGCCGGTGCGATAACCTTCGCGCACGCCCTGAACGCCGTAGATGATCCCGGCGGTGGGAAAATCCGGGGCCGGGATGATGCCGATCAGCTCATCGATGGTGATTTCCGGGTTGGCGAGCACCGCATGGCAGGCATCGACCACCT
>MEQZ01000050.1:4842-17882 GCA_001770425.1 Betaproteobacteria bacterium RIFCSPLOWO2_02_FULL_65_20 | reverse complement strand
CGCGTCCGCCTTGTCCGGATCGATATCCTCGTTCACAGCGATCACGTACTTGCCCGCGGCGCGGTTCCACGCGGCCGCGCCGTAGAGCGCGCGCCAGATCTCGGTCGTCGGCGTCTTGGGATCCATGACCAGCACGATCAGCTTGCGCAGATTGGTCAGCGGTTCGTGCATCGACACCCGCTTGACCCCCTGGATGCCCAAGCCGCTGCGTAGATGGTTGAGGAACATCGGTTCCAGGGCGACGCGCTTGATCAGACTGGACTCGCTCGGGGTCACCTGGGAGATGATCGAGGTCAGTATCGCATCGCGCCGGCGCGTAATGCAGGTCACCTCCATGAAAGCGTTGAATTCCTGCAGGTTCACGTGGCCGTGGGACTCGCCGAACGGCCCCTCGGGTTCGAGGTATTCGGTATCGATGTAACCCTCGATGACGATCTCCGCCTCGGCAGGAATCAGCAGGTCGACGGTCTTGGCGCGCACCACGTTGATCGGTGTTCCGGCCAGCCCCCCCGCCACATGCAGTTCGTCCATGGTTTCGGGCAGCTTCTGCGCCGAAGTGAAGGCAACGCAGGGCGGCGCGCCGAGTATCACCGCTGCCGGAAGCTTCTGGCCGCGGGCCTTCATCTTTTCCCAATGCGTGTAGATACCCGGCCGCAGCTCGAGCGACGGATTCATCCCCAGCCGGCGCGGCGCCTTCACCTGGCCGCGGTAAATGCCCATGTTCTGGATCCCCGAGTCGGGATCCTTGGTGATGTACTGCGACAGCGTGGTAAACGGCCCGATGTCCCAACCCGGCGTGGAAATCGGGACCGGGATCCCGTCCAGGCCCTTTCCCGGCCGGTCGAGATCCCTGCCTCGAATCACGATCTCGTGACAGGGCGCGTCGGTGACAATCCGCGGCGCAATCGGGTTCGCAATCGCCCGATTCCAGGTCTCGTTGATCTGGTCCAGCGCGCAGCCCATGCCGATGCTGTAGATCTCGCGGTTCGCAGCGAGCGCGCCGACCACTACCGGTATGTCGTATTTCTTCCCCTTGCTGTCGGTCACGTTGGTAAACAGGAACGCTTTCCTGTCCCGCTCCTCGATCCCGCCGCGGAACTGCCAGCGCACCAGCGGGTGCATCTCCGTGTCCTTGTTAATCGGGCGTTTGACAGTGACGAGCAACCCGGCCCCGTCGAGCGCTCTCAGGTGCTCGTGCAGGTCCGGGTAGCCCCGCGAGAGCTTGCGCCCCGCCCCTGTCTTACCGCTTGCGGCCATGTCGTTCCCTGTTCTCAGTCGACCGCGATGTTGCGCTCGCGGATGAGCTTGCTCCACTTCGCCTGATCCTCGCGCAGCACCTGCGCCAGCGCCTGGGGCGTGCTGCCGATGACCTCGGCGCCCTGGGTCTCGAAACGCGCCTTGACGACAGGATCGGCGAGGATCTTGACCAGCGTGGCATGCAGCCGGTCGATGACCGGCTTGGGCGTTCCGGCCGGCGCGAACACGCCTGCCCAGGATTGCGATTCAAAGCCGGGATAGATCGAAGCGATGGTCTGCAGCCCCGGATACAGCGGCGAGGGCTTGAGCGCGCTGACCCCGAGCGCGACGAGTTTCCCTGATTTGACGCTCTGCCCGATCATGCCGCCACCCTGGATGAGCATCACCTGCACCTGGCCGGAGACGAGATCCCGTATCGCCGGCCCGCCGCCCTTGTAATGGATCGGCACCGTTTCGATGCCGGCCGTGTCCTTGAACAACTCGTAGGCGAGGCGGCTCGACGAGGCCGGCCCCGCGGAGCCAAAGTTGAGGTCCGCCCCCTTCTTCTTCGCGAGGGCGACAAACTCCTGCACCGTCTTCACCCCGAGACCAGGATGCACGACCAGGATCTGCGGATAACGGCACACCTGCATGATCGGTGCGAAGTCCTTGATCGGATCCCATTGCAGGTTCTTGAACAGGAACGGGTTGATGGCGAAGGTATCGAAGGTGACCAGCAGCGTGTGGCCGTCGGGCTCCGCCTGTGCGACCTGCTGCGTGCCGATAATGCCGCCCGAGGTCACCCGGTTCTCGACGATGAACGACTGTCCGAGTTGCTCGGTGAGCGACGCCGCGAGCAAGCGCGCGACCAGGTCGCTCGCGCCGCCGGGACTCGAGGGCACGACAACATGGACCGTCTTGCTCGGATAGCTTTGAGCCGCGGATTCACCTGCCCCCAGTACAACTGCGGCCGTCGCGGCAAGCACCAGCAACATCGACCCGCTTGAGCTTCTTAACGACATGGAATCCTCCTTGAATCTTGTCAATCGATGATCGAGTCTTAACGGGAAACCACTGATTGCTTATAATACCGCTTCTCCGCCATTTCTCCCTTGCCGAAATTCTGATGGTGCATGTTTGGCCGATGCAATCGCAAATCCGTCCTGCAGCGACGCCCCGTTTTCTGTGTCTCGTTTGATCCGCACTGAGGCCGCGTCTTGAAGGCGGCCCCGTTCGAGTACGTCCGGGCCGGGTCGATCGGCGAAGCGTGCGAGGTCCTGCAGCGGGAAGGCGATGCCGTCAAGGTCGTCGCAGGCGGCCAGAGCCTCATCCCGATGATGGCCATGCGCCTGGTGCGTCCCGGCTGGCTGCTCGACATCAACGAGATCGCCGCCCTCAAGTTCGTCGCGATGGATAAGGACGCGGTGCGCATCGGCGCCTGCACGAGGCAATCGACCGTCGAGCGCGACCAGGAACTGGCAGCGCGCGTTCCCCTGCTGCGACAGGCGCTCGCCTGGGTGGGACACATCCAGACCCGCAACCGCGGCACCATCGGCGGGAGCATCGTTCACGCCGACCCCTGCGCCGAACTGCCGCTGGTGGCCCGTGTCCTCGGAGCCAGGATGGTACTGCGCAGCACCGCCGCGGCGCGGACCGTAGAGGCTGATGCATTCTTCTCCGGACCGATGATGACCGCGACCGACGCGAACGAATGCCTCGAGGAAGTGCAGTGGCCCGCATGGGGCGAGCGCCGCACGGGCTCGGCTTTCACCGAAATCAGCAACCGCCACGGCGATTTTGCGATGGTATCCGCGGCCGCGCAGCTTTCGCTGGGCGACGACGGCCGCTGCGTGCGTGCAGCCTTCGGTCTGGGCGGCATGGGGCAGACGCCGCTTGCTTTCCCGCAGCTGGCGCAGCGGCTCGTCGGTACGCGGCTGGAGGATGAGATCGTCAAGAGCGTGGCGCACGACGCTGCGGCGCAATCCGATCCGGGGAGCGACCTGTTCGCGACTGCGGCCTACCGCAGGCATCTTGCGGGCGTGCTCGCGGCACGGGTGATCAGCGCCGCGCACGCGCAGGCGGGGAGCAAGGGATGAGCGAAGAACTGTATCCGATCGAGGTGGAAGTGAACGGCGTGCAACGTACGGCCCGTGTCCCGGCACGTCTCTCGCTGGTCGACTGGCTCCGTGAGGATCTGCGCCTGACCGGCACCCACGTCGGTTGCGAACACGGTATCTGCGGCGCCTGCTCAGTCATGCTTGACGGCGAACCTGTTCGTTCCTGCCTGATGTTCGCGTTCCAGGCGAACGGCCACCGCGTGACCACCGTGGAGGGTCTCGCGCAGCCCGACGGGTCCATGAGCGTGCTGCAGGACAGCTTCTGCCAGGCGCACGCGCTGCAATGCGGCTACTGCACGCCCGGCATGCTGATCGCGGCGCAGGGGTTGCTGAACACCAACCCGCGGCCGACCGACCTGCAGATTCGCGAGGCGATAGGCGGCAACCTGTGCCGCTGCACCGGCTATCAGCAGATCGTGGACGCGGTGAAGCAGGCGGCATCGCGTTTGAGCAAAGAGACGGCGTCGTGATAAACGCAGACAGTCTTCGTAGGGCGCGGGTTTACCGCGCCGCCGCCCGGCGCGCTGAAGTTGCGCCCTACCCCTCCTTGGCCGCAGCCAGACTGCCATGACCACTCAATTCCGCTATATCGGCAAGCACCGCCGCACCAAGGAAGACCCGCGTTTCGTGACCGGACGCGGGCGCTATGCGGCGGACATTGCGCTGCCCGGGACCAAGCACGTGGCGCTGGTCGCCTCCCCTCACCCGAGCGCCCGGATCGTCTCGATCAGCACCGACGCCGCGCTCGCGGCTCCGGGCGTGCTGACGGTGCTGACCGGCGATGAATTCTGCGCCCGGACCGATCCGCTCTACGTCGGTGTCGATGCACCCAAGGTCACACGGTACGCGCTCGCCAGGGGCGTGGTGCGCTATGCGGGCGAGTGGGTCGCGGCGGTGGTCGCCGACACGCGCGCCCTCGCAGAGGACGCCGCCGAACTGGTGGAAGTGGAGTACGAATCCCTGCCCTTCGTCATCGACCCGGAAGCCGCGCTGGCGCCCGGCACTCACCTGATACACCCTGATCACGGGACGAACGTCCTCTACCGGCGCAAATTCGTCTGGGGACCCGTCGAAGAAGCGTTCGCGAAGGCGGATCATCAGCTCGCGTTCCGGGCCACCTGGGGGCGCAGTTCGACCGTGCCGATCGAGACTTTCGGGGTCACCGCGCGCTGGGATCCGGTCGCCGAACTGCTCGACGTGTGGGCGTCCATACAGATGCCCAAGTATCCGGACCAGACTGCGCGCGCGCTGCGTCTGCCGGGCAACGCGGTGCGCGTGCACTTCGACGTCGACGTCGGCGGCAGCTACGGCGTGAAGCGCGGCATCAAGCACACGGTGCTCGTGGGCTACCTGGCGAAGAAACTCGGCGTGCCGGTGCGTCTCATCGAAGACCGCCTGGAGAACATGCGCGGTGGGGACATGCACGGCCCGGACCGCTTTTTCGACATGCAGGTGGCGTTCGACCGCGACGGCACGATCCGCGGCATGAAGATGCGCGCCGTCGACGATGTCGGCGCCTATGCGGGACGCTCCCCGCTGCAACTCGGAAAGCCGGTCGGCGCCATCTGCGGGCCCTACCAGATCCACGCGATCGAGTACGAGCCCACGTCCGTGATGACCAACAAGACGCCGCAGGAAGCGGTGCGGGGCTTCGGCCAGTCCCCGACCAATTTCGCCATCGAACGCGCGATGGACCGCGTCGCGCGACAACTGGGCATGGACCGCATCGAGCTGCGCCGAAAGAACCTCATCCGCCGCGACCAGTTCCCCTACCTGATCCCCAGCGGCTCCTCCTACGACTCGGGTGACTATCACACGGTGCTCGACAAGGCGCTCGAGGCGAGCGGCTATCCGGCGCTGGTGCGCATGCGCGACGAAGCGCGCCTGGCTGGCCGGCTGGCCGGCATCGGCGTCGCCACCTGCCTGGAACCCAGCGGCGGCAACGCCTCGTTCGAGCTGCTGTTCAATCCCAAGAACGAGACGACGACGTGGATGGATTCCTGCCTCGTGCGAGTCGATCTTTCCGGATCGATCACCGGCGTCATGGGCACCTCGAGCTCGGGGCAGGGGCACGAGACGCTGGTGTCTACGGTCGTGGGCGAGATACTCGAACGCGATCCGGCGACCATCCGCGTGATCCACGCCGATTCGCTCAATGCGCTGCCCTCGAACAGCCCGGTCGGCAGCCGCATGGCGATTATGCTGGGCGGCGCGGCAGCCGGAGCCGCAAGGAAGATCAGGGACGCGCTCGTGGCCATCGCCGCGCACAACTTCGAATGCTCACCGGAGGACCTCGAGTATCGCGACGGCAACGTCGGCATCAAGGGAGCGCCCTCGAAGATGCTGAGCTGGGACCAGCTGGTGGAAATCGCCCATCGCAAGTTCCACAAGATGCCACCCGGCCTGGACCCGGGGCTGCAGGCGCAGTTCGTTTGGGAGGTCCCCACCGGCGGCGGAGTGCCGACGCAGGACGGACGCGTGCAGATGTACCCCTGCTACGCCTTCGAGGCCCACGTGGTCTACGTCGAGATCGACCCCGACACGGGCAAGCCCTCGATCAGGAAATACGTCTGCGGCCACGACTGCGGCGTGATGATCAGCCCCGACATCGTGCACGGCATGACCTACGGCGGAATCGCGCACGGAATCGGCGCGTCGCTGTACGAGAAATTCGCCTACACCGAAGACGGCCAGCTCGCCAGCGGCACGTTCATGGATTACCTCATCCCGAGCTCGATGGAGGTCCCCGACATCCACATCGTCGACCACTGCACGCCCTCCCCGCTCACCACTTTCGGCCAGAAGGGCTCGGGCGAGGCGGGGTATCTGGGCGCGCCGGCGGCCATCGCCAACGCGATCAACGACGCGCTCGATCCGCTCGGTGCTTCGATCGACACGCTGCCGATGTCGCACCTGGCGCTGTGGGAAACGATTACGAAGGCAACGAAGATGTAGGGCGCGGGTTGACCGCGCCGCCGCTCGGCGCGCTGAAGCTGCGCCCTACGCCTGGTTGCAGCCGCGCGCGTCGACGAAGAAAGCAGGCGGGAATAATTTCCCGCCGAGCGGTCGGCAAGGGATTGCCGACCTATGGTTACTGAAACGAAACCCAGGAACAGGATATGAAAAACATCGTCATCGACATCCACGCCCACTTCACGCCCAAGCTCGTATTCGAGCGCTTCGATGCCCATGCCGCCCAATTTCCCAGCGTGAAGTTCCTGCGGGATGACAAAGGGGTGCGCATGCAGTTTCCCGGCGGCGAGGTCACGCGCCCGGTTTCGCCGAAGCTCTCCGACCTCGCCGAGCGCCTCGCGTGGATGGACAAGAACGGCATCGACCACCAGCTCCTGAGCGGCTGGCTCGACAGCTTCGGCTACGAGCTGCCGGCGCAGGAAGGACTTGCATGGAGCCGTTTTCTCAACGACTGCTTGTGGGACCAGGTCCGCGGCGAGCCGCGTTTCACGCCGTTGGCGACAGTGCCGTTACAGGACGGCAAGCTCGCCGCCGAAGTGCTCGCCGAGACACTCGAACGCGGCTTCGCCGGCGCGATGATCGGAACGCTGCCCAAGGGTCAGGGGGGCAATCTCGACGATCCGTCGCTCGATCCGTTCTGGGAAGCGGCCTCCCGGCTCGGCGCAGCGATCTACCTGCACCCGATGTTCCTGTGCGGCGAACCGCGCCTGGCCGACTACGACCTGGTGAACGCGATCGGACGCCTGGCCGACACGTCGATCGCCGTGTCGCGGCTGCTGTTTTCGGGACACCTGCTCAAGTTCCCCGGCATGAAGCTGGTGCTGTCGCACGGCGGCGCGGCGGTGCCCGCCGCGCTCGGACGCCTTTCGCGCAACCACCAGATCTCGCAAGGCAAGTACGCCGACCCGCGCAAGGGCTTCGAGGCGATGTACTTCGACTCCTGCGTCTTCGACACCGATACGCTCGAATATCTCGCCAGGAAGGCCGGCCCCGAGCGCGTGATGATCGGATCGGACATGCCGTTCCCGATCGGCGATCCCGCGCCGACGCGCATCCTGGAGGGCGCATACTTCACCGAGGCGCAGAAAAAGGGCATCCTCGGCGGTAACGCGCAGACCGTGTTCCGGGTACGGCAGGATTGCTGGTGCCCGCGCTGAGCAGCCATTGCAGGAAACCCATACGATGAAGAAACTCACGCGCACATACCTCGACCTCCATGAGCACCTGGAGGCGCTGAAAGCGCGCGGGCTGCTGCATACGGTCGACCGCGCGATCGACAAGGATTCGGAACTGCACCCGCTGGTGCGCTGGCAGTTCGTCGGCGGCCTGGCCGAATCCGACCGCAAGGCATTCCTGTTCACCAACATCACCGATGGCCGCGGTCGCGCTTATTCGATACCTGTGGTGGTCGGCGCCATTGCCGCGAACCGCGCGATCTACAGCGTCGGCATGGGCGTGCCGGTGGAGAGAATTCAGTCCAAGTGGGACCAGGCGATCGCCCATCCTGTGCCGCCGCGCGTCGTCACCGGGGCCGTCTGCCAGGAAATCGTCATCGAGGGAAAAGACCTCCAGGGCGAGGGCAACGGACTGGACCGGCTTCCGATTCCCATTTCCACGCCGGGTTTCGACAGCGCGCCCACGCTGACCGCGACCAACGTCATCACCCGCGATCCGGAAACCGGAATCCAGAACATGGGCACCTACAGGGCCGCGCTCAAGGCGCCGGACCGGCTGGTGGTGCGCATGGCGACCCGGGTCGGCGGCGCGGGTGGCTATGTCCATTACCAGAAACACCAGAAGCGCGGCGACAAGACCATGCCGTGCGCAATCGTGCTCGGCTGCCCGCCCTGCGTCGCGTTCATGGGCCCGCAGAAACTGTCGATCGATGTCGACGAACTCGCCGTCGCAGGCGGGCTTGCCGGCGGGCCGATCAACGTGGTGAAAGCCAGGACCGTCGATCTCCTGGTTCCGGCCGAGGCCGAAATCGTCATCGAGGGGCTGATCGACACGGAGTATGTCGAGCCCGAGGCGCCGTTCGGCGAATCGCACGGCCATATCGCGCTCGAGGAATTCAACATGCCGATGCGGGTGACGGCGATCACCCATCGCAGGAACCCGATCGTCCCCTCTTACATCAGCCAGGTGGCGCCAAGTGAATCCTCGGTCATCAAGCGCGTCGCCTACGAGCCGCTTTTCCTTGCTCACCTGCGCGACTCCCTCGGCATACGCGGGGTCAAGCGTGTCGCGCTTCACGAGCCGCTGACCGGCCTGTTGCGCGTTACCATGATCGTTGTCGAAAAAAGCATGGCGCGCACCGAAGTCTGGCGTGCGCTCTACGGCGCGGCGTATTTCAAGGGCGACTGCGGCAAGATATGCATAGCGGTCAACGAGGACATCGATCCCGACAACGCCGACGCCCTGCTATGGGCGATGGCCTACCGCATGAACCCGGTCGAAGACGTGAAGGCGCTGGCGCATCGCGGCCAGGGCCACGGACCGAAGCGCGAACACGGACAGGAAGAGGATTCCACGCTGCTCATGGATGCCACCATGAAAAGCGACATGCCGCCTCTCGCGCTTCCGAAAAGGGAATACATGGAGCGCGCCAAATCCATCTGGGAAGAACTCGGCCTCCCCGGGCTGCGCCCGCAGGCCCCGTGGTTCGGGTATTCGCTCGGAGACTGGCTGCCGCAATGGGACGAAGCCGCGAAGCGTGCGGTCGAAGGCAAGTACCTCGAAAACGGCAAGCGCAGCCTGAAGCAGCGGCGCCGTGGCCTCAAGCCCGAGACCAAGTTCCGTCCGGACTAACGCTAATTCTTCGGCGATGGCGTCGCCCGGCGAAGCGCGTCCGTGAAGAACTTAAGCCTGCGCTCGGCCTTGGCGGCAAAGGCCGAGCGCTCCTTCGGGGGCACGTAAGACAGGGCTCGCGCCCAGGTGGCGTCCGCCGCAGCGGCATTCCCCTTCAGGCGCTGCACAAGGGAAAGATCGGAAACCGCATCGACCATCCACGGGCCGATCCTGATCGCCTCGGTCAGGAGCATTTCGGCCAGATCGAGATTGCCGCGGCCCGCTTCGGCGTACCCCAGATTGCCCAGAGCAAGCACGTAGTAGGATTTCTCGATCCCGTATGGGGACTGGATTGCCTGCTCCATGTAGGCGATCGCCTCGTCGAGCCGGTTCTCCCTGATGGCCTGAATTCCCAGGTTCATCAGCGGAAGATAGTGTCCGGGATGGCGGCGAAGCAGATCCCGGTTCAATTCAGACGCCTTTTCGTACTCTCCGGCCGACAGGTAGGCACCAGCGAGGTTGTGTCGCGCAATGAAGGATTCGGGGTTCCGCTGCACAACCCAGGACCAAAGGGTGAAATCCGTTCTCCACAGCGGAACGGTGATCAGCACGTTCGCCATGGCCAGCACGATCCAGCAGGCCACCCCCGTCCACACAAAAACGCTGCCCTTGAAAGAAGCTCTCGCCGCAGCTCTGGCGACAGGAAGAGCGACGCCCAAAGCCATGAACGCCAGCGGAAGGGTCAGGTACCGCTCGTGATAGAGATTTCCGGAAAGAGGCAAAGGAATGATCTGCAGCACCGGCAGCAGGGCTGTCACATACAACGCACCCATCAGTCCCCACAACGCCCCCCGGCGCCACGCGAAAACGAAGCCCGCAAGAGCGCACATCGCTGCCACCGACTGAATCCACGGCCAGGGCTGCGCAATGACCACGGGAATCGCAATCGTGTGGAAGGGATTGATGGTGTCGAACGGAACCAGCGCGGCACGCAGATACGCGAACAGCGCCTGTCCTACCAGTAGCGCATGCTGAATCGCCGATCCGCTCGCGATCGGGTTATCCGCCGAGGTCATGACATAGCCCAGGCCGAGATATCGAACGGCGATGACGCCCACGCCCCCCAGAAGCAACGCGCCGTACACGGGCGTTCTGTCCCTCAATAACCCCTTCAGGGGCAGGTGCGCCTGCCGCATCTCGAATGCGTCGATGAAAACGAACAGGAACGGCAACACGATTGCCGACTCCTTGGAAAGGCCAGCGCAGAAGAACAACAGCGCGAGCGCGACCGGGCGCAGCCGCGTGGCGCGGCCCATGCCCACGACCAGGCTGGCAAGGACAAAAAAACTCACCGTCAGATCGGATCGGGCCGCGATCCATGAAACCGATTCAGTGAGCGCCGGGTGAAAGCCGTAGATCGCGGCCGCAAACCAGGGGACAGTCCGGCTGGTTTCGCCATCGCCGGTCAGCGCGCCGAATCTGACGACCAGGCGTCGCCCGAGCAGGAAAACCAGCGCCGTGTTGGCCAGATGAATCAGCAGGCTCACCGCATGCAGCAGCCAGGGTTCCCGCTCGGCGATCCTGAGTTCCATGAAGAGCTGGATCGTGGTCAACGGACGATAGTAGTTCGCGGGGAAAAACAGGCTGGGATTCAGCAGCGCATTCTTCAGGCCTTCAAACGACATCAGCTGCGGGTAGTCCAGAAACGAAATACGGTCGTCCCACACGTAGCCGTTTTCTAGCACTCCCCAGTAGCAGGCGCTTACGCCGGCCAGAATCAGGCACAGAGCGATGACCGGATGGAGTCGCAGCAATTTCACGTCGGTCGCCCTGCAGCCGGCGTAGCCGGAACCAGACAGGCTGGCTCGATTTGCCATTCATCTTCTCCTGATTTTGCACAGTTGCAACTTCGCAACTGTGCAAAATCAGGAGATCGATATAAACCCGAATGCGCTATTGGAGAGTTATGCAACAAACGGCCCGGCGGCGATGCGATAGTAAGGGCCGCTTTCATCGCGCTCGGAGCAGATGAGCGCGAAACCGTTCACCGGCCAATCCACCGGATTCAGAGTCGGCCATTCTTCCTTGGGTGGGCGCGCGTTGCGCACCAGCGTCACATGCGGGGCGAACGACTTCGGGTCGAAACCGATGCCCGCCTGAACCAGTGCGGCGCGCAATTCCGCGACCATGGCCGTGAGTTCTTCCGGAACCTGCGCCGCGCTCAGCCAGGCGATGTGGTTGTGGGTCCAGTAGCCGGGCTCGTCCAGGCGCAGCATGAAGCGCCGCGCCTGCACGCTGCGCGCGGCAGCGACGATCGCATCGAACTGCGCTGCCTCGACCTGCCCGAGAAAGGCCAGCGTGATGTGGAGGCTTTCGGTGGGCACGCGCCGTCCCGTGCACAGACGGTGCAGCGAGCCGGCCCAGCGGCCGAGTTCTCGCCGCGCCGGCTCCTCTGGCCATAGGGCAAAGAATAGTTTCAAAGGTTTGGTATCTATGGGACGTCCGGTGCGGCCGTTTCGGCCGGCAAATAGTTGATAAGGGCCACCGCCTCGGCTGCGATACCCTCGCCGCGACCCGTGTATCCCAACCCCTCTGTGGTTTTCGCCTTCACGTTCACGTGTCCGGTGGCAATGCCGAGGTCGGCGGCGATGTTCTTCGCCATCAATGGAACGTGCGGTGCCATCTTCGGCGCCTGCGCGATGATCGTCGCATCGACATTGACGACCACCCATCCGGCCTCGTGCAGCTTTCGCGCCGCGGAACGCAGCAGCGCGCGGCTGTCGGCATTGCGGTAGCGCGGATCCGTATCCGGATAGTGCCGGCCGATGTCCCCCAGCCCTGCAGCGCCGAGCACGGCATCGGTGATCGCGTGCAGCAGCACGTCGGCGTCGGAATGACCCTCGAGCCCGCGTTCGAAAGGAATCTCCACGCCGCCGATGACGAGCTTGCGGCCCGCCACCAGCGCGTGCACATCGAAACCCTGCCCTACCCTCACCCGCTCCTCCTCCTATCCACCCATGGTTCCACTATAGTGCGGCATTCCGGCGTCGCCGGGCATTTTCCGCCACGCCCCAGGGAAGTGCGTTATCCAATACCCCTCCCGCGGAGTATGAGTTCGGCGAGTTCCAGGTCGGCGGGATAGGTGACCTTGAAATTGGTCGCCCGGCCCTCGACCAGCTTGGGCCGCAGGCCCAGCCGCTCGACCGCCGAGGCCTCGTCAGTCATGTTCGAGCTCTGCTCGAGCGCCTGTAGCAGCACGCCATGGCGGAACATCTGCGGGGTCTGCGCCTGCCACAGGCCCGCGCGCGCCTCGGTGGCGACGATGCGCTGCTCGCCGTCGGCGCGCTTGAGAGTGTCGGCCACCGGAACGGCCAGGATGCCGCCCGTCTCCTCTGGCGCGACGGTATCGATCAGGCGCCGAAGCTCATCCCTGCCCAGGCACGGACGCGCCGCGTCGTGCACCAGCACCCAGTCCTCCGGATCCACAGCGCTGGAGGCGGCGACCAGCCCGTTCAGGACGCTGTCGTGACGGCTAGCCCCGCCGCAGTACAGCGGCGCGAGCCGATCGCCGAACTCGCTCCAGTCGTGGCTGCGGAAAGCGCTGTCGTCCGCGGCCAGCACCACGAATACGGCCTCGATTTCGCCCGCGGTGAGCAGGCTGCGCACGGCATGATGCAGCATAGGCCGGCCCGCGAGCCCCTGGTACTGCTTGGGCGCCGGCCCGCCAAAGCGCGATCCGGTGCCGGCGGCAACGATGAGGCCGAAGTAACGCGATGTCACTGAATGTTCGCCAGAATCACAGTGGTCCAGACGGTATAATTATACGGGTTCCCGCCTTCGAACCGACGCGCCTGGTGGCGCAGGCGGTTCGAAGGCGGGTTTTCCCATTTGCGCGCCATGCACGCTACCGTGAACGCAGTCACCCTT
>MEQZ01000050.1:0-4820 GCA_001770425.1 Betaproteobacteria bacterium RIFCSPLOWO2_02_FULL_65_20 | reverse complement strand
CGATGCCCAGCGCCTGTTCGCGGAGATGGCCTGGTTCGCACCTTCGCTCAAGGTAGTGCTGTTTCCGGACTGGGAAACACTGCCCTATGACGGCTTCTCTCCGCATCAGGACCTGATCTCCGAGCGCCTGGCAGCGCTTTACAACCTGCAGCGCCGGGCATTCGACGTGGTGATCGTCCCGGCCGCCACCGCGCTCTACCGCCTGCCGCCACCCGCCTACCTCGCCGCCTATACGTTCTTTCTCAATCTGGGCGGGACGCTGAAGCTCGACGAACTGCGCGCGCAGTTCACCCTCGCGGGCTATCACCACGTGACCCAGGTCGTCGCGCCGGGCGAATACTGCGTACGCGGCGGACTGATCGATCTGTTTCCGATGGGCAGCGCACTGCCCTATCGTGTCGACCTCGATGACGACGTCATCGAGTCGATCCGCACCTTCGATGTCGACTCCCAGCGCACCATCTACAAGGTGAACGACGTGCGCCTGCTGCCGGCGCGCGAGTTCCCGATGGACGATGCGGGCAGAAACGGCTTCCGCGCGCGCTTTCGCGAAGCCTTCGAAGGCGATCCCTCGAAGAGCGCCATCTACAAGGATGTGAGCAACGGCGTCGCGCCAGCCGGCATCGAGTACTACCTGCCGCTGTTCTTCGAGGCGACCGCAACGCTGTTCGATTATCTGCCTGCCGAGACGCGGCTGTGCCTGCACCGCGACGTGCATGCCGCCCTCACGGAATTCTGGCGCGATACGCAGTCGCGCTACCAGTTCCTGCGCGGCGACCGCACGCGGCCGCTGCTCGCCCCGGGAGATCTGTTCCTCACGACCGAAGAGTTGTTTGTCGCATCACGCGCCTTTGTCCGGAGCGACATCCGAGAACGAGGACTTCCGCGTGACGACGAGCCGGGCGGGGTTTCAGTGCGGCCCGTGCCAGAGGTAGCGGTCGAGCGGCGCGCCGCCGACCCGCTCCATCGGCTCAAGGCATTCCTCTCCGGGGGCATCGCCCGTACGCTGCTGGTCGCCGAAACGCCGGGGCGCCGCGAAACGCTGACCCAGTATCTGGGCGAGTACGAGCTGCGGCCCGAGCCCTGCGGCAGCTTCGCCGACTTTCTCGCATCGACCTCGCGCCTGGGCCTCGCAGTCGGCCCGGTGCTCAACGGTTTCGTCCTCGATCGCGAGAGTCTGGCGATCGTCACCGAGTCCGAGTTGTATGCGGGCACGGCCAGGGTGCACGAGCGGCGCGACCGGTCGCGCCAGACTTCCGTCGAAGGCATGCTGCGCGACCTGTCCGAGCTGCGCGCCGGCGATCCTGTCGTGCACGCCGAGCACGGGATCGGCCGCTACCGGGGCCTGGTCAATCTGGATCTGGGAGAGGGCGAGGCAGAGTTCCTGCTGATCGAGTACGCCGACGCCGACAAACTCTATGTTCCCGTGGCGCAGCTGCACCTGATCAGCCGCTATGCGGGAGGGCCGCCGGAAGCCGCGCCGCTGCACAAGCTGGGCGGCGACGCATGGGACAAGGCCAAGCGCCGTGCCGCACGCGCGGTGCGCGACACCGCCGCCGAACTGCTGCATCTCTATGCGCAGCGCGCCACCCGCATCGGGCGGACCTTCGGGGTGAGCCAGCACGATGTGGATGCCTTCGCCGAGGGCTTCGGCTTCGAGGAAACGCCGGACCAGGCTGCGGCGATCGGCGCGGTGATCGAGGACATGCGCACGGGCAAGCCGATGGACCGGCTGATCTGCGGCGACGTCGGCTTCGGCAAGACCGAGGTGGCCTTGCGCGCCGCGTTCGTCGCCGCGGCGGACGGCATGCAGGTCGCGGTGCTCACGCCCACCACCCTGCTCGCAGAGCAGCATTTCCAGAGTTTCTCGGACCGGTTTGCGGACTGGCCCTTCAAGATCGCCGAGCTGTCGCGCTTTCGCACCGGCAAGGAAACCGTCGCCGCGCTGCAGGGGCTGGCCAGCGGGGCGATCGACATTGCCATCGGCACCCACAAGCTGCTCTCGCGTGACGTGAAATTCGCGCGGCTCGGCCTGGTGATCGTGGACGAGGAGCACCGTTTCGGGGTGCGGCACAAGGAGGCGCTGAAGGCGCTGCGCGCGGAAGTCGACGTCCTCACCCTCACCGCCACACCGATTCCCCGCACCCTCGCGATGTCGCTGGAGGGCCTGCGGGACCTGTCGGTGATCGCCACCGCGCCGGAACGGCGCCTGGCGATCAAGACCTTCGTCGCGACGTATTCGTCCGGCATCATCCGCGAGGCGTGCCTGCGCGAACTGAAGCGCGGCGGCCAGATCTACTTTTTGCACAACGACGTAGCCTCGATCGAGGCACAGCGCGAGCGCCTGCAGAAGCTGCTGCCCGAGGCGCGGGTGGTCGTCGCCCACGGGCAGATGCGCGAGCGCGAGCTGGAACGCGTCATGCGGGAGTTCGTTCAACAGCGCTCGAACCTGCTGGTCTGCTCGACCATCATCGAGTCAGGCATCGACATTCCGACCGCGAACACCATCATCATCAACCGCGCCGACCGGTTTGGCCTTGCGCAACTGCACCAACTGCGCGGCCGGGTCGGCCGCTCGCACCACCAAGCCTACGCCTACCTGCTCACGCCCGGCGAGGAAGCGGTCTCAGCCGCCGCGAAGAAGCGTCTGGAGGCGATCCAGATGATGGAGGAACTCGGCTCCGGTTTTTACCTCGCGATGCACGACCTGGAGATCCGCGGTGCGGGAGAAGTACTCGGGGAGTCCCAGAGCGGCGACATGCAGGAGGTGGGCTTCAACCTGTACGCGGACATGCTCAATCATGCCGTGAGATCGCTGAAGGCCGGCCGTGAACCCGATCTGTCTCAGCCTTTCGAGGTCGCCACCGAGATCAATCTTCACCTGCCGGCGCTGCTGCCCGCCGGGTATTGCGCCGACGTGCACGAGCGACTGGTGATCTACAAGCGCCTCGCCCACTGCGAGTCGCTCGACGAACTCGGTGCGATGCAGGAGGAACTCGTCGACCGCTTCGGCGACATTCCGCCCGAGGCGAGGGCGCTGCTCGAATCGCACCGGCTGCGGGCCATCGGCAGGCCGCTCGGCGTGGCGCGCCTGGATGCCACCTCCGAAACCATGCAGCTGCAGTTCGTATCCGATCCGCCGCTGGATGCCGGCAAGGTCATTCGGTTGGTTCAGGCAAACCGCGGCTGGCGGCTGTCGGGGCCCAGCAAGCTTCGAATCGAGCGCGTGACCGCGGACCTGGCCGAGCGCGTGCGTGCGGTTCGGCAGGCGATGGACATGCTCCGGGAAGCGTCGAAGTGACGAAGCCGGCGCAATTCGACCTCGTCATCCAGGGACAGCGCATCGACCAAGCCCGGATCGAGGCGCTGGCACGCCTGTGCAACGCCGCCCAATGGCGCAGACTGGGAGCCGGCGCGGCGCGGCTCGCCGGCGCGGACCGCAGCGCGGACATCGCCGCTGCGTGCGCCGATCTGAAGCTCGATCACGCGTTCGTGCCTGTGCATATGCGTCTGGCCGACTTTGGCCTGGTCGCGATAGACATGGACTCGACGCTGATCAACATCGAGTGCATCGACGAACTCGCTGACATGAAGGGGATCAAGTCCCAGGTCGCCGAAATCACTCGCAGCGCCATGCGCGGGGATATCGACTTCGCCGAAAGTCTCGCGCGCAGGGTGGCGCTGCTCGCCGGGCTGGACGCATCGGCACTCCAGCGCGTCTACGATGAACGGCTGCGTCTGGCACCGGGCGCCGAGCGCTTGATCGAGGGACTGAAGGCGCTGGGCATCAAGACGTCGCTGGTCTCGGGCGGGTTCAGCTTCTACACCGAGCGCCTGCGCGCACGCCTCGGTCTGGACTACAGCTTCTCCAACGAGCCGGAGATCGCGGCGGGCAAGCTGACAGGCAGGATCGTCGGCCCCGTCCTCGATGCGGGCGGCAAGGCCGCGGCCGTGCGCAGCGTGCGCGAGGCCCTTGGGTTATCGCCCGAGCAGGTGATCGCCGTGGGCGACGGCGCCAACGATCTGGCCATGATGGCGGAGGCCGGCGTCTCGATCGCCTACCACGCCAAGCAGGTGGTGCAGCAGCAGACCACCTACAGCTTCAACCATGTAGGGCTGGACGGACTGCTGAACCTTTATCTCTGATCCCGCACGACGCGGACGGCCGGTTCTAATGCAGATCACGCTTTTTGCACTTTTGCTTTGCTTCAGTCACACTAAGGCCCTGGATTTTGCGCACCCGTCACACCAAGGAGGAGAACCGCCGTGAGCGACCCCATCAAATACGTTCTGGACGAAACCCGCATACCCAAGAATTGGTACAACCTCGCGGCCGACTTGCCAAAGCCGTTGCCGCCGGTGCTGCATCCGGGCACCGGGCAGCCCATCGGGCCCGGCGATCTGGCGCCGCTGTTTCCGATGGCGCTGATCATGCAGGAAGTATCGACCGAGCGCGACATCGAGATTCCCGAACCGGTGCGCGACGTCTATCGGCAGTGGCGCCCTTCGCCGCTGTATCGCGCCCGGCGGCTGGAAAAAGCGCTGCAGACGCCGGCGAAAATCTATTACAAGTACGAGGGCGTCAGCCCGGCCGGAAGCCACAAGCCGAACACGGCCGTCGCGCAGGCGTTCTACAACAAGCAGGAGGGCGTCAAGAAACTGTCCACGGAAACCGGCGCCGGCCAGTGGGGTTCAGCGCTCGCCTTCGCCGGCGCGCTGTTCGGGCTCGAGGTGCAGGTGTTCATGGTGCGGGTGTCTTACAACCAGAAGCCCTACCGGCGCGCGCTGATGGAAACCTACGGCGCGCGCTGCATCGCCTC
>MEQZ01000049.1:5279-14958 GCA_001770425.1 Betaproteobacteria bacterium RIFCSPLOWO2_02_FULL_65_20 | reverse complement strand
CGGGGCTCGTCGAGCGGTGAAATGCGTTTTGGCACCGGCTTCACATTCTGGACTCCCATGATTTGAACCCTCTTCCCTGAATTGACGCGTGATGCGCAATTTTCCCGGGGACTGCAGTCTACGGGCGCCAGGCAGCCCCGTCCACCGCGGCTGCTCGACTAGCGGTCCCGTTCCCGGAAGAAGGTTCGGACTCGAACGCCGCGCGCCGCCTACGCCCGCAGCGTCTCGAACACCCGCGCCGGCGTGAACGGCATGTGGCGCAGGCGCTTGCCGGTGAGCCGGAAGAACGCGTTCGCGACCGCTCCCGCCACCCACGGATTGCCGATCTCGCCCAGGCCGCTCGGTGCGGCGTCGCGTTCGACGAACGCCACATGCATCTCCTCGGGGATGTCCGCCATGCGCAGCACGAGGTAGTCGTGGAAATTGGTCTGCTCGACCGCGCCGCCCTTTACGGTCAGGCGCTCGTGCAGCACGCTCGACAGGCCGTAGATGATGCCGCTTTCGATGTTCGCCTTGGCCATTGCCGGCTGGACGACGAGCCCGCCGTCGATCGCGAGCCAGGCCTTGTGGACCCGGATCTTGCCGCTGGCACGATCGAGCGATATCTCCGCCACCCCCGCGCCGAGCGAGCCCGAGCGGTCGCTCAGCGAGATACCCAGCGCGCGGCCTTCGGGGCGGCGCGCCTTCCAGTCCGACATCTGTACGGCTTTCTCGAACACCGCGCGCAAGCGCGGCGAAATCGACATGCGCTGGAAGCGGAATTCGACCGGGTCCATGCCCTCGGCCACCGCCATCTCGTCGACGAACGATTCGATGGCGAACACGTTGAAGACATGGCCGACCGCGCGCCACTGCTTGAGCCGGATGCCGTGCGAAATTCCGCGCGCCTCGATGTGCTGGTTGGGGATCTGGTAATACGGAATGCGGATGCCGGTGGACAAGAGCCCGCCGCCGTCGCCGACCACGCAGTGCGTCCAGCCGGAGACCTTGCCGTCCTTGTCCAGCGCCGCTTCGAGGCACTGGAACGACTGCGGCCGGAACATGCCGTGGGCGATGTCCTCCTCGCGCGTCCAGATCAGCTTCACCGGCCGGCGCACCTCGCGCGCGACGCGCGCCGCCTCCGCGGCGCAGTCGCCCAGCGTGCGCCGCCCGAAGCCCCCGCCCATGTAACACTGGTGGAAAACTACCTGCTCGGGCTTGAATCCGAGCGCCTTGGCCACCGTGTTGCGCGACGTGTCGGGCGCCTGCGTGCCTTCCCAGATCTCCACCTGGTCTCCGGCCGCGTTGAATCGCGCCACGGCGTTGAGCGGTTCCATCTGCGCGTGGTAGCCGTAGTCGCTGCGGTACTCCGCCTTGTAGCGCTTCGCCGCCGCGCCGAACGCTGCCTTGGCGTCGCCTTTGGAATCGAGCGTCTGCGCCTTGGCGTTCGGGTCGTCGTGTATCTTGACGTAGGTCTGGTCGAGCGCGGCTTCGGAGTCGTAGCCTTCGGCCTTGGCGCCTTTCTTCCAGCTGACCTTGAGACTGCTGCGGGCCTCCATCGCGGTCTCGAAGCTGGTGGCGACCACGGCGACGCCGTCGGCCAGCCGCACCGTTCCGAGGACGCCCCGCAGTGCCTTCACTTCTGCGTCGTTCCAGCTCTCGGGCTCGCCGCCCTGTACCGGGGAATGCAGCGCGCTCGCGTACACCATGCCCGGCAGATCGACGTCGATGGCGAACTGTGCCGCGCCGTTTACCTTGAGCGGGATGTCGCGTCGCGGCACGTCCTTGCCGATCAGACGAAACTGGTTTTTGGGCTTCAGCTCTCCGGGGGTTATCGCGGGTAGCGTCGACGGCACCTTGGCAAACGCAGCGATCTCGCCATAGCCCAGTCGGCGGCCCGAAGCCGGATCGACGACCACGCCGGGCTCGGTCCGGAGCGAGGCCGCGTCGCCCCCCCATTTCTCTGCCGCGTTGGCGAGCAGGACCTTGCGTACCTGCGCGCCGGCGATGCGCAGATCGTTGAAGTACATCATGACCGCGCGGCTGCCGACGATGGCCATCAGGCGCCGACCTCCCATCGTATAGCCGTAGACCTGTGCGTCGGCCGAGGTCCAGTCGATCGTCACCTTGGACCAGTCGGCGTCCATCTCCTCGGCGAGGATCAGTGGCAGCGACGTCATCGAGCCCTGGCCCATTTCGGCGCCGGGGGAAAGGATGGTGACGATGCCGTCGGGCGCGATGCGCACCCACGCGCCCATCGTGCTCGGGGCGGATAGCGCCTGCGCCTGCGGGACCAGCCGGAAGCCGTTCGCTTCGAGCGCGACGCAGAAGCTCAATCCGCCGGCACCGGCAAGAAACCTGCGGCGGGAAACGTCGAATGCGGATTTCGTTATGGCGTTCATGGCTCAGCCCTCCTTCGAAGCGCGTTCGATCGCGGCGATGATGCGGTGGTAGGTGCCGCAGCGGCAGATGTTGCCGTTCATGTGATCCACGATCTGCGCGCGCGTCGGCCTGGGCGTCGCGGCGAGCAGTTCGGCGGCCTGCATGATCTGGCCCGACTGGCAGTAGCCGCATTGCGGCACCTGCTCGGCGACCCAGGCCTTCTGCAGCGGATGCGACGAGTCCTGCGACAGGCCCTCGATGGTGACGACGCGCTTGCCCGCAACCGCGGCAAGCGGTGTCACGCACGAGCGCACCGCGGCGCCGTCGACATGCACGGTGCACGCCCCGCACTGCGCGACGCCACAGCCATACTTCGTGCCGGTCAGCTTGAGATGATCACGTACGACCCACAGCAGCGGGGTTTTCGAATCGGCCTCGACCGAGACCGGTTTTCCGTTCAAGTTGAATGCAACCATGCTTTGCGCTCCTGGAGTGAACTCGAAACGACGTGCTATCTTATTCGCCCGGCAGTCCGTTATCAATCCTACATCGCGTCAGGGGCGCGAGTACGCTCCACCCAAGCGCCGACCGCGACATGTTAGGCACCGAACGCGCGTGCATAAGAGTCTGAATCGCGTTCTCCAGTTGATGCCGGGCGCGCAAATGCGCCGAACGCGCCGCCGTCGGAGCAGCGCGTGGATTGGCGCGCTTGCGGCTGGCCATGACGCCGGCAATTTTCACCGGCCGGCCCGGCGCATGCTGCCGCAGGCGGCGGTGCCGCGTTTCGCCGCTCCGGCTTGACGCCGGAATGCCGAAATTGATGCTATCGTTGCCGTAGAACGCAAACGGATCGCGGCTCGGCAGGCTTCGCCCTGCAGCCCCGATCGGAATTTGCGCCGACCAACGATAATCCGGAGACAACCCATGATTCATTCCGCGCGCACGCTCGCGGTGCTGGCCCTTTGTTTCGCCGCCACTGCCCACGCTCAGAGGGCCGACACCGTTCTGCTCAACGGCAAGATCGTCACCGCCGACGAGCGGGGCGCCATCCACCAGGCCGTCGCGGTGCGCGACGGGCGCATCGTCGCGCTGGGCAAATCGGCCGTGGTGCGCCGCCTGGCGGGCAAGAACACGCGCGTCGTCGATCTGCACGGGCGCACGGTCATCCCCGGGATGATCGACGTGCACATGCACGCGATACGCGCCGGCCTGAGCTATGCCACCGAGGTGCACTGGTTGCAGGCGCTGCGCATGTACACGGCCGGCAGCGCCTGGTTCGCGCACGACGACGCGAGGCGCGGCGCGCTGGGCGTCGGCAAGCTCGCCGACCTGGTGGTGCTGAACAAGGATTACCTCACCGTGCCGCTCGATGAAATCGGCGGCCTGCACTCGCTGCTCACCATGGTGGGCGGGCGGGTCGTCTACGCCGAAGGCGATTACAAGACGTACGAGTGAGCCCGTATCGCGAAGCTCGGCGGATCGGGGCTGCGCCCGGTGGTGCATAATGTCGGCGCTGAGACGGAAGATCATGGAGGAGGAGGCGCGGCGCCTGCGGCCTGGGACCGCAGCTAAAGGGCGCGGCGTAGCGGTTCACTTCAACGGAGGAGGAAGGCACTATGAATCCGAGACTGACATTGACGGCGCTATTGGCGCTTGGCATCGGCATTGCGGCGGCCGTGTCCGCGCCATCGGCGCTGGCCCTCGACAAGGTGAGGGTGACGGCGATTCAGGGGACGCAGTTGTTCCCTGTGGGCATCATGCAGAGCCAGGGAATCGCGGCCAAACACGGGCTCGAGCTGGAGGTGAAAGCGGTCGCCGGTCCGCAGGCGCTGTATACGATCATGCAGACCAACGATTTCGACGTCGCCTTTGGCGGCTGGATCAGCATCGCGCTGATGCGCGACAAGGGCTTCAAGTTCACGAACGTGTTTTCGATGATCTCGTTTACGAACGAATTCATGGTCAAGAACGATTCGCCGCTCAAGTCGATCGCCGACCTGAAGGGCAAGCGCGTAGGCCTGTTCGGCGGCCCGACGGCGGCGACGAGCTGGTTGTTCCGCATCCTGGCGGTGAAGAAATTCGGCTTCGACCCGGTCAAGGAGGCCAAGCTCCACTATGGCGCGCCGCCACTGCTGGTCGGGATGCTCGACCGCGGCGACCTGGACGCCATCCTGATCCTGGATCCGTTCATTACGCGGCTGCTGGAAACCGGGAACTACCGGTCGATCGCCTCGGTCGGCGATCTTTGGCGCGAGACGACGGGACAGAGCCCGATGCTGGTTGCGGTGAACGCCTATGAGCCCTGGGCGAAGGCGAATCCGGACGTCGTGAGGCGCTTCGTCGCCGCGTTCAAGGAGGCGATGATCTATCTCAAGGAGCATCCGGCAGCCTGGGCCCCGGTGGCCAAGCAAATGGGCATCAAGACCGACAAGGGCGTGAAGCTGCTCTACGAGCGCACCGCGCCGGCGTTCATCACGACCTTCGACCAGAAACTGATCGACGATCAGCTGGCGTACGCCGCGGAAATCATCAATGCCTTCGGCCCGCAGGGCGACGTGCCGTCGAAAATTCCAGAAGGCACCTTCGACCTGTCGTTCGTCAAATAGGCGGAGGACGCACGCGCATCGACTGCAAAGGGCCGCAGGTTGACGAGCCAGGCGACGCAAGGCGCGATGCCTGCCCCTCGCGCAAGGGGCTGGCGGCGCCTGCCCGAGAGCGTATGGATCCGGGTCCTGTCGTTGCTGGCGCTGCTCGTCGTCTGGCAGCTCGCGTCGATGGCGTTCACGGAACGCTACGTGCCCGGTCCGTGGAACACGTTCGCGGCGATGGGCGAGCTTGTCCAGAGCGGCGAGATCCCGAGGCATTTCACTTTCACGATGACCCGCATGCTGAGCAGCTTCGCGATCGCGATGAGCATCGGCACGGTGCTCGGCACGGTGATGGGCCTGTACCGCAGGGGCGAGCAGATGCTCGACATGTGGGTCATGGTCGGCCTGACGATCCCGAGCCTGTGCTACATCATCGTGGCGTTCATGTGGCTCGGTCTGAACGATCGCGGCGCGGTGCTTGCGATCGCGTGGACGACCTTTCCGTCGATCGCGATCAATATCTGGCAGGGCGTCAAGGCGATCGACCAGCGCCTGATCGACATGGCGCGCGTGTTTCGCTGTTCCGGCACGCGGCGCATCCTGACCGTGGTCATCCCCCAGGTGCTGCCCTACCTGATGGCCGCAGCGCGCTTCGGCCTGGGCGTGGTGTGGAAGGTGACCGTGTTCGTCGAGGTGCTGGGCGGCTCCGACGGCGTCGGCTACATGCTCAACTACTCGTTCCAGATGTTCAACATGACCGACGTGTTCGCGTGGACGATCTTCTTCACGATCGTCATGCTGGGCATCGAACTGCTGATTCTCAAGCCGATCGAGAATCGGCTGTTCAGCTGGCGTCCGGACATCCGGGCCTAGGACTGATCATATGGCCGATATCGCGGTCCACGACCTGAGCAAGGTCTATCGCAGCAAGGCACACCCCGACGGGCTGCTGGCGCTCGACCGCATCAGCCTGGCGGTTGCCGACCACCAGTTCGTCTGCCTGCTCGGACCCTCCGGCTGCGGCAAGTCGACGGTGCTGAACGTGCTGAGCGGGCTCGACCAGCACTACACCGGCGAGGTCCGCGTCGCCGGAGCCGTCGTCTCGAGGAGCAACGCGCATCCGTTCCGTGTCGGTTACGTGTTCCAGGAGCCGCGGCTGCTGCCGTGGCTGACGGTGCGCGGCAACATCGAGTTCGCGCTCGAATCGGCGGGCATCCCGAAAAGCGAGTGGAGCGAACGCATCAACGGCTGGCTCGGCCGCGTGGGTCTGCGCGACTTCGCCGAGGTGCACCCGCACGAACTGTCCGGGGGCATGCAGCAGCGCACCTCGATCGCGCGCGCCTTTGCGATCGATCCCGAAATCCTGCTGATGGACGAGCCGTTCAGCGGCCTGGACGAACTGACCGCCCGATCGATGCGCGAGCTGCTGCTGGGCATCTGGCTGGAGACCCGCAAGACGGTGATCTTCGTCACGCACAATTGCTTCGAAGCCTGTTTTCTCGCCGACCGGATCGCCGTATTCGCTCCGCGCCCGGGCAGGATCAAGCAGGAATTCACGGTCGATCTGGGCAGGCCGAGGGATTACGAGGACCCGCGCCTGTTCGAAATGAGCGTGAAAGTGACGCACTTTGTGACGGGCAAGCTGGCCGCGTGACGCGTGCAGACAAACGGCGAACTTGCAAAGGAACAGCGGGCGATAAGCGCAAAGCGGCTTACCCGATCGCCTTTCACCAATGTTGCGCTGAAATTCGTGAACCCCGGACAGGCGCTGGACAGGCACGACAAATGGGTGAAGATGTTCGACGAGATCCTGGTCAGGAATGTGAGGTAGGGCCGTCTCGGTGTCGCATTCGAGGCCGTGACAGCCTGCGCGCGTGGCATGCGCGGCACCGAACACCGCTGGTAAGCTGGTACGTGCGCGGCGTCGGGGCAAACCCAACCCTCAATGGGGAGACGATATGAGGCGAATCCTCGCTGCACTGGCGCTGCTGCTGTTCGCATGCACGGCTCCCGCGCAGGAACTGACCCTGCTCGGGGGCGGATTGAAGGAGACCCGGGCGAACGACAGTTCGTCCGCGTGGGCCGTCGAGTATCAACAGGGCATGGGTGAGAACGTGGCGGCTAGTTTCTCGTGGCTGAACGAGGGACACGTTCCGGGGCACCATCGCGACGGTCTGGCCGTGCAATTATGGGGGCGCGCCAATGTGCTGGATCGACGACTGTCGTTTGCGGCTGGCATCGGGCCGTATCGCTATTTCGACACCACCGTTTCATCCGCCGGTGGCGGCTATGCGAACATTCAGGGATGGGGCACAGTCGGGACCCTGGCGGCGACTTATTACACCGCCAGTAGATGGTCAGTGCAGTTGCGCGCCACCCGCGTCGTTGCCAGCAACAGCATCGACACCAGTTCGCTGATGCTCGGCGTGGGCTACCAGTTGGAGCCGGTGTCCGAACCTGGACCGACGAGCTTTCCTCCTTACCAGCCGGGTAAGACGACGACCGACGAGATCACGGTGTTTCTGGGAAGGACGATCGTCAACAGCTATCAGTCGGAAAACGGCAGCGCCTACGCCATTGAGTACCGCCATGGTCTGGCACGCCACGTCGACGTGACGTTGGGCGCGGCGAACGAGGGCGACGCAAGGCTGGTCCGCCGCAGGGGAGTCACCGCGCAGATATGGGCCGTGCGCGAGGTTCTTGCCAGTGACCGCCTCACGCTGGGAATCGGATTCGGCCCCTACATGGCGCTCGAGCGCTATCACGCGCCTGCGCCGGGCGAGGGCGCCGCCACCAACTTTTCGTGGATATTTACCGCCACGGCTTCATATCGCTTCAACGCGCACTGGCATGCGCGTTTCTCCTGGAACCGCATCGACACCAACTACAACCGCGACACGGATCTACTGCTGGTCGGGATCGGCTATCGTATCTGACGGCGGCAGGGTACTGCACCGGCCAGGCGCGCTGGCCTGGGTGAATCGGCGCGATCGGAGTTCCATGCCGATTGCGTGATCCACCGAATGCGCGCCGCCGTGTATTGCCGCGGGATCGCCGTTCCGCCGTTACGCAGAGCGTTTGCGAAGGCCGGCCGGCCAGGGCGCGACGGCCGCCGCAGCGAGCGCGATGCCGGCGAGCGGGGGATACACGCCGGGACCGATCAACAGCAGGCCGCCCACGCCGATGATGATCCGGCGCACCGCTCCGAGGGGCGCCAGCGCGAATCCGCGCACGCCGCAGGCGACCAGCACCGCGCCGACCAACGCAGTCGCGATCGCCCACGCGATCTCGACCGCCGAGCCCTTCAGCAGCAGGCCGGGATTCAGGACGAAGGCGAAAGGAATGATGAAGGCGGCGATGCCCAACTTCATCGCTTCCCAGCCGGTCTGCCACATCCGGCCGCCCGAAATCGCGATCGCCACGTACACCGCGATGCACAGCGGCGGCGTGAAGAACGAGGCGAGGCCCCAGTAGACAACGTACAGGTGGGCCGCCATGTCGGGCACGCCGAGCTGGATCAGCGCGGGCGCCATCAGCGTGGCGAGCGTGACGTAGACCGGGATGGAGTCCAGTCCCATGCCGAGGACAAAGCTCGCCAGCCCGACCAGCAGCAGCGTGAGCAGCAGATGGCCGCCGGACAGGTCGAGGATGAAGGTCGAGATCTTTACGCCGACCCCGCTCAGTTCGACCGCGCCGATCATGATGCCCACGAATGCGGTGATCGCCGCGATGGCGACCCACCCGCGCACCGCGCGCTCGCAGGCGCGGGCGATGTTCCTCGGGGTCAGCCAGTGGGCGCGATCGCGCGAGAAGAAGCTTGCGCCGATGACGAACGGAATGGCGAGCACCCCGGCCATGCCGGGCGGGTACGCCTTGACGAACAGCAGGATCATCAGCGCGACCATCGGAACCAGATAGAACCAGCCCTCCCTGCACACCGGCCACAGCTTCGGCAGATCGGCCCTGGTGAGGGGCTCGATGCCGTCGCGATGCGCCTGCAGATGCACGGAGACGAACACGATCAGGAAATACAGGACCGCCGGCACGAAGGCGGCGAGCGCGATCTGCGAGTACGGCACGCGGATCCATTCGGCCATGACGAAGGCGATCGCGCCCATCACCGGCGGCAGGATCTGGCCGCCGGTCGAGGCGACCGCCTCGACGGCGCCGGCGAAGGAGGCGCGGTAGCCGATCTGCTTCATCAGCGGAATCGTGAACACCCCGGTGGTGGCGACGTTGGCCGACGGCGAGCCGGAGATCGAGCCGAACAGCGCGCTCGACACCACGGCGGCCTTGGCCGGCCCGCCGCGAGAGCCCCCGGTGAGCGCGAGCGCGAGCCGCAGGAACCATTTTCCGGCGCCGCCGGCTTCCATCAGCGCGCCGAACACCACGAAGACGATGATGATGTTGGCGGCCACGTTGAGCGGCAGCCCGAAGATGCCGGATTCGCCGACATAGGCGCTGTAGAGCAGACGATCCGGTGCATAGCCGCGGCCGTAGAGGACTCCCGGCAGCAGGTTCTGGAACACCGTGGCGAGCACCAGCGTGGTCACCAGGATCGGCAGCGTCACCCCGGTTGCGCGCCGCACGGCCTCGACGAGCGGCAGGCACAGCAGCAGCGCCAGCACCAGCCCCTGGGTGTCGAGGAAGCCGAACATGCTGTAATCAAGCACTTTCTGGTGGAACGCGACGACGTAACCGAGGCTCACCCCTGCGCAGGCGATCAGTGC
>MEQZ01000049.1:5052-5192 GCA_001770425.1 Betaproteobacteria bacterium RIFCSPLOWO2_02_FULL_65_20 | reverse complement strand
GATGGTCAGCGCCGCCGCGAGGCTGATCGCCCCGTGCACCTGCTCGGGCATGAAGAAGCCCGCCATCGCGACCAGGTTGCCGATGATGAGCAGGTGGTAGGCGACCAGGGCGGTCGCGATCCAGCCGAACGCCGACACCC
>MEQZ01000049.1:4407-4962 GCA_001770425.1 Betaproteobacteria bacterium RIFCSPLOWO2_02_FULL_65_20 | reverse complement strand
GCTGCATCAGCCCTTGAGTTCGTTCTGGGCTTTTTCCAGCGCCGGGGTCCAGAGCTGCTTTTCCTTGAAGTAGCGGACGGCGCCGGGATGGTAGGGAATTTTCGGGTCATCCAGGGATTCCTGCAGGGTCCACTGCTTGGCGGTGCCGTGGAAGGTGTGGAACTCCTTGATGTTCTCGAACAGGCTCCGGGTCACCTTGTACACCGTATCCTCGGACAGGCGCGAGGCGGCGACGATGTAGCTGGCGAAGGCGAAAATGTTCACCGCCTTGTCCTGCCCCGGATAGGTATTCGCCGGCAGCTTGGTCCGCGACATCGACTTGGGCAGCATCGCCATCATGGCCTGCATCTTGTCGTCGGGAATGTCGAGGAACTTGATCTTTCCGTCGCGCCCCAGCGACTGCAGATAGCTTGCGCCGGCGCTGCCCGGCATGACGACCGCGTCGACCGTGTCGCTCCTGATCGCATTCACTGCCTCGCCGGTATTGGTGGTCGAGACGACGCGCACCTTGCCCGGGTCGATCCCGTAGACCTTGAGCAGCGCGTCGGTGATCAA
>MEQZ01000049.1:4160-4246 GCA_001770425.1 Betaproteobacteria bacterium RIFCSPLOWO2_02_FULL_65_20 | reverse complement strand
CGTGGGTGCCGTCGAAGGCGGCGCCGGCGTTGACGAACGCCAGGTCGACCTTGTCCGCGCCGATAGCGAAGACGTTGGCAGTCGAA
>MEQZ01000049.1:3842-4006 GCA_001770425.1 Betaproteobacteria bacterium RIFCSPLOWO2_02_FULL_65_20 | reverse complement strand
CGGCCAGGCATGCAATGGCTAGGGTCGCGCTCAGGCGCATTTTGGTCTTCACGGTCGTTTCTCCTAACGGTTGGTAATTAGCCACTGGATTGCGCTCACTCCGCTCGGATCGCTGTCCTGTCAGGGAAGGCGGACCCACGAGCAACGAGAAAATCGATTATGCA
>MEQZ01000049.1:3570-3712 GCA_001770425.1 Betaproteobacteria bacterium RIFCSPLOWO2_02_FULL_65_20 | reverse complement strand
GCCAAAGGAGACTAAAATGGTTTTCAGCGCCAGCAACGCCTGCACACAACCCGCCCACGCCAACACCGTGTGTGATTGCCCCGCCGATCTGGGCCTGTTCGGCACGCGCCGCCGCTTCATGCAGGCTCTGGGCGCGCTCGGA
>MEQZ01000049.1:2815-3398 GCA_001770425.1 Betaproteobacteria bacterium RIFCSPLOWO2_02_FULL_65_20 | reverse complement strand
CTGCAATGAATACGGCGCAAGTATGGTCCGCGATCATCCCGGGCGCTTCGGCCTTTTCGCCGCGCTGCCCATGCTCGACGTGGACGCGAGCCTGAAGGAAATCACCTACGCCTTCGACGTGCTCAAGGCCGACGGCGTGGGCCTGCAGTCCAACTACGGCGACAAGTGGCCGGGTGACCCGGCGTACAAGCCGGTATTCGAGGAACTCAACCGCAGGAAGGCGGTGGTGTACTTCCACCCGCTGGTGGCCGCCTGCTGCGGGCGGCTCTCGGTGGGCACCTTCCCGGCGGTGATCGAAGTGCCGCACGACACCACGCGCGCCGTGGCGAGCCTGCTGCTCTCCGGGAGCCTCGCGCGCTACCGCGACATCAAGTGGCTGTTCAGCCACGCCGGCGGCACGGTGCCGATGCTGGCCGGGCGGATGGATTATTTTTTCAAGTCGCGACGCGACGCCAGGACCATCGCGCCGGAGGGCTACGAGGCCGAGTTCCGGCGCCTGTACTACGACACCGCCAACGCGACACATCCAGCGTCGATGGCGGCGCTGCTCAAGCTCATTCCCGAATCGCAGGTGCTGTTCGGC
>MEQZ01000049.1:2196-2761 GCA_001770425.1 Betaproteobacteria bacterium RIFCSPLOWO2_02_FULL_65_20 | reverse complement strand
GGGCTGTCGGAAGCGACGGTGCGGGGAATCGAGAGCGGGAATGCGGTGGGGTTGACGCCGAGGTTAAAGGCGTAATCCAATCGGTGTCCGCGGGGCGCAGGCGGAGCAGGCGCATGGCGGATGCGCGGTCGGATTGATTTTCCCGCCAATTGATGGAAATATGCTGTTCACAGCGCCACGGCATGCGCGCTGACAGGAGGAGACCATCATGGAAAGAAAGCCCGACGTAGAATCGCGCCGCAGGTTCCTGACCGGCATCGCAGGCGCTGGCGCCATCGCAGCAGTCGGCGACGCGCTCGCCCAGGCGGCGCCCGCTGCACCTGCCGCCACGCCACCCGCGCCACCGGGAACGGTCCCGAACGAGGCGATCAAGGGCGGGAAGGCGAAGTCCATGCAGTTCCATTCCGAGCGCCCTCTCACGGGGAGCGTCCCGGCGCATGAGCATGACTTCGACGTGACGCCCAGCGACCGGATGTTCGTGCGCAACAATCTGTTCACACCGGACATCGACATCGGTACCCATCGCCTCAGCGTGAAGGGTCTGGTCGACAAGGAGCTGAGCTTC
>MEQZ01000049.1:0-2166 GCA_001770425.1 Betaproteobacteria bacterium RIFCSPLOWO2_02_FULL_65_20 | reverse complement strand
GACCGGGGTGCGCCTGTCTGATGTGCTGCAGGCGGCCGGGCTGAAGCCGAATGCCGCGCATGTCGCGGGACAGGGGGGAGATCCGGGTGCGGTCGCGACCGCTGCGCCGGTCATCCGCTCCATCCCCATGCGCAAGGCGATGGACGAAAACACGCTCCTCGCCTGGGCAATGAACGACGCGCCGCTGCCGAAGGTCCACGGTTATCCGCTGCGCTTGGTCGTGCCCGGCTGGGTCGGGTCGGCCTCCACCAAGTGGGCCCACACACTGATGGTTCTGGACGCGCCGTTCAAGGGCACGTACATGACCAACAGCTACATCGTGCCCAAGTTTGCGATCGAGCCCGGGCAGAAAATGCCCCCCGACGTGGTCTCGGCCGAAGCCTGGCCGATCAAGTCGATGATTACCTCGCCGGCGCCGAATGCGCGCTTCAAGGGATCGCAGCGCATCACCGTGCGCGGCCGCGCCTGGGTGGGCGAGGGCGAAGTGGACCGCGTCGAGATATCGACCGACGAGGGCAAGACCTGGCGGCGCGCGCAGCTTGCGCGAAGCGGTGACAAGTACGCCTGGCGCACCTTTACGTTTGACTTCGAGCCCGAGCGGTTTGGCTACGTGAGCTTCCTCGCTCGCGCGTGGGATGACCGCGGCAACGCCCAGCCTGCGGTGCCGTACTGGAATCCGCTCGGCTATTTCTGGAACGGCTGGCACCGCGTGGGAGTTCTTGTTGAGGCGTGAGGCGGTCGCAGCGCTTGCGTGCCTCGCTTTCGCTGCGGCCGTCCATTCCCAGGAGGACATGCTGATCTCCGGGCCCGGCTCGACGCTGACCGAAAACAAGTGCAACATCTGCCACGACCTCGCGCACATCAGGCGAGCGCAGCTCTCGCGCGGCGAGTGGGCGGACAACGTGCGCAACATGAAGGAGCGCGGCGCGCCGCTCACCGAGGAGGACGCGGCGCTGATCGTCGAATATCTGGCGACCTACTACAATCGAGATAAGCCCGCGCCCCCTCCCTCGCCCGACACACTCGCGGCCGGAGGCGATGATCCGGTCCAGAAACTGCTTAACGCCGGTGCCTGCAACGGGTGCCACAGCGTGGACAAGCGCGTGGTCGGTCCCTCATTCAGGGAAATCGCTGCAAAATACACGGGCGATGGCGCCGCCGCCGAGCGGCTCGCGGCGAAGATCCGCAGTGGCGGCCAGGGCGTCTGGGGCCAGCTGCCGATGCCGCCCAACCCGGGCTTGTCGGATTCGGACCTGAAGACCCTCGTCGTCTGGGTGCTCGGACAGAAATAGCGAGGAGATTTCCGTGCAGGGCAATTTCGCGGTGCACGGATTCACGGCGCTGCTTCATGCGGCGAGCGCGGGTCTCGGCGTGGCGCGGGTGCCCGAGTTCGCCGCGCGAAAGGTGATCGATTGCGGAGAACTGGTTCGTGTTCTTCCCGGGTGGTCGGCGCCGCCGACCGAGGTTTTTCTCGTGCACCGCTTCGGTCAGGAGCGCATTCAGCGCGTCAAGGCTGTGATCGACGCCGCGCAAGCGAGCGTAGGGGCGCTGCTCGACGGCCGGAAGGCGAAATCGTCTTGACTGGATGACAAGATTCACCGAGCCTTGTGGTGCGTAGGCATCATCGCGGCAAGTTAACGATCACAGCGCGGAAGTGGGGTTAGTCGGTGGTTAGCGATCGAGTGGTGGTTCCGAAGACGAGGCACGCAGCCGCTACTCAATCGCGGATTAATGCGTTCTTGACACGCATGTGCTGATTTACGACGCACTGACTCCTGCTCGCCTGTCGGCTCGCGCCCGCAAAGCCATAGCTCTCGCTCACGCGGATCGGGAACTCGCCTGCAGCGACATCAGTTTGTGGGAGATCGCGATGCTCATCGCACGCAAGCGGCTCGATCCCGTGATAGATGCGCGGCAGTTTCTGAATGACATGATCGCGGCGCGGCATGTCCGCGTGCTGCCGATTACGGCGGAGATTGGCATGCTGTCCCAGTCCGATGTCTTTTCCCATGGCGATCCGGCGGATCGGCTGATCGCAGCTACCGCCCGGCTCCACCGGGCCCCGTTGATTACGTCCGACGCGAAGCTGCGCAAGCTCAAGGAAGTCACTACGATCTGGTGAGCCAGCCCGTCTCTGCCGTAGCAGCGGCCTAAAACGCAATAGGG
>MEQZ01000048.1 GCA_001770425.1 Betaproteobacteria bacterium RIFCSPLOWO2_02_FULL_65_20 | reverse complement strand
ACCGCCTGTGCGCGAACAGCATCGAGACGCGCGGCGCGATCGGAGACTACAACCCCGCCGACGACTACTACACCCTGTACACGAGCACTCAGAACCCGCACGGGACCCGCACCGTGCTCGCCCAGGCTGTGTTCAAGCAGCCGGAAATGAAATTCCGGGTGGTCGCGAAGGATGTGGGCGGCGGCTTCGGCATGAAGGGCGATGCCTATCCCGAGGAGGGCCTGGTCCTGTGGGCCTCGCGCCGCATCGGCCGCCCGGTCAAGTGGATTTCGACCCGATCGGAGGGGCTGCTCACCGACAACCATGGCCGGGACCAGGTAGTGCGCGCCGAAATGGCGCTCGACGAGAATGGCAAGATCCTCGCGATTCGCACCCAGGCCCTGCACGGCATTGGTGCCTACGTCGCGGGTGCGGCCGTGGTGCCGGTTCTGTTCGGCCTCAAGCTCATTCCGAGCGTGTACGCGGTACCCGCGCTGCACGTGGCGAGCAGGGCGGTATTCACGAATACGGTCCCGGTGCATCCTTACCGCGGCGCGGGCCGTCCGGAAGCGACCTATATCACCGAGCGCCTGATGGACCAGGCCGCGGTCGCGACCGGGATCGATCCGGTCGAAATCCGGCGGCGCAATTATATTTCGCCGCAGGCCATGCCCTACACGACCGGCACCGGATTCACCTATGACAGCGGGGAATTCGCCAGGGTCACCGACCAGTGCGTCGAATTCGCCGACTGGAAGGGTTTCGGCGCGCGGCGCGCCGCCTCCGAGAAGCAGGGGAAACTGCGCGGCCGGGCGTTCACGTATTACATCGAGGATGCGGGCTTTTTCAACGAACGAATGGAGCTGCGCTTCGACCCCAGCGGAACGCTCACCATCGTCGCCGGCACTTTTTCGCATGGCCAGGGGCACGCCACGACGTTCGCGCAAGTCGTGTCGGAGTGGCTCGGCATTGCGTTCGAGAGCATCCGCTTCGTCCAGGGCGACACCGACCAGGTTTCTTTCGGCCGTGGCACTTACGCGTCGAGGAGCGCCGTGGTCGGGAGCGGCGCGCTCAGGGCAGCCGCCGACGCGATCGTCGAAAAAGCGAAACCGCTCGCGGCGCACCTGATGGAGGCGGCGGTGGCGGACCTGCACTTCAAGGAAGGTCACTTCAACATCGCCGGCACCGACCGCTCGATCTCCCTGGTCGAAGTCGCCAAGTTCTTCTACCATCCGGTCGGACTGCCCAAGCAATTCGGTGTCGGTCTGGAGGCAAGCGGCGCGTTTGCCCCCGAGCCGCCCAGCTTCCCGAACGGCGCTCACATCTGCGAGGTCGAGGTCGATTCCGAGACCGGTGAGGTTCGCGTCGACCGGTATACGGTGGTGGACGACGTCGGCCGGGTCATCAATCCGCTGATCTGCGAAGGCCAGATCCAGGGAGGGCTCGCGCAGGGGATCGGACAGGCCCTGCTCGAGCAAGTCGTCTACGACCGCGATTCGGGGCAGCTGATCTCGGGAAGCTTCGCCGATTACTGCATGCCTCGCGCTGACGATCTGCCGGCGTTCGCGACGCGATTTTCGGAGGTCTTGTGCAAGACCAATCCGCTCGGAGTGAAGGGCGTGGGCGAGGCCGGAACCGTCGGCGCGCCGCCGACGGTAATCAACGCGATCCTGGATGCGCTTCGCCCGTTGGGCGTGCAACACATCGACATGCCGGCCACGCCGCAGCGCGTCTGGGATGCGATCCGGCGCTCCAAGTCGGCACGCGCGGTCTGAAGCTGGAGACCAGACGGGGACGGCCGGGCGCTGCGGCGCAGGCGTGGCACGAAGGAATCCCATTCGCGCAGCCGGCGCGCCAAATCCTTGCTAGACTCGCAAGTGGTCTGCGCCGTTCCTCGGAGCAAGGTCTCCGGAAGGATCGTCCCACTTGATCGCGCGGTGACCGCGCCGGTGCGCAGGCAGCGATGCGTTTTCTTGGATCGGACCGTTTCGTCTCAACTTGAAGGGGGAATCGATATGCCTGGAACACTCCGAAACACGCTGGCGGTGGCCGCCGCCATCGCCGCACTTGGTACAGCCCCGGCCGTATTCGGGCAGCAGGCGCCGACAGCGATCAAGATCGGCTGGGCGATCTCGAAGACGGGACCCTACGTGGGCGGCGCGAGCATCACCACGCTGCCGGCTTATCAGGTCTGGGTCAAAGACGTGAATGCCGCGGGCGGCATCATGCTGAAGAGCCTCGGCAAGAAGCTGCCGGTCCAGGTGACCGAATACGACGACCGCAGCAATTCCGACGAGATGATCAAGGGGATCGAACGCCTTGCGACACAGGACAAGGTCGATTTCATCCTGCCGCCCTGGGGCACGGCGTTCAACCTTGCCGCCGGCCCCATCCTCAACCGCTACGGTTACCCGCATCTCGCGGTTACCGCGACCACCGACCGGGCGCCGGAGCTCGCCAAGCGCTGGCCGAACAGTTTCTGGTTTCTGGGAACTTCGACCCAGGGTGCGCATGCGCTGGTCGACGTCCTCACCAAGCTTCGCACGGAGGGCAAGATCGGCAGCAACATCGCATTGATCAGCGTTGCCGACCAGTTCGGCATCGAATTGGCCACGGCGGGGCGCGCGGCGTTCAAGAAGGCCAAATTCAACCTGGCCTACGACAAATCCTATCCGCTCGGATTGCAGGACATGCAGCCGATCCTGACCGAAGCGATGCGCAGCAATGCCGACGTGTTCGTTGCCTTCAGCTATCCGCCCGACACGTTCGCAATTACCGCACAAGCACGCCTGCTCAATTACAACCCGAAGATCTTCTACACTGCGGTCGGCACGGCGTTTCCGGTGTTCAAGCAGAAATTCGGCGCCAGCATCGAAGGCCAGATGGGGATAGGCGGGATCAATCCGCAGTCCCAGGAGTTCAAGGACTACCTCAAACGACATGCAGAGACGACCGGCGGCAGTGAACCCGACCGCTGGGCCAACCCGGTGACCTATGCCAGCCTGCAGATTCTGCAGCAGGCGATCGAGCGCGTAGGCAGGATCGATCGCGCCGCGGTCATCAAGGAGATCCAGACCGGCAGTTTCGACACCATCGTCGGCAAGGTGAAGCTCCAGAACAACCTGCGCGTCGACGGCTGGCAGGTCGGTCAATGGCAAGGCGGGGAATATTACGGGCTTTACCCGGAAAATCTGCCCGGGGCCCACAAGATCCTGTTCCCGAAGCCGGCCTGGACTAAGTGAGGGTTTGGCGAACGCGCGCCGCGGCTGCCAACACCGCCGACGCGGTTGCCGTTCTCCGAGGTTCGGGCGGACGCCGAGTCTGGTCGGGCCCTGTCCCCCTCCCCGCGCCCCGCTCCCGCAACGGGAGCGGGATTCCGGCTAACGCCGTTTTGCGACACATTCCAGGCCGGAGGCGCACATCCTCGTTGTAGACATATTGCTGCCCGGACTGATCCTGGGCGGGATGTACGCGCTGGTCGCCATGGGGCTGACGCTCCAGTATGGCGTCGCGCGCATCATGAACCTGTCGTACGGGGAGTTCCTCGTCGCCGCCGCGCTTGCGACGTTCTTTCTGTATACCGGGCTTGGGGTGAGTCCGCTGCTCGGCCTGCTTATCGCCGTTCCGGCGGCATACGTGCTCAACTGGGCGATCTATCAGCTGCTGTTGGTGCCGCTGGTGCGCCGCGCGAAAAACCGCGACATGCTCGAGGTCGACAGCATTCTCGCCACGTTCGGGATGCTGTTCGTCGTCCAGGGCTTGGCCCACGTGCTCGTCGGCGGGCAGTACTACAGCTATTCGTATCTTTCCATACCGCTTTCGATTCTCGGCAGCACCGTTGCGCTGAACCGGTTGATCGCGCTGCTGTTTGCTGCGCTGATCGGGCTGGCGCTGTACTTTGCGCTGACGCGCACGCGCGCCGGCATGGCGATACGCGCGGTCGCGGTCGATCCGGTCTCCGCCGGTCTGGTCGCCATCGACGTGCGCCGCGCCTCGGCGTTTGCATTTGCGCTGGGCGGGGCGCTCGTCGCCGCCGCCGGCGTTCTGGTGAGCGTGTTCCTCACCTTGAATGCCTCGATGGGCGTCGTCTTCACCACCAAGGCCCTCATCGTGGTCATCATGGGGGGCGTCGGCAACCTGCTCGGCGCGCTGCTGGCCGGCCTGGTCCTCGGGCTGGCCGAGACCGCGGTCGCCCGGCTGATCGATCCGGGACTCACGCTTGCGGCCAATTTCGCGCTGTTCCTCATCGTCCTGCTGTGGCGTCCGACCGGGCTTTTCGGAGGCGCCGCGCGTTGAGGGCCGCGACTGCTGCGTACGGGATGTTCGGCCTCGCTCTGTCGGCCTTGCTCGCCGTTGTTCCGCTGCTGGTAAGCGGCTATTACCTCGCACTGGGAATCAGCGTGCTCAGCTACACGGTGCTGGCGACTTCCTGGGCGCTGTTTTCCGGACCCACCCGCTACATTTCGCTCGCCACCGCGGCGTTCTTCGGCATCGGCGCCTACACCGCCGCGATTCTTGGCGAAAAGCTGCCCTGGCCGCTGGTGCTTGCGGTGGCGGCGCTGATCGGCATTGCAGTCGCGCTGGTCGTCGGACTGTCGACGCTGCGCCTCTCGGGGATCTATTTCGTGATTTTCACCTTTGGCCTGACCGAGCTGGTCCGTCAACTGGTGACCTGGTATGAGGTCAACATCCACGGCTCGGTCGGCCGCTACATCTTCGTCGACGTGACCCAGCCGGTCATCTACTGGTATCTGCTCGCCCTCGCGGCTCTGGTGTTCCTGGCGGGATGGCTCATCGGGCGATCGCGGCTCGGGCTTGCGTTGCGCGTCATCGGCGACGACGAGGGCGTCGCAGGCCATTGCGGCATCGATATCACCCGGGCGAAACTGACCGTGTTCTCGCTGAGCGCCGTTTTCATGACCGTTACCGGCGCGATCATGGCGCCGCGCTGGACCTACATCGATCCGGCCATCTCGTTCAATGCGTTCACCTCGTTCCAGACGCTGATCATGGCGCTATTCGGGGGTGCGACGCGTCTTTTCGGCCCGTTGCTTGGCGTGGTGCCGCTGGTCGTATTGTTCGAGCTGCTGGGCGCACACTTTCCCAATTACTTCAGCATTCTTCTGGGCGTTGTCTTCATGGTCATCGTCTACCTGCTGCCCCAGGGCGTCGCCGGACTGTTCACCCGGGGCCCGCCACGGCTTCGCACCGTGGGCATAGGCGCGCGGCTCGCCGAGCGCATCGGGCGCGTTTTCGACAGACCGCAGGCGTCCCCGCCGCCTGTCGCAGCGGCCGATGGCGAGGCGGTTCCCGAAATCCTCGCCACACGGGGATTGCGCAAGGCGTTTGGCGGCCTGGTCGCGGTGGATAATCTCGAACTATCAGTGCGCAAGGGGGAGATTCTCGGGCTCATCGGCCCGAACGGCTCGGGCAAGACCACCGTGCTCAACCTCATCTCAGGGGCATATCGGGCCGACGCCGGCGAGATCCGGTTCCGCGGGCAGCGGATCGAGGCCCTGAAGCCCCATCGCATCGCGCAGCTCGGGGTCGCGCGCACGTTTCAACTGGTACGAGTGCTGGGGTCGATGACCTGCGTCGAGAACGTCATCGCGGGGCTCGCGTTTCGCTCGCCCGCGGTCTGGGGCGGGCGGGCGGAGCAGATGGCCCGCGCGCTGGTCGATCGCGTCGGTTTGGGCGCTCGGGCCGGGATGCCGGCCGACGAGTTGACCTACGTCGATCAGAAGCGCCTGGAACTCGCGCGTGCCCTGGCCATGCAGCCCGAACTGCTCCTGCTCGACGAATGGCTCGCCGGGCTGAATCCCGCGGAACTCAACGACGGGATTGCGCTCGTGCGCTCGCTGCGCAACGACGGATTGAGTATCGTCGTGGTCGAGCATGTAATGGACGCGATTCGCTCGTTGTGCGACCGCTGCGTGGTCATGAACGCCGGCTGCAAAATCGCCCAAGGGCCCCCGGCTGTCGTGCTGGCCGACCGCGAAGTCGTGCGCGCCTATCTCGGTGACGCCGATGCTTGAAGTCCGCGGGCTGTCGGCATGTTACGGGAAGCACCGCGCGCTGGACGGCGTCGGGCTTTCGGTGGCGCGCGGCGAGATCGTCGTGATCCTCGGCGCCAACGGCGCCGGAAAGACGACGCTGCTGAAGGCGATCGTGGGGCTGGTGCCGCCGATCAGGGGCGCGCGCGTCACGCTCGACGGGAGCGATCTGGTTGGGCTGCCGTCGCACGCGATCGTTGAAGCGGGTATTGCACTGGTCCCCGAGGGCCGGGGGATTTTCGCCGAATTGACGGTCCGGGAGAATCTGCTGCTGGGCGCATACGCCGCGCGCGCGCGGCTCAAGGAAGCGTCCAACCTCCAGCGCGTGCTTGGCCTGTTTCCACGCCTCGAGGAGCGCTTCCGGCAGGTGGTGCGCACCATGAGCGGCGGCGAGCAGCAGATGGTCGCGATCGGCCGGGCGCTCATGTCCGCACCCGAAATCCTCCTGCTCGACGAGCCTTCGCTGGGGCTCTCGCCATTGCTCTGCCGCGAGCTGTTTCAGGTGCTCGCGGGCATTCGCGGCAATGGAATCGGCATTCTGCTGGTCGAGCAGAACGCCAAACAGAGCCTCAACATTGCCGACCGGGGATTGCTGATCGAGACCGGCCGCATCGTCGGCCAGGGCTCCGCGGCCGAACTCAAGGACGACCCGGCGGTGCGGCGGGCGTATTTCGGCGCCGCAGCACCGGGCGCAGACGGCGCCACGGGCAGCCGAGGGTAGCCGGTAGACGGTGTCGATCACGCCGCATGCGGACAGGGATGAGGTCCTGCCGTAAGCGTGTGTCCGAGAAATCGGGCTTGGCGCTGTCTTGTGGCATCGGTTCTACCCGTGCCAGAAGGCGACCAGCTGCAGCGCCGCGATGCCGGCGAGCAGCAGTCCGAGCAGCACCAGCAGCCTGGTCTGGTGCTTCTGCTCGGCAAGCAGCCGGTCCAGCCGCTCGCGCACCGGCTCGGCCGGGTCGCGCTCCAGCGCGCGGTGCAAGAGGCGCGGGAGCTGCGGCAACAGGCCCGCCCACTGGGGAGCTTCGTTCTTCAGGTTGCGCAACAGCCCGCGCACGCCGATCTGCTCCTTCATCCAGCGTTCGAGGAAGGGCTTGGCGGTTTCCCACAGGTCGAGTTCCGGATAGAGCTGCCGGCCCAGGCCCTCGATGTTGAGCAGCGTTTTTTGCAGCATCACGAGCTGTGGCTGGATCTCGACGTTGAAGCGGCGCGAGGCCTGGAACAGGCGCAGCAGAAACCGGCCGAAGGAGATCTCGCTGATCGGGCGGTCGAAGACCGGCTCGCACACAGCCCGGATCGCGGCCTCGAATTCGTCCACGCGGGTACCCGGCGGCACCCAGCCGGCCTCCAGATGCGCCTGCGCGACGCGCTTGTAGTCGCGCTGGAAGAAGGCGAGGAAGTTCTGCGCTAGGTAGTTTTTGTCGACGTCGGTGAGCGTGCCCATGATGCCGAAGTCCAGGGCGATGTACTGCCCGGCCGGCGAAACAAAAATGTTGCCCGGGTGCATGTCGGCATGGAAGAACCCGTCGCGGAACACCTGGGTGAAAAAGATTTCGACACCCGCGCGGGCCAGCCTCGGGATGTCCACGTCAAGCTCGCGGAGCCTGTCGACCTGGCTGATCGGCGTGCCGTGCATGCGCTGCATGGTCATCACCGTGGGCGTGCACCAGTCCCAGTAGACCTCCGGCACGGCGAGCAGCGGCGAGTGAGCGAAGTTGCGGTGCAACTGCGAGCAGTTGGCGGCCTCGCGCATGAGGTCCAGCTCGTCGTGAAGGTGTTTGCCGAATTCGCTCACGACCTGGCGCGGCTTGAGCCGCGGCCCGTCGGCGAACACGCGCTCGATCAGCAGCGCCGCGCTGTCGAGCAGCGCAAGATCCCGCTTGACGACCGGCAGGATGTTCGGCCGCAGTATCTTGACCGCGACCTCGGTGCCGTCATGCAGTCGTGCGAAATGCACCTGGGCGACCGAGGCGCTGGCAACCGGCTGGGCGTCGAAGCTTCCGTACACTGCGGCAAGCGGCCGGCCGAAAGCGCGCTCGATCTCGGCTGCGGCAAGCTCGTTCGGGAAGGGCGGCACCTGGTCCTGGAGCTTGGCCAGTTCGTCGGCGATGTCCGTTGGCAGCAGATCCCGCCGCGTCGAGAGTACCTGGCCGAACTTGACGAATATGGGACCCAGCGCCTCCAGCGCGCGGCGCAGCCGCACCGCACGCGGATCGGAGAGCTCGCGGAAAAACAGCACCGTATTGACCATGCGTCCCAGACGGCCGCTGGTATCGGCGGCGAGCGCGAACTCGTCCAGGCCGAAGCGGAACGCGATCCACAGGATCCTGACGAGGCGAATGAGGCGCAGCACG
>MEQZ01000047.1 GCA_001770425.1 Betaproteobacteria bacterium RIFCSPLOWO2_02_FULL_65_20 | reverse complement strand
TCGGCACGAAACCACCGCCCGGCCAGCGCGTTCGACCGACCGGCACCGGTCGTTCCCATCCGGCGGGCGCACCGGCGACCTCCTGGGGCGTTTGGCCCGATCGTGCAATCCAGCTTGCGTGGCTGGGGGCGAAAGGCGGTAATATTCCTGCGCTTCGCGCGCATGGGAAGCGATACGGCCCGCGCCCGAACCGGGCGCAGGCGCAGAACGCAGACACTCACCCCGAGGGGAAAGCATGACCCTTTTCCAGAGTACGCTCCTGCAATTGCTGTTTCCTGCGCTGTTGATCTTCCTGTTCGCCGGGAACCTTGTTGCGATCCTGATCGGCGCGGGCATGATCCTGCGGGCGGAATCGATGTTCCGGTTCTTCGGCCTGATGAACCGCTGGGTGTCCATGCGCAAAGCATTGAGGCCGGTCGAAATACCGCGGAATCTGGAAATCGGGTCGACATGGGGGCCGCTTTTGCTCGGGATCACGTTTTCCTTCGGCGCTTCGATCTCGATGGTTGCGCTGCTGAGAACCTACGAGGTGGCCGCCGTCACCGCGCTGTTCAGGGGTTCCCTGCCGCCCGTGCTCCTGGAAATGGCGGCACAAGGTGCGAAGTGGTTCCTGGTCGTTGGCAACGCGCTCGCCATGGTTGCCGGCCTGATGCTGATTTTCCTTCCCGATGTTTTCGCAAGGCTCGCAGCGCGAGCCGACCACTGGTATTCAGCGCGCCAATTCGACAAGGACATGGATGCGATGCACTTGACCCTCGATCGCTGGGTTCAGGCTTCCCCCCGCGCTGCGGGATGGATCATCATCGTGCTCGGGGTCTTCGTGGTCGTGAACCTTGGCGGGATGATCCTCAGCAAGAACTACGGCGTGTAGCCGCTGTCGTAGCGGCGATGCGGGGCGGCATTCCTTCTCGGATAAGCACACCTGTCGCTCCGGGGCGCGGCGACTACGACGAGCCCAAGCCCGACTGTATCTCGGCGGCTATCCGCCGCGCGTCCCTGCTTTCGCGCCGTGCAATGTAATAGCTGCTGCTGAAGATGACCACGGCACCGGCCCAGGTCCAGAGGTCGGACATCTCACCGAACAGGACCAGGCCGAACACGGCGGCGATGGGAAGCTGGAGGAAATTGAAGGGCATGACCACGCTCGCGGGCGCGGCCATCAGCGCGCGGAAAAAGGCGACTTCCGCCACCGACAGGTTCTTGATGCTCTGCCGCACCGCGACATACGCGCTCGCGAAGAAGAATGCCGCCATCAGCATCCACATGGTCTTATCCCTGGGATAGGCCGCGCACGCAACGGCCCGGGGATGGTTCGCCTCAGCGTGCTTTGCGGCGGCCTGCGGTTGCGCAGGGGAGGTATAGGACAAAGCGTGATCTAGGTCACAGGGCCTTCGTCCACGGGCGTCAATACTTTGGCCGCTTGCTTGTCTTGAAGACCATGCGCGGGGTGACGCTGCACACGGAGTAGGTAGTGGCGAAGGTCCGGGGCGGGTTCAAGCACCGGATTGCGGCGCGCCGGCAAGCCGTTCAGACTTCCCGGCCGGTTTGATTCTCGCATCCCTGCCCGCCGGCGATGCCCGTGCAGCCTACTTGAGATCGAGCTTGAACAGCTTGATCGCGTTGGTGCGCGCGATTTTCAGCTTGTCCGATTCCGCCATCTGCAGCCCGTCGAACCACGAGGCGGCGTCTTTGGTGTCCTCGAACGGGTAGTCGACCGAGAACAGCAGGCGGTCGATTCCGACCGCCGACAGCGCGCACTGGAATGTAGGCTGGTAGAAATTGCCGCTGGTGGTGATGTAGAAATTGTCGAGGAAATACTCGCCCAGAGGTCGCTTGCCGGTGTAGCCGCGCGGCGAGAAACGCATGCGCGCGTCGATGCGCCACAAACTGTAGGGGATGCCTTCGCCCATGTGTCCGATGATGATCTTCAGGTTCGGATAATCGTCGAACAGGCCCGAGCCGCACAGGCGCAATGAATGCAGGGCGGTGTCGGCGGCGAAACCCCAGGGGGAGGTCGTCAGCCAGGGATGGCCGTCATAGGACGCCTCCCGGTTCGCGCGCGGGTGCAGGTAGAAGGGCACATCGAGCTCGGATACCCGTCCCCAGAAGCCGCGGTACGCGGGGATGTCGTAATAGATGCCGGGATCGGGTTTGTCCTTCTGGGAAAAACCGTTGACCAGTGCGCCCTTGAAGCCGAAATCGCTGACGCAACGGGTGAGTTCGGCGGCGGCGGCCTCGGGATCCTGCATCGGCAGCGCAGCGAAGCCCGCAAAGCGGTCCGGGCGCTTGCCCACCAGTTCGGCCAGCTTGTCATTGGCCCGCCTGGCCAGATCGACGGCCTTGCGGGTATCGAGGACCGCCTGAACCGCAGGCGCGTTCAGCGAAACGATCTGATATTCGATGCCATTCCTGTCCATCTCGCGCAGTCGCTCATCGCCCAGGTCGAGAATCTGGCGCTGAAAGGTTTCCCAATGCGATGATCCGCCGACGAATCCGCGCGAGTCCTCGAGGGTTTCAAGCAGGCTCCAGTGTTCTTCAAACGCAATCTTGCCATTCATATGTGCATGCTCCGCTCGTGTCTAGTGACGCTGTTGCACGGCGTGGAAGGTCAGATCCAGTGCTGTGTCCGTGCACGACGCAAGACCGGGACGCGCATGATATCGCGCTGGCCGGCAGGACGCATGCGGCGCAGTGCGGCAGGCTCGTCGCCCGGTGGCACGAAGCCGGCCGGACATCCGGGGCGCTACAGGCGCGCCAGCAGCCGCTCGAATCCCGGGTAGCCCGCGGCGTCGATGGCGAACTTGCGGGTGTGGCGGCTGTGCGATTCGCCGCGGCACAGCGCATCGAGAAATCCTTCGCGGTCGAGCACCCAGCTTCCCCCGACCAGCGTGACGCCGCGCGCGAACAGGGCATCGGGCAGGCACCCCGCGCCGGGGCCGATCATCGCGAACCAGCGGGCCTGGCGGCAGTGTGCCAGCATCGCGTCGAGCGTGTCGTTGAGCAGCAGGGTGCTGGTCGATATCACCTTGCTGCAGGACGCCAGCTCGCTCGCGTCGAGCGTGACGCGGTAGCGCCCCCGGTCCCCTGCCAGCCCTGTCTTCAGTTCCACCACGATGAGCTCGGCCCCCGCCTTTACGATGCGCTCCACCAGGGGCGTGAACAATCCGATCATGCCGATGCGCTCGCCCGGCTGCGGATCGAGCCGGCCGATGGAATCGGCGCTCGGTTCGGGAAGATACGCGGCGCGATCGAAAAAGCAGCGTGTCAGCGCGTTGGCCGCCGCAAAGCCCAGGGTACGGGCGATGCCTTCGCCCTGCGCGTAGCGGCGCGCCAGCGCAAAGGCGTCCGCGCCGGCCAGTTCGAATGCATCCCTTGCGGCGCGCAACTGCTCCAGCGTGTCGCCGATCAGCACGAAGGTCAGGCCCAGCGATCCGTCCTCAAGTTCGAGGGCGCAGAACTCCCCCTTGTTGTCCGCCCCGGGAACGACCTCGGGAGGCAGGTGCAGCGCGCGCACGCGGGGGAGCGCCGAGCGCGCGGCGAAGCGTTCGAGCTGGGCGATGTATTCCTCGGCGAAACTCATGCTGTCCTCTTATCCGCGACGACGCGACCTGCGCGTCATGCCGCCCACCAGGACAGTTCCATCAGGATGAGCAGAACCATCACCATCACAAAGGCGGACAACGCGATCCTTCGCGTTGTCTTGTTGAACTGTTCCACCGTGGCCTGATGTTCGGCGATCAAGCGCTGGGCATCGGCAACCAGGGCGTGCGCTCTGTTCTCGCTGTCTTCGAAACGACGCTCCAGCTTCTTGCACTCTTCGGCATGATGTTCGACGATCTTCGTGAGATTCGCGTGGATGGAGAGATCTTCCTCCATCGCCGAACGGTGAGAGTCTCGCGCGCCGGGTCCCGCATCGCGCTCAGCCATTTCCAGTGCTTCGATGTCAGAACCTCCCGTCAGCAGGTGAGAATTGCCGCGAATCATACCAGTGCTGGCGCCGGCTCTTCGGCCCGCAGGCGGCGCAAAGCATCGCAGCGAGGACCGTCGCCGCGCGCATCGCCGGGTGCCCTTTCCGGACCCCTGCGCGCAACGGTTATCAACACGGAGGCAGGCCGGAAACCCGCGCCAGCAGCCGATCTTCGCGAAACCGCCCTGCCAGGCCGCGCCCCATTCTGCGCCGCCGCGGCAGCGCCGGCAAGTCAGGCCGTCATCGGCGGGGTCCGGATGAGTGCGGCGGATTCACGCCCGCGCTGCATTCGATTCCAGACATGCGGATGCCCTGCGGTGGCGGCGCGGATGGTGCCGCCGGCTCAGGCCGATGCGAGCGCGCAGCCGTTGACGGATATTTTCGATGCGCATGAGATCGGCCCAATGCTAACATCGCCCGGCGCTAACTGGGCTTCGCCCGCAGGCGCAAACGTTGAACAAGATTCGCCGGAAATCGTCGTCGCCCAACCAGGAGGGCAGTACGTGTCCGCACCAGCAATTGATCGGCGCGAGCTTCGCAGGACGCTCGCGTGCTTTCCCACCGGCGTGACGGTCGTGACCGCGGTCGCGCCGAACGGCGAGTACGTCGGCCTCACGGTCAATTCCTTCAACTCGCTGTCGCTCGATCCGCCGCTGGTGCTGTGGTCGCTCACCTCGGCATCGCGGTCGCTGGCGGCTTTCGAGCAGGCCAAGCACTTCGCCGTCAACATTCTCGCCGACGAACAGGTCGAGATCTCGCGCTTGTTTTCGTCGAGGGCGACGCGCAAGTTCACGGGTCTGGAACTGAAGCCCGGCATCGGCGGCGCGCCGCTGATCGCGGGCTGTGCGGCGTATATCGAATGCCGCATCCACTCCAGGCAGCGCGGCGGCGATCACATGCTGTTCATCGGCGAGGTCGAGCGTCACCGGGCCTCGAGCAAGCGGCCGCTGGTGTTTGTTCACGGCCGCTACGTGAGCGGGCCGGTGCCGTGATTCGCGTCGCTTGTTGACCCAGGGGATTCCGGCTTATCCTCCGCGTGCGATGAATCTCTCCCGCATCGTCGAGCGCTGGGCCGCGTTCCAGCCGCACAAGACCGCGGTCCATTTCCGCGGCAGCGATCTGAGCTATGCCCAGCTGTGGCGCCGGATCGACCAGGCGGGCATCCGCCTCGGCGGGTTGGGCGTCGGGCGCGGCGATCGCGTCGCCTATCTGGGCTACAACAGTCCCGACATCCTGGTGCTGCTGTTCGCGCTGGCGCGCATCGGGGCGATGCTGGTGCCGCTCAATTTCCGGCTCGCAGCGCCCGAGCACCAGGCGATCCTCGCGCACTCCGGGGCGAAGTGCCTGCTCGCTGAGCCGGATTTCTGCGCCCACGGCGACACGCTGCGCGCCGCGCTGCCCGGGCTTATGCTGCTGTCCCTCGATGGCGCACGGGAGGGCTGGCGCGACTGGAACGCGCTGCAGCCGGCGCGGCCGCGCGCCGATTCGAGCGGCACGGACGCCGACCCGGTGCTGATGGTGTACACCTCGGGCACCACGGGCAAGCCCAAGGGCGCGGTGCATACGCAGTCGGGCCTGCTCTGGAACGCGGTCAACTCCACGCACTATCACGATCTCACCAGCGCCGATCACGTGCTCACCGTGCTGCCGATGTTCCACGTCGGCGGCCTGTGCATCCAGACGCTGCCCGCGCTGCACGCCGGGGCGACGCTCACCCTGCATCCGCGCTTCGATCCGGGCGCGTGGCTGGCCGACGTGGCCTCGCGGCGGCCGACGCTCACGCTGCTCGTTCCGGCGGTCATGCGCGCGCTCGTCGACCATCCGGCGTGGAAGCAGACCGATCTCGCGTCGCTGCGCATGGCGGCGGCCGGCTCCTCGACCATTCCCGATTCGCTGATCGCGGCGTTCCACGAGCACGGCCTCACGGTGACCCAGATCTACGGTTCGACCGAGACCGGCCCGGTGTCGATCTACCTGCGCGCGGAGGATGCGCGCCGCAAGGCCGGCTCGGCCGGAAAAGCCGCCGTCCACGCCGAGGTGCGCCTGGTCGACGAGAACGATCGCGACGTGGCGCAGGGCAAGGTCGGCGAGATCCTCGTGCGAGCGCCCAACGTGATGCAGGGCTACTGGAAGGACCCGGACAACCCGTCGTTCCGCGACGGCTGGTTCCGCAGCGGCGACCTCGCCTTCCAGGACGAGGAAGGCTACTACTTCGTGGTCGGGCGCTCCAAGGACATGATCATTTCCGGCGGCGAGAATATCTATCCGGCCGAGCTGGAGAACGTGCTCGCCGACTGTGACCAGGTCGCCGAGGCGGCGGTGATCGGCCTGGAGGACGCGAAATGGGGCGAAATCGCGGTGGCTGCCGTGGTGCGCCGCCCGGGCAGCGCGCTCGACGCGGCCGGCGTGATGGCCCTCTTCGAGGGGCGCCTGGCGCGCTACAAACACCCGCGCCGCGTCGTGTTCATGGACGCGCTGCCCAAGAACGTGATGGGCAAAGTGCAGAAGTTCGAGCTGCGCCGGGCGATCGCCGCGCTTTGAAAAGGGGCGCCAAGCCCGACCTTCGGCGCAGATCGCCGAAAGCCGACGCTGCGCAATGTCTCGGATCGCGCGCATGACGCACGCCGCATTTGGCGCGATTCGGCTGAACCGGCTTATTTTTTTGCGAGCGCGCTGCCCGGTGAGCGCAGCTGCCCCGAGTAGCGCAGCATGCCCACCAGTCGCGAGAGCACTTGCTGCCGGTAGGCTGCCGCATCCACCGAAGCCCAGTCGTAGAAGCCCTTGCCGTCGCGCAGCCCGTTGGCGCCTTCGTTCATGTGGCGCACGACGATGTCCGGAGGCGCGAAGCGCGGGTCGGCGAGCGCCTCGGCCAGATAGCGGCTGGCGTAATACAGGATGTCGTTGCCGCCGTAGTCGATGAACTCCACCAGGCCCATGTTCGCGTAGCGAAAGCCGAAGCCGTAGCGGCACGCGCGGTCGATGTCTTCCGGGCTGGCGACCCCCTGCTCGACCATGCGCGCCGCCTCGTTCATCACCAGCGCCTGCAGCCGCGGCACGATGTAGCCCGGCGACGCCTTGCACACCACCGGTACCTTGCCGATCGCCTCGAGCAGCGATTTCAGCCGCGCGCTCGCCTCGGGCGAGGTGAGCGCGTGCGGCGAGAGTTCGACCAGCGGGATGATGTAGGCCGGATTGAGCCAGTGCGCGTTGAGGAATCGGTCCGGTTGCGGCACGCCCGCGGCAAGCTCGTTGACCAGAAATGTCGAAGTCGTGGAGGCGACGATGGCGTCGGGGCGCAGGTGAGCGCAGGCGAAGGCGAGCGCCTCGCGCTTGGCCTGCATGACTTCGGGCACGCCTTCGAAGACGAAACCGGCCCCTGCGAGCGCCGCCGCGGCCGCCTCGCGCGGCACGAAACGCACGCGCGCGAGGATGGCGCCGCGATCGCGGTCGTCGAATGCGCCCAGTTCGGCCACGGATTTCAGGTTTGCGTCGATTTCTGCCAGCGCTTCGCGCCCGAGCCGCTCGGCGTCGGCCGCGCCGCGCGCCTTGGCGTCGATGAGCCGCACCTCGTGGCCGGCGTAGGCGAACGCGTGGGCGATGCCGCGGCCCATTCGGCCGGCGCCCAATGACGCGATGACCGGCAGCGTGCTCAACCCAGACCTTCCTGCAGCAGGCGGGTCATCTGCGCGCGGGAGAGCTTCGACAGGCCGAGCGATTCGAGCGTTCGCAGGCCGTGGCGCAAGTCCTCTCCCACGACTGCCGCGCCCAAGGCAAGCAGGCCGGTGGCGACTGGGGCGGCGACGCCGGCCCAGCCGGCCACGGAGACCAGCAGCGCGAGTCCGTACTGGACGTCCTCGCGCATGTAGCGGTGGGTCTTGAGGTCGATGTGCTCGCGCCAGTCCCCCGATTCGGTGAGGCGGTCGTGCGCATCGCCGTACATCCAGCGGTCGCTCTCGTAGTGGTCGCGCAGCGGAAAATGATAGGGCTTGTAGCCGAGCGACTCGCGCAGCGCGATGCGCTCGCCGTCGAGCGCGTCGGTGACGCGCCGGATCGAAGGCTGCGTGCCTTCGTTGTGGATGTCCCATTTCTCGAAATGCTCCAGCGGCCCTGCGTTCATCAGGATCAGCGGCGGATGAATGATCGGGCCGGAGTTCATCAGCGCCCCGGAGAGCGCGTCCTCGATGGGCTCCATGGCCGGATAGACCCTGCGGATGACCTCGAACGCATGCGCGCTGCGCTTGGCCGGAAAGGCGCCCGTCGGCAGGCGCCTGGCGCGCATGGTGATCGCGACCTCGGCGGGGCCGTGCTTGCGCGCAAGATAGGGCAGCGTTCCGGTCTCGGCGAAGGTGACCTCGGCCTCGCAGCCCGCAGCGCGAACCGCGCTCGCCATCACGTAGCTGCCGAAGGTCCCCGGCGGCAGATACACCACCTGCCCGTCGCGAAGGTGGGGCGCGATCGCGCGCGCGATGTCCTGCTGCGCGAATGCGGGCGCGGGCGCGAGGATGAGTTCTGCGCCGCGCACGGCGGCGCCGATGTCCGGCGTCGCGAGCGCGATGCGAACTTCGCGCCGGCCGGCAACGTCCATCAGGAAAAGGCGCCCGTCCCCGGCGAGTTGCGCAATCGCAGCGGCATCGCGTCGCCACAGCCGCACCTCATGGCCTTGCTCGGTGAGATCGGCGGCGGCGGCGTAACAGCCGTGCCCGCCGCCCAGCACGGCGATGCGCATGTCAATCGGCCCTGGCGCCGGTCTGCCTGATCACCTTGCCCCACAGTTCCACGTCGTCGCGCATCAGGCCGGCAAGCCCCTCGGGCGTGGTGCCGATCGCCTGGAAATAGATCGCCCGCATGCGCCGGCGCACGTCCTCGGAACGGATGATGCGCACCAGTTCCTCGGAGAGGCGGTCCACGATGGGCGGGGGTGTTTTCG
>MEQZ01000046.1 GCA_001770425.1 Betaproteobacteria bacterium RIFCSPLOWO2_02_FULL_65_20 | reverse complement strand
TGACGAAGGATTCATCAAGCCGGCTGCGTATGTCGTTCTCAAGAGCACCGATGATGCGTCCGACGCGACGGTCGAGGAATTGAGGCAATTCTGCAAGTCCCAGTTGGCGGGCTACAAGTACCCGCGCTGGTTCACCTTCGTGGACGAGTTGCCCAAGACTGTCACCGGCAAGATCCAGCGCTTCAAGCTGCGGCAGAGGAGCGACGCGTGAGCGCCGTTCGAGAAGGCGCTGCATTGCCGGCCGTAGACGCTTGCCGATCCAGCGCGGCTCGATCATGCCGGTAAAGACCAAGCGGCGCGCGCGCTCGCCCGTCGCGGCGCTGCATTCCCAGGCGTACGAAAGGATCAAGCACGAGATCACGACGCTGCGGTTTCGTCCCGGCGAATACCTGAACGAGGCCCAGGTCAGCAAACTGCTCAGGATAGGCCGCACGCCGGTGCATCAGGCGCTGAACCGGCTGATGCTGGAGGGCATGGTCGAGGTGATTCCGCGCAAGGGCGTCATCGTCAAGGCGGTCAGCCTGAACGACGTGCTGGAGATGATCGAGGTGCGCATCATCAACGAGACTTACTGCGCGAGGCTGGCCGTCGCGCGCGCCGACGAAAATGATATTGCCGAGCTGACCAGGATCCTGGACGAATCGGAGAAGACCGTCACGACCTCGGACACCGCCCGGCAGATGACGCTCGACCGCGATTTCCACAGCACGCTGTCGCGCGCGGCGAGAAATGCGGTGCTGGCCGAGTGCATGCGCACGCTCCATGACCGCTCCCTGCGGTTCTGGTTCATTTCGCTGCGCGACCCGGCGCACCATGTCGCGGTCAAGGAAGAGCATAGGGCGATTCTGAATGCGATCAAGGCGCGCGATCCGGATGCGGCCAGCGATGCGGTACGCAATCACATCGACTCGTTCCGCAGGAACATCATGCGCAACATCCTGGGGGGCGGACAGGATACGCCCTGATCTGCGCGGACGGGACGCCGTCGGCGCAAAATCCCGCAAACTACACTGCTGCTGATCGCGCCGGAGCTCTTGCGCGCTGCGCGCGCCAACCGCGACTTCCGCACGGATAGAAAGCATCCGTACGGAAGTCGCGGTTACGATTAAGAGCAAGGACTGCTTCTGGTCCGCGCAACAGCGCAACGATGCGGCGCGATTCAAGTCGCCACGTCTAGTTGCGCGCCGGGCGGAGCAATTCCTCGATGGCGCGGGCGATGGCCATCAGGCGCCGGTCCGCGCCGCGTGCGCCGGCGATCATCAGTCCCACCGGCGCCTCGCCGGGGGTATGGCAGGGGATCGACATCGCGCAGCCGTCGAGAAAATTGACGATCGACGGATTGCGGAGCATGAGCAGGTTGATGCGGGCATAGTCCTGGTCGTCCTCGAGTGCCGATATCGTCGGCGCCACGAGCGGGACGGTCGGCAGGATCAGCGCATCGAAGGGCGCGCAGATGGATTCGACGCGCTGGATGAAATCCACCCTCGCGGCACACAGATCGATGTAGTCCGCGGCCGACTGTTGCGCACCTTTCATGATCCGCACCGCGACCCGCGGGTCGTAGCCCTTGCCTTTGGTCTCCAGCAGGCGGCGGTGCCACGCATACGCCTCCGCTGCCGGGAGCCCGCCCATGGCATTGATTGCCGGCAGTTCCAGCAGTTCCTTCAGCGGTAGATCGCGGACCAGCGCACCGGCGCCAGAGAGCGCCGATACGGCCCGGGCGAAGGCCGCGGCGACGGCGGCGTCCATGTCATCGAGGACCATCGCCTGGGGTACGGCCAGGCGCAGACCGGCGAGCGGGAACGCCTCCGGAGTGCGCGGCGCGTCGCCTGCGAGGATCGCATCGATGACGGCGCAGCAACTCACCGTGGACGCGATCGGTCCCACGGAATCGAGGCTCCCGGACAGCGGCAGCACGCCGTCGCGGGGAATGCGGCTTGCCGTCGGTTTGTAGCCGACGGTGCCGGTCAGCGCGGCCGGAATGCGGCACGAACCGCCGGTGTCGGTGCCCAGCCCGGCGGCGGCCATGCCGTCGGTCACCGAGATCGCGGCGCCGGAGGAGGAACCGCCGGGTATGCGTCCTTCGGCGCGCTCGTAGGGGTTGCGCGGCGTGCCGTAATGCGGATTGAGGCCCAGACCGGAGTAGGCGAATTCGGTCATGTTGGTGCGCCCGAGGATGATCAGGCCGGCGGCCCTGAGGCGGGCTACGACGCTGCAATCGGCCGCCGCCGGCGCGGCGTCGGCAAGCACGCGCGAGCCGGCCGTGGTCACATCGCCTGCGACGTCGAACAGGTCTTTGACGCTCACCGGGATGCCTGCATAGGGGGAGGGCGTCACGCCGAGACTGCGGCCCCTGTCGATCGCGTCCGCAGCCGAGCGCGCCGCATCCGCGTGGACTTTCAGGAAGACCCGCGCGCCTTCGCCTTCTGGGTCGGCGATGCGCGCGAGGCATTCCTCGACCAGGGCGCGGCTGGTGGTGCGTCCGCCCTCGAGCTCTGCGGCCAGATGCGACACCGGATGCATGATGCGCATCGCCGGCCGGTTCAGACCGGATCGTAGTAATGGATTTCGATCAGCATGCAGCCCTTTTCCGATTTGAACGGGCCGTGAGGCGCACCGGGCGGCCTGCATGCGTAAGTGTTCGGCTTGAAGGAGACGCCGCCTTTGCCCGCGGTGTCGTTGCCCACGGTCAGGTCGCCGGAGACCAGGTAGACCTCCTCCCAGTACTCGTGCACGAAGGGCTCCGTGGTGAATACGCCGGGTGCGAAACGAAGCAGGCGGGTGCGGCTGCCGCGCCGACGGGTCTCGTCGAGGGCGCCGGACAGGATCTTCTGCTCGATGCCGGGGGGATAGCCCGAAGGCACTTCCCAGCCGGTGCCCAGATCGACGGCATGAAATTCGTCGTGCTTCTTGTTTATGGCCATGTTGCTCCCTCCGACGCGCAGGTTTTGGGTACTGGAAAAATCGCGTGACGTGGTAAGAAAATTCGCGATGTAGTAAAATATCTCAACAATATCAGAATTCAGTATACATAACAAACGCGAGGTCTCCTGTGTCAGAAATCGAGCAACGCAACACGAGAATCAAGAGCACGCGCATGTCCGAAATCAGGCAGATCCTGGCAATGGTACGGAAGGACGGGCGAACCAGGCTCACGGAACAGGAGGCGAAGAAAGTTCTCGCGTGCGCAGGCGTGGGGATCACGCGGGAAGAGCTGGCCACCACCGCGGACAAAGCGGTCGCATTGAGCAAAAAGATGGGCTATCCGGTCGTTCTGAAAGTCGCCTCTCCCGATATCCTGCACAAGACCGAAGCGGGAGGCGTGAAGGTCGGTTTATCCAGCGCGGCCGCGGTGCGCCGGGCCTACGGCGAGATATTGGAGTCGGCACGCAAGCATGACCGGAAAGCCCGCATCGACGGGGTTCTGGTTCAGGAGATGGTGAGCGGTGGGATCGAAACCATTCTGGGCGTGAGCAACCGTCCCCCGTTCGGTCCGGTGGTCGCATTCGGATTGGGCGGCGTGTTCGTCGAACTGATGAAAGACGTGACCTTCCGGCTCGCCCCGGTGGACGAGGCAGGGGCGGCTGGGATGCTGAGCGAGATCAAGGGCGCCGCCATGCTCGGCGGTTACCGGGGCGGACCCGCGGTGGACAAGGCAGGATTGGCGAAAACCGTCGCCAGCCTCTCGCGCCTGGCCGTGGAACTCAACGACGAAATCGAGGAACTGGACATCAATCCCCTTGTACTCACCAAGAAGCGGATCGTAGCCCTCGACGCGCTCATCACGCTGAAGCCGGAGGGTTCGAAGCGCCGGCCTCGGCGTACGCCGGTAAACGATATCCGGGCAGTTCTCGAGCCCCGCTCGATCGCGGTGATCGGCGCATCGACCGATCCGACGAAGACCGGCCACGTGCTGCTCAAGAACATCGTGGTCAATGGCTTTCCGGGAAAGGTGTATGCCATCAACCCCACGGCCAAGGAAATCCTGGGCGTCAAGGCCTACCCCAATATCCTCGCGGTGCCCGACGACATCGACATGGTGTTCTTTCTTCTTCCGGGCAAGTGGGTCCCGACGCTGTTCGAGGACTGCAAGAAGAAGGGCGTGAAGGCGGCCGTCATCATCTCCGCCGGATTTGCGGAGGTCGGCGAAGAGGGGCGCAAGGTGCAGGAGGCTCTGCAGGAAGTGATCCGGGAGAGCGGGGTTCGCTGCCTCGGGCCGAATTCCATCGGCTTCATCAACATGTCCCACAAGCTGATGGGCAGTTTCATCCTGTTCGAAAACTGGTCGGACGGACCCATCTCGCTCGCGGCTCAATCCGGAATCTTCGCCGGGGCGGTCGCCGACGAGCTGATGTCCAAGTCAGTGCAGCGTATCGGAATCGGCCAGAGCGTGATCTTCGGAAACAAGATCGATCTGGACGAGAGCGACTTCGTCGAGTGGGCGTGGAAGAACCCGAATTCGAAAGTGATCGCGATCCACATGGAAGCGATGAACGACCCGCGGCGCTTCCTGTCCCTTGCCAACAAGGTCAAGCGGGACAAGCCCATCATCGTCCTGAAGCCCGGTCGCACCGCCGCCGGCGCCACTGCCTCGGCGTCCCACACCGGATCGCTGGCAGCGGACGAGACCCTGGTGGACAGCAGCCTGCGCCAGTACGGGGTCACGCGGGCCTACGACCTGGAAGAATTCGTGGAGTTCATGAAGGCGTTCTCCTACCAGCCGTTCCCGAGGGGCAAGCGCGTGGGGATCGTCACCTTCAGCGGCGCAAACGGGGTGCTGGCGTCCGACGAGCTTGCCGAGCACGGTTTCGAGATGGCCGAGTTCTCGCCGGCCTCCCGGGCGCGCATGAAGAAGTTCCTGCCCGAGTGGCAGCCCGCCAAGAACCCGCTGGACCTGTGGGCGTCCCTGGGTGCGGGAAACCGGCTTACCCACGAAGAGGGCATCCTGTCGGTGCTCTCCGATAAGAACGTAGACGCGGTCCTGGTCGTGCTGCTGGCGCTGGCGAATGCAGACTTCGACGGGATGCGGGAAATCTATGCGCGAGCGCGCAAGGAGTTCCCGGATAAGCCCGTGTATACGGTGATCCTGGGCGGGCCCATCAAGGGTAGATGGATAAAGGAGATAGACGGCCTGAGCATGCCGGTCTTCGACACCACGAGAATCGCCGTGAAGGCCCTGGCTGCGGCTTGGCACTATGTCCAGCACAAGGACGATGTCCAGCCGGACCCCATCCTTCCGGCTGCGGGAGCCTAGAACGGAGGGCGGACGACCGGGCGCTGGTGGGAAGACCGGATTTGTTCCCGCCCTCTGAGGGCGGGGCTGCCGGCAAGCTGCTGCGCTCTCAGCCCTCCACGGGCAGGCAGGCGATGTCGTACGCGTGCGTGAGCTTGCGGTCCAGTACCGGGTCTTCCAATTCGATTTCGAAGCGCTCTGACGGGCGTATCCCGCCTTTTGCCGCGAGCGTGCCGCAGAACATCAACGCGCCTTCGGCAAGCCGTCCCTTTCCGGCCGGATAGCGCGCAATCAGGTCGAGCGGGTCGAGCATGGTCGTGACCGGCCCTTCCTGATACAGGCTGCGCTTTCCGGCTTCGACGGCGTAGGAGCGCAATATGAGCTTGTCCCAGTGGCCGGCGACTTCGTCGTAGGGCCAGATGTCGGTGCCGACCGGTTTGTCGCACATCTGCTTGGAAATCGTGACGCCGATCGTTTCCACCTTCCGGTCGGTGTGGTCGGAGCCCACCCCCACCCACAGGCGTGAGTCGATGGTGGCGAGGAAGAATTCGACCTCGCCGCTCGAGTCTCCTCCGCTCGCCTCGATCTCGGCGGCCGTGGTCAGGCGCGCCGCCGCCACCCGGTAGAAAATCGGCGTCGAAGCCGGTCGTTTCACGCCGAGCGCTTCCAGTTCGACGATGTGCTTTTCCATCGCCGCCCGGTCGCGGCCGGTCCATCCGGCGATGATCGCGGCAGTGATCGCCGCGGTGCGCGGCTGGCTGCCCTTGGTCGTGACGAGATTGAAATCGATCTTGGTGCCGCTCATGGGATGCTCTGCTTTCGTTAGGGGTTGTCGGAGTGTGTGCCTCTGACGGTCATACTAGTCCATCCAGAAACGCAAGGAGTGAACGGGCGCATTCCGCGGGTTTCTCGATCAGCAGCAAGTGGCTGGTGTCGGCAATGGCCTCGTAAGGACAGCCGTAAAGGGCGTGCAGCGACCGGCCGACCTTGGAGGGCGCCTGGGCGTCGGGCTGATCGGGGTCGGCGCAGATCAATTTCACCGGCAGCGGCAGTTCATTGAACCGGTGCGTCAGGTGCAGATCGGAATTGGTCTTGTAGACTTGGGATTCGCCTGCGGGCGGGCAGCACAGCGACCATAGACCTGTCTGCGGGTCTTCGCGCAGGATCGAGCGCGCCATCAGTTCGTGTGCGCCCGGCACCCAGCGGCGCAGGGTGTACGACTTGGCGAACTGGGCGGCGAGTTCGCCCGGATCGGCAAAGCGGTTCGCTCGCGATCTTGACCACCTTGCCAGCATCAGCTCGAAGGTGCGCGCGACCTCGTGCTCGGGAAGGCCGGGGCCGGGGATCAGCGCGGGATCGAACAGCGCGAGCGCGTCCCAGCGCTTGCCGTATTGCAGCGCATGCCAGATCGCGGTGACGCCAGAGATCGAGTGGAATACACCGACCGTCGGCGCGACCCCCAGCCTGTCGCGGATCGCGTGGAAGATTGCCTCCATGTCGCTGACGAAATTCGGCACGTCGTGGGCCTCCACCCGGTGCCGCGGGTTCCGGCCGTGATTGCGCTGGTCGTAGACGACGACATCGAAGCGATCCGTGAGCAGGCTCCAGAACGGCACGTATGCGTCGATGGCAAAGCCGTTCCCGTGGCACAGCACCAGGCGAGGCCCACTCGCGTTGCCGTGCCGGCGCATGCGAATGACGGCGCCGTCGGCCATGGTGAGATCGAACGCCTCGTTCGGCGCCGGGACAGTCATTGCGAACCTTGCATGAGATATTCTGCCTGGCGCTCCGCGCGAAACGACGGTGGCGGGACGCCTATGCATCCCGCGGCCTTGGTTTTTGCCACTCAAGTGTTGACGGATCCGGCGAAGAATCTGGGTTTGTGTTGGTCTCCCGATTTTGGGAAGTTGGAACTTCTAACTTCCCGAAATCGGGAGATTATGAGAAGCAAAATCGAGCGCGCCTGGCTGGTTCCGGCTCGTCTGGCTAAGGGCGATACGGCCAAAGTGCGTCAGGAACGGTCGATGCGCAGCTTCGCGCGCTTGGGAATTTCGAACTCCGGCAGGCCGATTTCCTTCCACAGATCCAGCGCCTTCATCATGATTTCCTTCGGCGGCAGCGAGAAGGTGCCGGCGTCGATCTTGAGCGTTGCATCGCAGACGATCTTGCTGCCCATGGTGTTTTCCGAGGTCCGGGAACGCACCGACGGGTCCATGTTGATGGGGAAGTAGACGTCGTTGATCAGATCGGTGTCGCGCGCCGGGTTGTAGCGGGAGTTCATCGCCCATTCGACGTGGGTGTGGTCGCGAATGTCGACGTCGTCGTCGACGACCGTCACGCGCTTTATGGGCGACATGGCGGCCACCAGGCGACCGACTTTCTTCGAATGCGCCGGGTAGCCCGGTTTCATCGCGATGATCGCATGCGCGAGCAGCCCGCCGAAGGTCTGGTCGATGAACACGTCGGTCACGCCGGGTTCGCCTAGGTCGTAGCGCAGCGTCTTGAGCAATACCCCGGCGTTGGTCAGGCTCTGGATGGTGGTGCTCTCCGAGGGCGGCATCTGGCTCGTATAACCGTAATAAATGGGGTTCTTGCGGTGGGTGATCGCGGTGATGCGCACCACGGGGCGCCGGTCGACCGGCCCCATGTAGCCGGCGAATTCGCCGAACGGGCCTTCCATGTCGGTCTCGCCGGGGTGGAGTTCGCCTTCGATGACGATTTCGGCGTCCGCGGGGACGACGAGGTCGACCGTCTTGCACTTCACCATCGCAACTGGCGCTCCCATCATGCCGCCTGCGATGTCGATCTCGTCGGCGCCGTAGGGCAGGTTCGCCACGGTGGCCAGATGCACCGCGGGCGGGGCTGCGATCACCCAGGCGATCGGTGCGGCCTTGTCCTTGTCGGTCCAGGTGAGCGTATTGATGTAGCCCTGGCGGCCCGGGGCGAGGTTGGGGACCACGCTGGTTTCGTCGCGCACCATCGTGCGGTACACCCCCATGTTCTGGATGCCCGTGTCGCGGTCCCGGGTCACGGTGATGGTCGTGAGGTAGGGGCTCTTGTCCTTGCCCGGCGTCCACACCGGAATCGGCAGGGTGGACAGGCGCACGTCCTTGCCGGTGACGACCACTTCCTGGCAGAGCGCGCGGTCGACCACCTTGGGCGGGATCGGGTTGCGGCAGGCCCTGACCCAGGCATCGTTGATGCCCTCCGGCTCGACGCCGAGCGCAGTGGCGTAGGCGGCGGTACTGGCGCCCAGCGCGGCGGTGACGATCGGAATCTTGTAGCCTTTCACGTTCTCGAAGTACATGCCGAAGCGTTTCTCTTCGGGCAGCGCCTGGTACATCCATTTCGCCAGCGCGGCCGGTTCCCACATGCGGTCGACCGGCCTTGCGATCCTGCGCAGCAGGCCCTTTTGCTCCAGTGCGGCGAGAAAATCTCTCATGGTGTGGTGGGTCACGTTCGACTCCTTATGTGGCGATTGTCGGGCCGGGTTCGGCTTCAGTGTCTTAGCAGGACAAGCGGGGCGAGCGAAAGGATCGGCGCGTAAGTGATGATCATAAGCGCAACAAGGTAAATGCCCAAGAAAGGCAGGACGCCGCGGTAGAGCGTGGGCAGCGGCACGTTGAACAGCGCGTGGGAGGCAAACAGGTTCAGCCCGAATGGCGGCATAAACATGCCGATGGCGAGGTTGACTGTCATGATGATGCCGAAGTGGATCGGATCCACGCCCTGGGCCTGCAAGAGTGGCAGGACCAGCGGTGCCAGGATAAGGATTGCGGCCGGCGGCTCCAGAAAGCTGCCCACGATGAGCAGGAGCACGTTGAACGAGAGCAGCATGAGCCAGGTTGCGATTTGCAGTTCCCCGATGACGGTCCCCAGCCGTTGCGGAAAGCCGCTTGTCGTGATGAGCCATGAATAGGCGCCTGCCCCGGCGACGATGATCATGAGCTGGCCGACGAGGTACATCGAGTTCTGCGTGATACCCCAGAGTTGGAGCCAGGTGACCTCGCGATATATGTAGCGCGAGACCAGCGCGGCGTATATCACGGCGACGCCGGCAGC
>MEQZ01000045.1:4192-34814 GCA_001770425.1 Betaproteobacteria bacterium RIFCSPLOWO2_02_FULL_65_20 | reverse complement strand
GGTTGCGGGGATAGGATTTGAACCTATGACCTTCGGGTTATGAGCCCGACGAGCTGCCAGACTGCTCCACCCCGCGTCCGTCAGAGAAGGGAGATTATGTCAGTGCACACACACTGTGTCAATACTTTGTTGCACCGCATTCAGTGCCGGGCGCCCGTTTCCTGCGTGTCTTATGTGTATGATCCGGCTTCAAATAGAGGACTCGGCCCCACCACCAACAAGAGCGTATGAAATGGCGATCATTTCCACCTCCCTCCAGGGCGATCTGAAGGGTGGCGCCGCTTCCGCACTGCTGACCATACCGCTCGCGATCGGATTCGGTCTGTTCGCTTTCGCGCCCCTGGGCCCGCGCTACACCCAATTCGCGATTCTGGCAGGTCTTTACAGCGCAATCATTGTTCCGATTGTGGCCGTCCTGCTGCGCTTCAACTCAGCGGTCGTATTCGCGCCGCGCAGCATGACGTCGTATCTGATTTCCGGCGTCGCTTTCCACCTTCTCGCGGTTCGAACAGCGGGTGATTTCAACGATCCGTCCAAACTCCTCGCCGTCATGTTTCTGATCATGCTCGCCGCCGGCATCATTCAGTCGCTGTTCGGCGTGCTGCGTCTGGGTGAGGCGGTCAAATTCATCCCGCATCCGGTGATTGCCGGCTTCCAGAATGGCGCTGCATTGCTGCTGCTGACTTCGCAAATCAATCCGATGTTAGGCTTGCCTCGGCACGTTACGTTTGCCCAGATCGGCGGCAGTCTATCGCTGATTCAACCGCTTACCCTGCTCGTAGGGGTCGTCAGTTGCGCGTTGATGATGAATGCGGCAAGCCTGACTAAGCGAATTCCTGCGGTGATCATCGGACTGTTTGGCGGCATCGGTCTTTACTACGTGCTGTATGCGCTGGGCCTGGGCGAGCAGCTTGGCCATATCATTGGCGGAATCCGATTTGAATTGCCTGGTCTGCGCAACATTCAAGGCGTATTCGGCGCGCTTCAGGACCCAACGGTGCATCGCATGGCACCTCTGATCCTCGCCTCGAGCGCGAGTCTGGCCCTGATGTCCTCGCTCGACGCGCTCCTGTGCGCGAAACTCATGGAGACCGTCACGCGGCAACGGAGCGACAGCAATCTCGATCTGATCCGCCTTGGAATCGGCAATGCCGTTGCCGCGCTGTTCGGCTCGATTTCCAGCGCGGTCAGCCTGACCTCGAGCCATGCGAACTACAACTCGGGAGGACGAAGCCGCTACGCACTTCTCGCGAACTGTACGCTGATCTTTGTTGCCGCCTATTTTCTTACCGGCCTGATTGCCCTGCTTCCATACGTTGTGGTCGCGGGTCTGCTTGTGGTCACAGCGATCCGGCTATTCGATCCTTGGACGCTGCAGATGCTGCGGCAACTCGCGACCGCGGACGGCGCCCGCGCGCGCAGTCTCACCGGCGACCTTGCCATCATCGTTCTGGTCACCGGCTTCGCCGTATTTGCCGATCTCTTGGTCGCTGTCGGCATAGGAATCATCATCTCGATCGCATCGTTCCTCGTACGCATGAGTCGCAGCGTCGTCCGGCGGACCTATCGCTGCGATGCGGCCCATTCACGCAAGGTCCGGGATGATCGGATCATGACATTGCTTGCGGAGCAGGGCCACAAGATCGCGGTATTCGAGCTCGAGGGGGCGCTCTTCTTCGGTACCGCCGAAAAGCTCGCCAACGAGATAGAGCGCACGGCCGAGCACGGCGTCAATTACGTCATTCTCGACCTGAAGCGCCTGACCGACGTCGACAATACCGGTGCGCGCCTTCTGCTGGATATTCAGGACAAACTGGTGCGAAGGGGAAAATTCGCGGCTCTGGCTTCCATGCCCGAGCGGTCGCGAATTGCGGGTTATCTTAGGGATATCGGCGTAACAGCGGCGTTCACTCGGAGCCGCATCTTTGCAGACACCGATCGGGCCATTGAATGGGCGGAAGATCACCTGATTCTCGCCGAGTTGGGTGACATGGAACTCGGAAACGAATTCCCATTTCGCAGTCTGGATGTTCTCCAGGCGCTTTCCGAAGAACAGTTGGAGGAGCTCAAACCCAAGCTGCGGCGATATGAGTTTGACCAGGGCCAGCAGGTATTCGTTGAAGGCGCGGAGAGCAAGGAGTTGTACATCATCGCGCGCGGCAGCGCCAGTGTGAAAATTCGTCTGACCGGCACGGATCGCGAGGCCCGTCTGGTGACCTTTGCCCCGGGAACCGTTTTCGGAGAGATCGCCCTGCTCGATACCGAGCCAAGGTCGGCCACGATCACCGCCGACGAACCCCTCGTCTGCTATGTACTGACGGCCAGCGACTTCGACGAGATCAAGAAGAGCCATCCCGCCATTGCCATCTTGCTGCTCACCAATCTTGGCAGGGAGCTGTCGAGCCGGCTGCGCCGCGTAAATCGCATCATTTACCAGCTCGACTCCTGACGCCTCGGTCACCTTGACCTGCCCCCTGCAGCGGTACCAGTTATTTCGCAGGAAGTCCGGTGGAAAGCACGCGGGCGGCTTCTAGAGCTGCTCGATGATGAGGTCGGTCATGCGCTCGGTGGTGGAAAATCCTGCGCCACGCTCAGCGATGTCGGCGGTGCGGTGGCCTGCGCAGATCACAGCCTCGACCGCGGCGTTGACCGCGTTGGCCGCTTCGGTGAGACCGAACGAGTACTGGAGCATAAACGCAGCGCTTAGAATCGTGCCAATGGGGTTGGCCTTGCCGGTGCCGACGATGTCGGGCGCGCTGCCGTGGCTGGGCTCGTACAGGCCCCTGACCTTGCGGGGCTTGCCCTTGCTGTCCTTGCCCGGCAGGCCGGCGAGGCTGGCGGAGGGCAGCATGCCGAGGGACGCTGAAAGCACGGCGCCCTCGTCGGACAGGATGTCCCCGAAGGTGTTCTCCATGACCATGACGTCGAAGCGCGTGGGCTGGGTGACGAGGAGCATCGCGCAGGAGTCGACGAGCTGGTGCTCGAGCTCCACGTCGGGGTACTCCTTGCCAAGCTCAGTGGCGACTTCACGCCACATGCGGCTGGATTCGAGGACGTTGGCCTTGTCCACGGAGGTGAGCTTGCGCCTGCGCGAGCGGGCGAGCTCGAAGCCGACGCGCATGATGCGCTCGACCTCCTTCTCCGTGTAGAGCATGGTGTCGACGCCCTTGCGACCGGCCTTGGTGGTCCAGCGCTTCTTGGGCTTGCCGTAGTAGAGGCCGCCGGTGAGCTCGCGGATGATGAGCAGGTCGGCGCCGCGCACGCGGTCGTTTTTCAGCGGGGAGGACTCCTCCATGCCGGGGAAGACCTTGACGGGCCTGAGGTTGGCGTAGAGGCCTAGGGCCTTGCGCAGGCCGAGGATGGCGGCTTCCGGGCGCGTGGGGGCGTTGTCCCACTTGGGGCCGCCGACCGCGCCGAACAGGACGGCGTCGGCCTTCCTGGCGGCAGCGATCGTCTCGGCGCGCAGCGGCGTGCCGTAGGCGTCGATCGCTGCACCGCCGACGAGGTCGGTAGCGTAGCGGAGCTTGTGCTTCCACTTCTTCGCTACGACCTCCAGCACTCGCTGGGAAGATGCCACGACCTCCGGGCCGATCCCGTCGCCACCAAGAACAAGAATGTTAAACGTCGCCATGGATCCCTCGCGTGTCGCCAGTTATTCGGTACTGCGGTACTAAGCGTGTGCCTTTTCGTAGGCGTCGATCGCGCTCGTCTTCTCCAGGGTCAGCCCGATGTCATCAAGGCCGCGCAGCAGACAGTCCCGCCGGTACGGGTCCACCTCGAACTTGACGCTGAAGCCCGCGGAGTCGTGAATCTCCTGCGCCTCTAGGTCGACGGTGATCTCGTAGTCGGTGAGTTCCTGCGCGCGCTGGATGAGCGTTTGGACGTCACGTTCGGAGAGTTGCACCGGGAGCAGGCTGTTCTGGAAGCAGTTGCTCCTGAAGATGTCGCCGAAGCTGGGGGCGATGACGACCTTGAACCCGTACTGCTGGATGGCCCACGGCGCGTGCTCGCGAGACGAGCCGATCCCGAATTGGGGGCCGCTCACGAGGACACTGCCGCCCGCGTATTTCGGCTGGTTGAGTACAAAATCCTTCTTGGGGGAGCCGTCAGCGTTGTAGCGGACGTCGTTGAACAGCAGTTCGCCGAAGCCGACGCGGTCGATCTTCTTGAGGAACCGCGCGGGGATGATCTGGTCGGTGTCTACGTTGGGCATGTCGTAGGGGACGACCTTGCCGGTGTGCTTCTTGAATGCTTCCATCACGTTCTCCTGTCGGGCAGAGCGGGAATTGGCCCTCACTGCCCCGTTACGTTCTGGTGCAAGGGATCCGCCCCTTGCACACCTCATTTCCAGTCGCGGATGTCGACGAAGTGGCCGGCGATGGCCGCTGCGGCTGCCATGGCGGGGCTGACCAGATGGGTCCGGCCTCCAGGACCCTGGCGGCCTTCGAAGTTGCGGTTGGAGGTGGATGCGCTGCGCTCTCCAGGAGCGAGGCGATCCGGGTTCATGGCGAGGCACATGGAACAACCTGCATCGCGCCACTCCATGCCGGCCTCGAGGAATATCCGGTCCAAGCCTTCGGCCTCGGCTTGCTGCTTGACCTGCCAGGAGCCAGGGACGATGAGCGCCCGGACAGTGGGGGCCACTTTCCTGCCCTTGACGACCTTGGCGGCTGCACGCATGTCTTCGATGCGCGAGTTGGTGCATGAGCCCACGAAGACCGTGTCGATCCTGATGTCCTGGATCCGCTCGCCGCCCTGCAGGCCCATGTATTTGAGGGTCTTTTCAACAGCTAATCGATCCTGGGCGTTGGCGTAATCCTCAGGCTTGGGGACCCGGCCGGTGACCGGCGCGACCTGCGCGGGATTGGTGCCCCAGGTGACGAAGGGGACGAACTCCGAGGCGGGGATCTCGATGACCTTGTCGAACCGGGCGCCCTTGTCTGTCGGCAGCTTCTTCCACCGCTCGACGGCCTTGTCCCATTCCGCGCCCTTTGGGCACTGCTCCCGGCCCTTGAGGTACTCGAAGGTCTTCTCGTCGGGGGCGACCATGCCGGTGCGGGCACCGGCTTCGATGGAGAGGTTGCACACGGTCATGCGGCCTTCCATGGACATGTCCCGGAAAACGCTGCCGGTGTACTCGATGGCGTGGCCGATCCCGCCGGAGGTGCCGATCTTGCCGATGATGCCCAGCGCGACGTCCTTGGGCGTTACGCCGGCGGCGAGGGTGCCTTCGACGCGGATCTCCATGGTCCTGGGCTTGGCCTGCCAGATGCACTGGGTCGCGAGCACGTGCTCGACTTCGGAGGTGCCGATGCCAAACGCCATGGAACCCATGGCTCCGTGGGTGGAAGTGTGGCTGTCGCCGCAGACGATGATCATGCCGGGGCGCGTCCAGCCCTGCTCGGGGCCGATGACGTGGACGATGCCCTGCTTCTTGCTGAACATGTCGAAGTACTTCAGTCCGAACTCCGAGGTGTTCTTCGCGAGCGCGTCGAGCTGCGCCTTGGCGATCTCGTCCTCCAGGGGCTTGTCGCGATCCTTGGTGGGCACGTTGTGGTCGGCCACGACGACTGTCTTGTCAGTGCGCCTGACGGTGCGTCGGTTCATGCGCAGGCCGTCGAACGCCTGCGCGGAGGTGATCTCGTGCACCAGGTGGAGGTCTACGTACAGCAGCGAGGGCTTCCCGGGCTCGTCGCTGACGACGTGGGAGTCCCAGATCTTTTCAAACATCGTCTTCGGTACCATAACTCTCCAGTCATCAAAGGCTAATCTCCGGTCGGAACCGGAGGGGTCGAGTGGCCGAGTTGATTAGACCAAACCGGTTGTGCGTCAGTTCAAAGGGCCGGTCTTGCGTTCCTGGAACTGCAGGTTGATCATGCGCAGCGTAGCCTGTATGGCCGCGAATACCTGATTGGCATGCACGCCACGCGTTTTCATGTATTTGCCCTGTGTCTGCCAGGTAATGATAGCTTCAGTCAGGGCACTGGTCTCCCCCCCCTTGGGTATGCGCACCTCAAAATCCACCAGCTTGGGTGTCTTGTAGTCATATTTCCTAAGGATCTTGTTGATGGCATTGTTAAAGGCGTCGAAGCCACCATTGCCGGTGCCTGAGGATTTATGCAGTTTTCCAGCCACCTCAACCTGCATACTGACTGTTGATTCCAGGTCCAGGCTACTGGTGATGGAGCAATGAACCAGTATTACATGGTTGTAGTCCTTGCTCTCCAGTACGTCGGCAATAATGAACGGGATGTCGTCTTCGGTGATAGTCTGTTTCGAATCACCCAGCTCGACGATACGTTCCAGGACTTTTTTCAGGTTTTCGTCGCTCAGGCTCAAATCCAGTTGTTCCAGGTTCTTAAGCAGCGAGGCCTTGCCGCTCATTTTACCCAATGCATAGGTGCGTTTTCGATCAAACCGCTCAGGCCTCAGGATGCTTTCATATAACCCGCCTTTTTGATCGCCATCGGCATGGATCCCGGCAGTCTGGGTGAATACATCAGTGCCGACGATGGGCATGTTTGCGGCGATCCATTTGCCCGAAAAGTTTTCCACCATCTTGCATAAATCGAAGATATGTTCCTCGTTGATCGAGAGGTGCATTCCCATCTTGTCTTTCAGCACCACCGCAACCTCCGCCAGCGAGGCATTCCCGGCACGTTCCCCGAGGCAATTGACGGTGCAATGCACGGCGTTGACCCCCGCCTTGACCGCGGCCATGACATTGGCCGTGCCCAACCCGTAATCATTATGGGGGTGGAAATCAAAATGCCGGCCGGGATAGCGGGAAATCATTTCTCCGATGCTCGCGTAGACCTCGTCCGGGCTCATGACGCCCAGGGTGTCGGGAAGCAGATAGCGGGATACGCCACTGTCCTGAAAGGCGTTCAGCAGGCCATACACGTAAGCAGGATTGTCCCTGAACCCGTTTGACCAGTCTTCCAGGTACATGTTGACCTTCAGTCCGCGCTTGAATGCGTACTCGATCGTCCTGCGAATATCCACAACGTGCTGGTCGAGGGTTTTTCCCAGTTGCATCCGGCAGTGTTTTTCGCTTCCCTTGGTCAGCAGGTTGATGGTCCTGCCGCCGGTTTCCACTATCCAGTCCACGCTGCGGTCATGGTCGACGAATCCCAGCACTTCGATCCGGTCCAGCAGACCGTGCTCGGCAGCCCATTCATTGATCGTGGTCACCGCGGCTTTTTCCCCCGCGGAAACCTTGGCCGAGGCAATTTCGATACGGTCGACATTGAGCTTGTGCAACAGGGCCTTGGCGATGTTGACCTTTTCATCGGGCGTAAAGGACACCCCCTGCGTCTGTTCGCCGTCACGCAGGGTTGTATCGAGTAACTCAATATGTCTTGCCGGGATTGTGGTCATCGCGACTCCTCAGACCGGCCGACGCTCGACCAGCGCCTGCGCGAGCGTTCCGGTGTCCACATACTCAAGCTCACCGCCGACGGGGATGCCTCGGGCGATGCGCGATACCCTGATGCCGCGGCCGTTGAGCATCTCGCTGATGTAGTGGGCCGTCGCCTCGCCCTCGTTGGTGAAATTGGTCGCCACGATGACCTCCTTGACCGTTCCGTCCGCAGCGCGTTTCAGCAGCACGTCCAGACCGATTTCGCGCGGGCCTATGCCATCCAGCGGCGACAGCCGGCCCATCAGGACGAAATAAAGACCGCCGTAGGCGAGGGTCTGCTCCATCATGAGCAGATCTGCCGGCGTCTCCACCACGCACAGCAGCGCCGCATCGCGCTTGGGCGATGCGCAAAGCGCGCACAACTCCTCCTCGGTGAAGCTGTTGCACCTGGCACAGCGGCGTATGGTCTGCAAGGCTCGCCCGATCGCGCCGGCCAGGCGCTGCGCCCCCGGCCGGTCGTACTGCAGCAGATGATAGGCCGTCCGCTGCGCCGCCTTGGGCCCGACCCCGGGCAGGCAGCGCAGCGCTTCCATCAGTTCTTCGAGGCTCGAGGGAGACTTCAAAACGGCAATTTCATTCCCGGTGGCAGCGGCAGGCCGGCGGTGACACCGGCCATCTTTTCCTGAACCGTCGATTCAACGCGCCGCACGGCGTCATTGACTGCCGCGGCCACGAGATCCTCGAGCATGTCCTTGTCGTCGGCGAGCAGGCTGGGATCGATGCTCACGCGCTTGACGTCGTGCTTGCAGGTCATGATGACCTTCACCAAACCGGCGCCGGCCTGGCCTTCGATTTCGATGCCGGCGAGTTGCTCCTGCATCCGGCGCATGTTGTCCTGCATTTGCTGCGCCTGCTTCATCAGACCGGCAATTTGTCCTTTATTGATCATCTCTGCTCTCCGCTGCTGAGAGTTCGTTGCGAAATGAGGGGATACCTCGCCTCATACTCCCCTAAGTTAGGGGCCGTTTCGGTAGTTCTGAAACGACCTCTTGTTGAACCGGCTTGATCGACGAAGTGACGATCGTGGCGTCCAGATTCTCGACCATATCGCGCACAAAGGCGTCCTGCTGGATCGACGTCACCGCCTGGTCCTGGGCGGAATTGCCCGTGGTACCGCCGATCTTGACCCCGAGCCGGACCGGCCTGCCAAAATGCTCCTCCAAGGCCGCTTTCAGCTTGTCCGGGTAGGGCTTCTCGGCCAGATGCTTCATCGCGATCGGCACGCACAGTTCCATTGCGCCGCCATCGAAGCTCTTCAGCTCGCTTTGCTGCGCGAGTTGTCTGGCCATGCCGCTCGCGCGCAGCGACTTTGCGAGCGCTGGCCAGTCGCCATCGAAGGCGCCGGTGCCGGCCTGCTCGGCGGGCCGCGCCCGCACGCCTGTGCTCGAAACCGCCGCGCGTGCCCTGATCGCCGCGCCGCCACCCCCGTCCTCCGGCCTGAAAGCGAACATTCGCAGCAGGCTCATCGTGAAGCCCGCGTAGCCATCCGGCGCAAGCGGCAGATCCTGCCTGCCATGCAGCGCAATCTGATAATAGAGCTGCGCTTCTTCAGGCTGGAGCGCTTTCGCAAGATCCAGGGTCGCGTCTTTCTGCGGGTCCTCATCGGAAAGCGCTGCCGGCACCGTCTGCGCCAGCGCAACCCGGTGCAGCAGGGTCGCCAGATCCTGCAGCGCCGCATCGAACGACAGGTTTCTGGCCTCCATGTCGTCGGCGACGGCAAGCGCCGCGCGCGCATCGCCCTGCGCAAGCGCCCGAACGATCGCGAACAGGAAACTGTCGTCGACCGTGCCGAGCATCGCCCGCACCGACGCTTCGGTCAATTCCCCCGCCGAATAGGCGATGGCCTGGTCCAGCAACGACAGCGCGTCGCGCATGCTGCCCCTTGCGGCAGCGGCGATCAGCCTGAGCGCCGGCGGCTCGCACTTGAGCTTTTCCTCTCCGAGTACGCGTGCGAGATGCGCCGAGATCAGCGCAGCCGGCATCTGTTTGAGATTGAACTGCAGACACCGCGACAGGACCGTGATCGGAATGCTCTGGGGGGCGGTGGTAGCCAGCACGAACTTGATGTGCTCCGGCGGCTCCTCGAAGGTTTTCAGCATGGAGTTGAATGCCTGCTTGGAAAGCATATGCACTTCGTCGATGACGAACACCTTGAAACGCCCCCGCGTCGGTGCGTAAATCGCGTTGTCCTGCAGATCGCGCATATCATCGATGCCGGTGTTAGTGGCCGCGTCGATCTCGATCAGGTCGACGAATCGGCCGCTATCGATCTCGGTGCAGGCGGAACAAACGCCGCAAGGCTTGGAGGTAACGCCGGTTTCGCAATTGAGGGCTTTGGCTAGAATGCGTGCAATCGTGGTCTTGCCCACGCCGCGCGTGCCGGTGAACAGGTAGGCATGATGCAGCCGGTTCTGATCCAGGGCGTGGGTCAGCGCCTTGACCACATGCTCCTGCCCGACCAGCGTCTCGAAGGTGCGCGGGCGCCACTTGCGGGCGAGAACCTGATAGCTCATGGAGAAATTCTAACAGCTAGGATCGACGATGGAGCGGCGAGGCCCGATGATCGAGGAGGTATCGAGGGAGAAGCGGCCGTGCCGCTTCTCCCTCCCGATTCCCGTCCTGCCATCTTGCATAGGGTGGCGAGCCTAACCCCCGGCACTTGCAGTGAGTAGCTGTGGCTGCTTCCTTCCGGACCTGACCAGATTCACCACGCTGCAATGCGGGGAGGCCCGCCATAGTCGTCGAAACCCGCCACTCAGCCAAAGCGTGCTTCTGTAACCTGGGGCACGGCAGTGTAGCACAGCGCGTCCACCCTCAGCCGCCCTCGAAACGCGGCGCACCGGGGATCTGGAGCGCGGTCGGCTTCAGCTTCTCGGGCAGCACACGGCCCATGCGCGCACGGTGACCGAAGTGATGCTTAAGCTTTTCGCCCGAAAGCACCAGTTCCTTTTCCCTCCCGCCGCGCCCCACCCCGGCCACCAGCAACGACTTGCCGTTGAATACCGCCGCTGCAAGCAGCTTCTCGCCCTGCTCCAGACCCATGACGATCACGCCGCGGCCGCGCGAAACCTGGCGCATCTCGCCGATTTCGAACACGAGCAGGCGCCCATGGCCGGAGAGTGCCGCGACGACGTTGCCGGACGCCTCTTCATAGACGAACGGCGCCAGCGGCGCTTCGCCCTCGGCGAGCGTCAGGAATTCACGGCCCGCCTTGCGAGCCGAGGTCATATCCGACAGCCGGGTGAGGAATCCATAGCCACCGGAGGAGGCAACGAGGACGCTGGTGTCGGGTTTTCCCGCCAGGCAGAACATGATCTTGGCCCCGCCCTGCACGTCCACCAGCGACGACGCCGGCGCCCCGTCACCTCTGGCCGGAGGCAACTCTCCTGCGGTGACCGTATACGCACGACCCAGCGAATCCAGGAATACCACCGGATCCACCGTGCGGCACGCAAGCAGCGCGAGCAATCCATCGCCTTCCTTGAAGGACAGCGTGCCCGGATCGATACCCCAGCCCTGCCGCGCCCGTACCCACCCGTTGCGGGAGAAGATGACGCTAACGGGCTCGTCGATCAGCGGCGTCTCGACGACCGCTTTTTCCGACTCCTCGATCACCGTGCGGCGCTTGTCGCCGAATGCTCTCGCGTCTGCCTCGATCTCCTGGATGACGAGTTCCTCGAGCGCCTTGCGGGCACCGAGTATCTTCTCCAGGCCCTTGCGGTCCTTGCGCAGCTCCTCGAGCTCCTTCTCGACCTTGATGTGCTCCAGCTTGGCGAGCTGGCGCAGCCGGATCTCCAGGATGTCGTCTGCCTGCCGCTCGGTGAGCTTGAACGCCTTGATCAGATCCGCCTTCGGATCGTCCGCGTTGCGGATGATTTTGATCACCTTGTCCACGTTCAGCAGGACAATCATCCGGCCTTCCAGCACGTGGATTCTGTCCAGGACGCTCTCGAGCCGGAACTTGGTGCGCCGGGTCACGGTGGTGAAGCGGAACTTCAGCCATTCGGCCAGGATATCCCGCAGGTTCTTCCCGGTCGGGCGCCCGTCCAGCCCCACCATCACCAGATTGATCGAAGCATTGGTCTCCATGCCCGTCTTGGCGAGCAGCAAATTGACGAACTCCTGCTCGTCGATCCGCGACGACTTCGGCTCGAACACGAGGCGCACCGGATGCGTGCGGTCGGATTCGTCGCGAGCCTTGTCGAGCATGGACAGCATCAGCTGCTTCTCGCGCTGCTGCTCCGGCGTCAGCGATTTCTTTCCGGGCCGCGGCTGCGGATTGGTAATGGCCTCTATTTCCTCCAAGACCTTGCGCGACGACGTTCCGGGGGGCAACTCGTAGACCACCACCTGCCACTGTCCGCGCGCCAGCCGCTCGATAGTCCAGCGCGAGCGCACTCGTACCGAACCCCTGCCCGAGGCGTACGCTTCGCGCATCTCGGCGCGCGGTGTGATGATCTGTCCGCCGCCTGGAAAATCCGGGCCCTTGATGTGCTTCATCAGACCCGCGACCGAGAGATCGGGGTCGCGGACGAGCGCAATCGCGCCGTTGACCACCTCGTTCAGATTGTGGCTCGGAATCTCGGTGGCCATGCCCACGGCGATGCCCGAAGCGCCATTCAGCAGCACCACCGGCAGCCGCGCCGGAAGCACTTGCGGCTCAGAGAGGCTCCCGTCGTAATTGGGCGCGAAGTCCACCGTCCCGCTGTCCAGTTCCGCGAGCAGAACTTCCGCAAATTTGGTCAGGCGGGCCTCGGTGTAGCGCATCGCTGCCGGATCGTCGCCGTCGCGCGAACCGAAATTGCCTTCACCGTCCACCAGCGGATAGCGCATGGTGAAGTCCTGGGCGATCCGTACCAGCGCGTCGTATACCGATGCATCGCCGTGTGGGTGAAACTTGCCCAGCACGTCGCCGACCACCCGCGCCGACTTCTTGCGCGGGGTGCCGGGGCGACCGCCCATCTCCCACATCGCATAGAGAATCCGGGCCTGCACGGGCTTCTGACCGTCGCCCACGCGAGGCAGGGCGCGGTCCTTGACGGTGCTGACCGCGTACTGCAGGTATTGCAGCGCCGCGTACCTGCCCAGCGGGAGCGCATCTCCGTACTCGGCCGCCATCGGCGCGAAATGCGGCGGCAGGGTCCCTCCTCCGTCCCCGCCGCCCGCAGGCTTGGCCGGCAGGCTTGCGACCGCGCTCACCGGGGCCTCGGAGGGTTCAGCAACGCCCGCCCCGATTCCATCGAACAAATCCTTCTGGGTACCCATAGTGCATCGTCCTAAGCCAGACAAGCCGGAACCAAGCAGCTTGCCTTGTCTTGGCATCCGTCAATCTCCCGATTTCGGGAAGTTGCAACTTTGCAACTTCCCGAAATCGGGAGACCCAGTAAGACCAAATTCCTCGCCAGTTCTGTCGCCACTTGAGTGGCGACAGACTAGGAGATATCGGCATCGATAAGGTTGCCGTAGGTCTCCATCCACTCGCGCCGCTGCGAGGCGTTCTCCTTGGACATCATCATGTCGAAAATGCTGCTGTCCTCACCGAGCACCTCATCCCCGATACGCACCGGAAGCATCCGGCGCGTATCGGGATTGAGCGTCGTCTCCCAGAGCTGCTCCGGACTCATCTCCCCCAGGCCCTTGAACCGGGACACAGCCCATTTGCCCTCGGCTACGCCCTCGTCCCGCAGCTTCTCCTCCATGCCCTCGAGCTCCTGCCTGTCGAGCGCGTAGAGCTTGCGCGCCGGCTTGCCCTTGCCGAGCGAGGTCACGTCGATCCGGAACAGGGGCGGCTGCGCCACGTATATATGCCCGCCCTCGATCAGTTTCGGAAAATGACGGAAAAAAAGAGTCAGCAGCAGCACCTGGATGTGCGAGCCGTCCACGTCGGCATCGGCGAGGATCACGATCCGCCGATAGCGCAGCGCCGTGAGGTCCGCAGGCTCCCCGGCCTTGTGCAGTTCCACACCGATGGCAAGCGCTATCGCCTCGATTTCCTTGTTCGAATACAACGTCTCCTGCGCGTCCTGCCAGGTGTTCTTCGGCTTGCCCTTCAGGGGCAGCACCGCCTGGAATTCCTTGTCGCGCGCCTGCTTGGCCGACCCGCCCGCCGAGTCGCCCTCGACGATGAAAAGCTCGTTGCGCTCGGGGTCGTCCGACGCGCAGTCGGTGAGTTTGCCGGGCAGCACCGCTACGCCCGAACTCTTGCGCCGCTCGACCTTTTGTGCCGCCCGGGTCCGCGCCATGGCCTGCCGGATCACCAGTTCCGCGATTCGCTTGCCCTCGTCCACGTGCTGCGACAGCCACAGTTCGAAGGGATCACGCACCATCTGGGCCACCAGTTTCACCGCGTCGCGCGAGATGAGTTCGTGCTTGACCTGGCCCTTGAACTGCGGATCGAGCATCTTGACTGAAAGAACGTAGGAGGCACGCGACCAGACGTCCTCGGGGACGATCTTGACGCCGCGCTGCCCCATCGCGTGGTGCTCTATGAAACTGCGGATGGCGTTGTATACCCCCTCGCGCAGCCCCGAGACGTGGGTACCGCCATGCCGCGTCGGGATCATGTTCACGTAGGCCTCTGCCACCACCTCGCCCTCCGGCGTCCAGGCGGCCGCCCACAGCGCGCCTTCGCCTTCGGTGAAGCTGTCCGACTCGGACTGCGCGACGATGTAGCGCTCGCCGAGAAAAGTCTCGGCCACCGGATTGAGATCGGCGATCGCGTCGGCGAAATAACCCCGGACGCCCTCCGGAAAATGCCAGGTCTGGGTCTCCACCTTGCCGTTCTTCTCCACCCCGAGACTGAAACGCACTCCGGGCAGCAGCATGGCCTTGGCGCGCAGCAGCGCGGTAATGTCGGCGACGACGATCTTTGGCGAATCGAAGTACTTCGGATCCGGCCAGAACCGGATGTGTGTGCCGGACTCCCGTGCACCGACCGAACCCAGCTTCCTGAGCGGCTCCTTGACCTTGCCGTTGTCCGCGAATACCAGCCGGTGCAGCGCGCCGTCGCGCTTGACTTCGACTTCGAGCCGCTTTCCGAGTGCGTTGGTCACGCACACTCCGATCCCGTGCAGTCCCCCGGCGATGCGGTAGACGGCGTCCTTGTCCGTCTTGCGGAACTTGCCGCCAGAGTGCAGCGTCGTGAAGATGACCTGCACCGCCGGCACTTTCTTCTTGGGATGGATGTCGACCGGAATGCCGCGCCCGTCGTCCTCGACGCCAGCCGAACCATCCTCGTAGAGAGTGACCGAAATGTTCTTGGCGAATCCTGCCAGCCCTTCGTCGGCGGAGTTGTCTATGACCTCGACCAGCGCATGGTTGGGATTGGCCGGATCGGTATACATCCCCGGCCGGTGGAGAATCGGCGAAAGATCCTCCAGGATCTCTATGTCTACTGCGTTGTAACCGCTAGATTTGGTTGCCATTGTCCGTTCCACCCCTATAGCTTGGGGTATTGGCCGGCGCCTATGATACCCCTAGCGGGTGGCGCGCGCACGCGAGCGTCTGCTGTCAAATGTCCGCAGGCAAACTTGTCTGAGTGGAGCGCATGCCCGGCCTCTCCATCATGCTTCCATGCCGAAGCTTGACTCCCCTTCGTTCACGTACGGCAGCACCTCGTTGATCAATCGGTCGAATTGCTCGAACTCCCGCGTTGCCGTCGAAATGCGCAGCGTCATGCGCCTGGCGCCGCAGCCCCGGAACGCCTTGAGTCCTTCGATGCATTCTTTCGGCGAGCCGTAGGTGAGCCACGTCTCCAGTCGCTCCCTGGTGTAGTCGGCGGAGTAATAGCGGTCGAGAAACGATTTTGATTCCTGCAGCGCGCGGTCCCTGTTCTCGTCGATGTATATGTGATGATAGATGCAATTGTCGAACCAGTCGGTGGCGCGTCCGTTCTCTCTGGCGACTGCCAGAATCTTGTTCCACGAATTGTGAATCGCCCGCGGCGCCGCGCTATGCGTCATCCATCCATCCGCCAGTCGGCCGCATTGTTTCAGCGCATAGTCGGAGCCGCCGGACGCCATATCCGCCCCGCCGGTCGCAAGTCGCGTGGCATTGGTTCCGGTCCAGATAGGGCAGTCCGGATTCCGGGGCTTCGGTTCGAGCACCAAGTCCGCGAACTTGTAGAAGGCGCCTTCGAACGCCTCTTTGTCCTTGTGCCAGAGATGCTTCAAAATCCTGATGTGTTCGTACACGCGCTTGCGCCGCTCTTCAGGCGGCACGCCGAGCGCAATCGACTCGGCCTTCCACAGCGCTTCGCCGCCCCCGCCTGCAGTGACGATCAAGCGTGTGCGGCCGCCTGCAATCTGGTCGATGCTGGCCCATTCGTACGCAAACACCAGCGGATTGCGCAACGCGAAGGACCCCATCGTGGCGGGGCCCATCAATATCCTTTCGGTTCGACCGGCGATGGCGGCAAGCAGCGGGATCGCGTCGAGGCGGCGGTTGACGTACAAGGCGTCGCCCACCCAGACGGAGTCGAACAGTTCGCTCTGCTCGACCCGGTCGGCCATCTGCAGAAGATCCTTCGCGGTGCGAATTCCCATCACAACCCCGCGATTCGACAGCGTGACGCCGAACTTGAGTCGATCGATTTGTTGGCCCATTCTCGAACCCTTCACTGTCGAATTGAATCCGTCCCAACTTCACCCGCGGACACGTGCCCCAGCCGCGATTGCCACTCGCGGTAGTCGGCCGGCGAATCGATATCGAAAGAAAGCGCGGGATCGCTCCATATCGTCACCTTCACGCCCGTCGCCTCGATCGCGTCACGATGGCGAGCAAGGCTGCCCTCGCCGAATGCAAATTTCACGGCGCAGTCCGCCGGCAACAGCAGGCCATTGGTGCCGCTCCCCAGCTTGTCTGCGATGATGGCGGCACCACCGCGCAGCATCCGGTTCCGGAGACGGTAGAGCACGTCGCAGTTTGCGTCGGGCAAGTCCGCGGCGAGAACGAGGAGCGACGAGGCGCCCTTCGCACGGGCCGCATCGCGCGCTGCTTCAAGGGCCGCGTTCAGGCCCGACTCCCCCGCATCAGGCAGCGGCAACGCTCCCCGCTCCAGCGCCAGCGCCAGCGCATCCGCGCCCGCGCTGGCGACGATGCAGCGCGACAGGTCGCCCTCGGAGCCCTCGATCGCATCGAGCGCTCGCTCGAGCAGCATCGCGTTGAGCGCACGCCGTTCCTGCGCGCCGAGCAGTCCTGCAAGGCGCGATTTTCCGGTGGCCAGGCCGCGCACCGGCACGATGGTCCAGTGGCTCATCGGGTCCCCGCAATGCGTCGCATGAGCGAGAGGGCTTCGCTGGCGGCGTGCAGCGACTTGTCCGGGGAGATCATCATCGTATCTGTAAGCGCCACGGAACGAGCGCCCGAGGCGATCGCCGGCTCGAGCGCGGCATCCTGCGTGTCGATGACCCAGCCGTCCACCAGCGTGCCATAGTGCCGTGCCACACCCAGGGCAGAAGCCTCGATGCCCAGTTCGCGCATGATCTTCGCCGCCGGTCCTTTTACCGCGTTGCCGGCGACGATCGGTGACACCGCGACAACCGGTACTCGTTTCGATTCGAGTAACGCGCGCAGTCGCGCGACCGCGAGCATGGGCGCAACGCTCAGCCACGGGTTGGACGGGCAGATGACCACGCCCTGTATCGCGCCGGGTTCGAGCAGCCGCGCCAACGGGGCGGAGGGGCCGGCGGTGTCGGCGCCTTCGAAGCGAAAGCCAGTCACCATCGGCTCGCAGCGACGGCGGACGAAATAGTCCTGGAAACAGAGTTCTCCCGCGTCGGTATTCACCATTGTGCGCAAAGGCGCATCGGTGACCGGGACGACGGCATGTGCAATACCCAGCCGCGCGCAGAAGGACGAGGTGATCGCCGACAGCGCCTCGCCGCCGCGCAGGCGCCGCGTGCGCTCGACGTGAACTGCGAGGTCGTGATCGCCGAGGCGGAACCAGCTGTCGCCGCCAAGGCGGGCCAGCGTCTCCATGAAATGCCATGTCTCTCCCGCGCGACCCCAGCCGGTCTCCGGATTCTGGATGCCCGCCAGCGTGTACATCACCGTGTCGAGGTCGGGCGATATCGAAAGACCGAGGTGCTCGAAGTCGTCGCCGACGTTGACCGCCACGGCCAATTCGCCGGGTGCCAGCGCGAGTGCGAGACCGCATGCGAGCCGCGCCCCGCCCACACCGCCTGCCAGCGCGAGGATCACCGGAACAGGTCCTCGTCCCTCGGTCTGAGCAGCTCGCGCGCCGAGCCCTCGCGCCGCCCGTAGGGCACGCCGCGCACGTGAACCACGGGACAACTCTCGTCGGCCTGGCCCATGAGCAGCGACGCGGCCGCCGCGACTTCATCGGCAACACCGACTTGGGTGATCAGCAGCCTTCTCCCGAAGCGGTCCGGGCGGCCGCGCAGGTCGAGTAGGCCGGGCAGTCCGGCAACCCCGAGCGCGATGCCCACGGTGCCGTTGCGCCACGCACGCCCGACGCTGTCGTTGATGATCACACCGGGATCCGCGCCGGTCGCCCCGCGCAGCGAAACGCGCAAGCGTTCGCAGGAAGCGTCAGGGTCGATCGGCAGGAGCAGGACCGATTCGCCGCCGTGCTCGACATTGGACTGGTCGATGCCGGCGCTGGCCATGACGTAGCCCAGCCGGTGCTCGACGATCATGACGTCCTTTTTCGCGCGCAGCACTTCCTTCGATTCCGACAGCACCAGCTCGATCAGGCGCGCGTCCTTCTGCGTGACTGCGACGAGCTCGATCGCGCGCGGCGAAGGCGTTACACCCGCCAGCGCCATCGCGCGCCCCTCGCTCTTGGAGACGATCTTCTGCGCGACGACCAGCACGTCGCCCGCCGCAAGCGCAATGCCGGCGCGGCCTAGGGCAGCCAGGACCAGCGCGGCGAGATCGTCGCCGGCGTGAATTTCGGGAATGCCTTCGAGCGCGGTTAGGGTCAGGCTGCGCATGAGGCAGTGATTATCTCAGACCGGGGGGATAGGCGCGGCAGGGCTGCGGCGACGTTGCCTTTTCAGGTATCGCGATCCGGACGCGGTACACCGGTAATGCGTATGCCGGAACCGGGCACCTTGTAGCGCTTGTTGATCGCAATCAGCACCGAGGTCAGCGCTTCGCTCGCCGCGGAATTCGCGAGCGCACCGGCGTGCCATGCGACCATGCCGGCGGCCTCGGCCAGCTGTACGGCCTGCTCGCGCGCATCTGCGTCATCGCCGCAGACCAGCACGTCGCAGTCGATCCTGTGGCTCAGGTCCTTCAAATGGACCGCCGACACGTTCTGGAACGCCGACACGACGCGAACGCCGGCGCCCAGATCGTTCTGCAGACGCAGTACGGCAGACCCGCCCTCGGGCAGGCAGACGCGATCAACCTTGGGCGGATTGAGTGGCACGGTGACGTCGATGAGTATCTTCCCCTCCAGCGCATCTTTCAGTCCCATCGCGGTCGGACACTGCGCCGCATAGGGCAGCGCCAGTACGACGATGGCGGCCGCATTCGCGGCATCGATGTTGCACAGTCCGGTTACGGTCGCGCGGCCCGCGAGCAGCTTGTTGAGTTCGGCTGCGGCGGCGGCTGCCCGGTCGGCGGTGCGAGAGCCGACGATGACGGTGTAGCCCGCGTTGGCCCAGCGGAATGCGAGGCCGGAGCCTTCCTTGCCTGTGCCGCCGAGGACCGCGATCACGGGTCTATTCACACGGCGATTCCGTTGGACAATTTGCTGTGCCTTCCGGCCGACTCGCGGCGACGCTTCGGCGGTGTGAGAACAATCGGAAGGAGCGCCGCCGCCTGGTACGACCTGGTGCGTTGAACCTCGCGGGCCACGTCATACAAGGTCGTGCGCTGCCGGGGCTCGCGGCCGGCTCGAGCGATGAGCGCGTCGAACTGCGCCGGCGGCAACTCCTGGCCATGCTCGTTGCCGGCCGCGCGGGAGATGCTTTCGTTCATCAGCGTGCCGCCGAGGTCGTTGGCACCGGCGCGCAGGGCCGCGACCGCGCCCTCGGGCCCGAGCTTCACCCACGATGCCTGGATGTTGGGCACGAGCGGATGCAGCGCGATGCGCGCCACCGCGTGCATCAAGAGCGCCTCGCGCCAAGTCGGCCCCTTGCGAGCGCGTCCCTTCAGATACATCGGCGCTTCCATGTGGATGAACGGCAGCGGCACGAATTCGGTAAAGCCGCCCGTGCGCGCCTGCAGGTCCCGTATGTGCAGCAGGTGACGCGCGACCTGTGCAGGCGTCTCGACGTGGCCGAACATGATGGTCGCTGTCGAGCGCAGTCCGACGCGGTGCGCAGCCTGCATCACGCGTAGCCATTCATCGGTGCGGATCTTGTCCGGGCAGATGACCTTGCGCACCTCGTCGTCGAGGATCTCCGCAGCGGTGCCGGGCAGCGACCCGAGGCCGGCGTCGCGCAGGCGCTCGAGGAAGGTTTCGACCGGGAGACCCAGCGTCGTCGCTCCGTGCATCACTTCGAGCGGCGAGAACGCATGCACGTGCATGTCCGGCGCGGCCTGTTTCGCCGTCCGGAGGATGGAGAGGTAGGTTTCGCCGGTGTAGTTCGGATGGATTCCGCCCTGCATGCACACTTCGGTTGCGCCGCGCGCCCATGCCTCTTCGACGCGGCGTGCGATCTCCTGGTGCGCGAGATCGTAGGGTGCGCCGCGCAATTCGTTGACGGCACTGCTGTGGCGTCCCTTGGAAAAGGCGCAAAAACGGCAGCCGTAGTGGCAGACATTGGTGTAGTTGATGTTGCGGTTGACCACGTAGCGCACGATGTCACCGCTCGCTTCACTGCGAAGCGCGTCGGCGGCATCGCAAACCGCGGCGACCTCATCGGCGCGCGCGGCGAAGAGGCGGACTATTTCGTGCTCGGCCAGCGGATCGCTTCGCATTGCCCGATCGAGAACCGCATCGAGATCGGTCGAGCGCCTGCGTTCGGGCGCCGGAATGGACGGGATCGCGCCTACTCCGCCAGCGCTCCAGCCGTCCGCGCGTGCGTACCCGTCTGCGTCGGCGTGCTGCTGCAGATGCGGCATCAAGCGGGCGTCATGCCAGCGCGCCGCGTCCCGGCAATACGCCGGATAGCTGGCGAGGCGCTCGACGAGGATGTTCCCTGCTGCGGCCGTCCGCTGCCGAAGCGATTCGATGTGGGGCCACGGTGCCTCGGGGTTGACGTGGTCGGGCGTCACCGGAGACACCCCGCCCCAGTCGTTTATGCCGGCCTCGACCAGCCGCGGATATTGCGCCGGGCTGAGGTTGGGCGGCACCTGGATGTTCATCTGCGGGCCGAACACGAACCGTGCGAGCGCGACCGTCCACTGGAGGTCTTCGAGTTCCGGCTCATGGGCAGCCGCCATCGGGGTGCCCGGCTTGGCCCGGAAATTCTGGACGATGATTTCCTGGATGTGACCGTAGCGCAGGTGCAGCCCGCGCAACGCGAGCAGCGCTTCCAGCCTCTCCTCGCGCGTCTCGCCGATGCCGATCAGGATGCCGGAAGTGAACGGGATCGCAAGTTCCCCCGCAAGCCTGATGGTCTCGAGCCGCGCGGCGGGATGCTTGTCGGGCGACCCATGGTGCGGCCCGCCCCGTTCGCACAGACGCCCCGAGGCGCTCTCCAGCATCAGTCCCTGGGATACGGACACGGTGCGCAGATGCGCGAGTTCGTCGCGCGTCAGCACGCCCGGATTCGTATGCGGAAGCAGGCCGGTCTCTTCAAGCACCAGCTCGCACATGGCGGCAAGGTAATCAATGGTGCTCGCATGACCCAAGTCGTCGAGGGCCCGGCGCGCCTCGGGCCAGCGCAGTTCGGGCTTGTCGCCGAGCGTGAAAAGTGCTTCGCGGCAGCCCGCCGCCTGTCCGGCGCGCGCAATACCCAGTACTTCGTCTGGAGTCAGGTAGGCGCCCTTCAGGTCGCCGGGTGTCGTGGCGAAGGTACAGTAGTGGCACGCATCGCGGCACAGTCGAGTGAGCGGAACGAAGACCTTCCGGGAAAAGCTGATCCGAGCGCCATGGCCCTGGTCGCGCATTCGGCCGGCTTCTTCAAGCAGGTGCTCGCTTGGCTCGCGTTCGAGCAATTCGCGCAGTCGCACGTCACTGTACATGTTCGCCTCGAGGCATTAGGGGCTGGCTGGATAAGTATACCAGTGGCCCTGGTACCAATGGGCATGCCGGACGCGAACGGATGGCGTGGAAAGTCGGCGTGGACGTGATCCAAGCGGGCGAGTAAGATAGTTTGCGGAGCCTGTTGCCGCATCTGGCCGGCGAGCGAGAGTACGATCCGGGACGCGAGGAGAACTGCATGAACGGTATTGCCTGCCTGTTTGCCTGGCTGCGCCGCGTATTCCACGCGCTGCGCCGTTCACCCAGACGCGCTGTGATCGGGGTCGCATTCGCAGCCGCAGGCTGTGCTGCAGTCTTCGCCCCAGGGGCGCAGGCGCAATCACCCTGGCCATCCAAACCGGTACGCATGGTCATCGGATTGACCCCGGGCAGCGGGAGCGATCTGCTCGCCCGCGCATTGGCGCAGCGACTCACGCCCCTGTGGGGCCAATCCGTCGTGGTGGACAACCGTCCCGGCGCCTCAACCAATATCGCGACCGAGTTAGTCGCGCGCGCAGAGCCCGATGGACAGACCTTATTGTTTGGTATCGACATCGGTCTCACGATCAATCCCCATCTCTATGCGAAGCTGCCGTATGACATATTTCGCGATTTCGCGCCGATAACGCTGATTTGCGATTTCGGCGTGGTGCTGGTGGGGCACCCATCGGTCCCTGCGAACAATGTCACCGAACTGATAGCGCTGGCCAAATCGGAGCCTGGCAAGCTCGCCTACGCCTCGCTCGGCGTCGGAAGCCAGATGCATCTGTTGTCGGAACTGCTCGCGAACAAAGCCGGCATTAAGCTCCTGCACGTCCCCTACAAGGGCACGCCGCAAATGATGGCTGCAACGCTCTCCGGCGAGGTGCAACTCGCCTGGGCTGGCATGTTCTCAACCCGTTCACTGGTTTCTTCGGGCAGGCTCAAGGCGTATGCCTATAGCGGCACGAAGCGGTCCCCGTTGATGCCGAATGTACCGACGTTCGTGGAGTTGGGTATGCCCGAGGTTGAAATGGGCGTCTGGTACGGACTGCTTGCGCCCGCCGGCACACCGCGCGCCGTTGTCGATCGCATACACACCGACGTCGCAAAGTTGATCAACGATCCCGTGTTCCGCAACAAGGAACTGATTCCAAAGGGCTACGAGCCGATCGGTGCCGGGCCCGACGAATTTGCCGCCTTTTTGAAGCGCGACTTCGCGCGCAAGGGTGAAGTAGTAAAGATATCTGGCGCGAAAGTTGAATAAGCAAGCGCGAAAGTTCAAGCGATGTCAGGCTAGGTGTCGTGAGCGACAAGCACGTCTCCGCCTTCATTCACGACACGCGACGCTGCCCGGACTCTCCGCGTTCTGGAGGACAGGTTCCTCGATGACGCAGGGCTCGACTTCAGCGCGAAGCACGAATGGACTATCACTAGCCTTTCTGAACAAATCAATTACCTAGAGGAAATTCCATGCCCATCCGTTTTAGCCTGCACGGTTCCATACAACGCATTTCCCAGGCCATCGATCGAGCGGTTCAGGCGGAAGCGCTCGGCTACGAAGCTATCTTCGTCGCGGATAGCCAGATGACCTGCCTGGATCCGTTTCAAACCCTCGCCGTCTGCGCGGTGCAAACGAAACGCGTGCGCCTGGGAACGGCCGTTACAAACATGGTCTACCGCGACCCGACGGTCTTGGCAGGTTCCACAGCAACGCTGAACGCGATTTCCGATGGACGGGCGATCCTGGGAATGGGTACCGGTGATGGACCGGTCTACACGCTGGGACGAAAAGCGACGCCGATGGCGCAGTTCGAAGAAGGGCTCAAGACGATGCGCGAGCTGCTTCAGGGAAAACAAGTGGAGTTTCCCCCGGGCAAGGTCGGGCTCAAGATCGGAAAACTGCACGCACCGATTTACGCCTCCGTCGAAGGTCCCCGCGGATTGAATGCGGCGGGTAAATATGCCGATGGCATTATTATGGGAAGCGGTTTCGACCTGCGCGTTCTTCAATGGGCGAAGGAAAAGATCGCCCAGGGAGCGGCATCGGTCGGACGCTCGCCGGACGAGATCGACCTTATGGGCGCCGGAATGATTTGCGTTGACAGTGACGGCGATCGGGCCCGCGCCACCGTACGCTCGCGACTGGCCAACCGTGCTCATCATAACTTCCGTTTCACTCTCGAAACCGTGCCGCCGGAAGAACTGGCCGGCTTGAAGACATTCATAGAGCATTTCGATATCTCCAAGCCGCTAGAAGAAAAAGTGGATCCCAAATATGTCACCGATTATTTGGTCCAGCGGTTCTCCATCGCCGGCACACCCGAAGAATGCGTGGCTCGCGTCAAAGAACTCGAGAAGGCAGGAATGCGTCGGCTCTTGCTAACACCGCCGGAAAAAATTTACACTGAGATGGTGGAGGAATGGAGCAAGAAGGTCATGCCGCATTTTCAGAATGCGTGAAGCAAGACCAACTATCGAGCGTCTGGACAAGGCGCCTGCAAGAGCAAGATTCCGGATTGAAAGTGATACGCCCTGTCAAAGGCCACAGGGTCAGGCAACCCTTGGCATGAATCCAGCACGATCCGAATCGCGCTGTATACCGGTAATCAAGCAAGGAGGAAAGAGACCATGAACGCCTTACGAATTTTCGCCGCGATCGCGGCTTTCTCGATGATTCTGCCGGCGACGGCCGCCGACAAGGTGGTCATGAGCGTGTTTCCAACGACCGTGGCGGCGCCGTCTAGCGTCGGCCTGGCGAAGGGTTATTTCACCGAGCAGGGAATCGAACTCGAGTCCAAGTGGATGAACCGCGGTGCCGAGACCATCCAAGCCCTCGGCGCCGGCCAGGTGGATCTGGGCCTAGCCGCGATGACGCCGGTACTGGCCGCGCGCGCCAGGGGATTGCCGATCGTCGTCATCGGCATGCACAGCCACGGCTTCCCTGGCTACCTTGTCGCCAGCAACAAGAACTCCCAGCTGACACGGCTCGAGGACTTCAAGGGCAAGCGGATCGGCGTCCCGATGGGCAGCGGCGTACATACGGTATTACTCATGGCGATTGACAAAATCGGCCTCAAGCAGTCGGATTTTCAGATCCAGAACGCGCGCCCCCCGGATATGCCGGCAGCCATGCAGGGCGGCGGATTTGACGCGGTGCTGGGCTGGATGCCGTACTCGACCCGCGTCGTTGCAATGGGCTACGGCAAGATCGTGATGACGCCGGACCAGTTCGAGCAGATGCTCGGAATCACCTATCCCCTTGTACTCATCACGACGGAAGACACGATCCGGAATAAACCGGACGTCCTGCAGCGGTTCTTGAATGCCTGGGCAAAATCCGAGAAATTCGTCGATCGCGAGCGCACAGAATCAGTAAAGCTCCTGCGCGGCACCCTGGGCGACAAGATAAAGGTCCTGGACGACAAGACCGTCACCGACGTCATGTACAGCTACAAGCATGACCGGGTTGCGCTCAACGACGCCGACATCGCGGACGTGCGCAGCACGATAGACTACCTATTCGCGCAGAAGCAGATCGGCACCAAGCCAAGCATCGACCAGCTGATCAACAACAGCTTCGCCAAGAAGGCCGAAGCCATGGTGAAATGATCCAGAGGCCCGCCGGCGCTTGCCGGTTGCATAGCGCATGAACCAGTCAGGGTACATGGCGAAGTCTCCGACCGATGACGATCTGGAGCCGCCTGCATGGCGGCGCCTGGCGAAGGACGCTTACTATGTCCTAATACCGATCGTGGTAGTTCTCGTGTTCTGGCAGATGTTCGCCAAGATGAGCGGGATTTCCCCGGTGCTGTTCCCTCCCCTCGAGAACATCTGGAATGCACTCGTGCACACGGCCACGGAGGGTACGCTCTGGGCCGACCTCGGCGGCACGTTTCTCCGGCTGTTCAAGGCCGTAGCAGCCGGCTCGGTGATTGGAACCATCATCGGTGCGCTGATGGGCTATTTCCGCGACTGGGAGCGGGCGTTCGTCGGGCCGTTGAACTTCCTGCTCGCCATCCCTGGGACCGCGCTTTTTCCCCTGACCATGATCTGGTTCGGTCTCACGGAAATGGCGATTCTGTCGATCCTGATCTATGAGGTATCACTGACCGTGATGGCCAACACCTGGAGCGGCGTGAAATCCATCGATGTCTCGCTGATTCGGGCCGCCCGGGCGTTCGGCGCCAACGGTGCGTCCATGTTCTGGCGCGTCCTTCTGCCCTCGGCCATGCCGTCGATCATCTCGGGATATCGGCTTGCGTTCTCGCGGGCATGGCGGATCGTGATCATCGCCGAGATGCTGGTCTCTGTCAGCGCCGGCCTTGGCTACCGCCTCTTCTGGGCGCGGGAGTTTTTCCAGACCGAAATCGTGTATGCGACGCTCCTGACCATCGGCATTACCGGTTTGTTGTTCGAGCGGCTGGTGCTCAGATCGGCGGAGGCAATGACAGTGAACCGCTGGGGTACGGTTCGCGAACTCGAATAAAGGAGGCGGTCGTGGGTGAACTGAGAGTCGAGCGGCTCAAGAAGCACTATCCGGCAAGGCGCGGATCGGGACACCGTACGGGGCTGCGCGTTTTCGACGACGTCACGTTCACGGTCGGCGAGGGCGAATTCGTCAGCGTCATCGGCGCGTCGGGCTGCGGGAAGACGACGGTTCTGAACCTGGCCGCGGGGCTGGATACCCCGAGCGGCGGATCGATTTTCGTGGATGGGCGTGCGGTGACGGGTCCTGGCCTGGATCGAGGCATCGTATTCCAGGAGTTCGCGCTTTTCCCTTGGCTCACCGTTGCCGAAAATATCGCCTTCGGACTCAAATCCATGCGAGTTCCAGGCGAGCAGCGCAAGCGAACGGTCGCGCACATCGTAGACCTCGTGGGCCTGAAACAGTTCGCCGACTACTACCCGAACCGGCTCTCCGGCGGCATGCGCCAGCGTGTCGGGCTCGGCCGCGCACTGGCGATAAATCCGTCGGTTCTGCTGATGGACGAGCCCTTCGGCGCTCTTGACTCGGTAACGCGCGAGGCGATGCAGAACGCGCTGGCAGAAATCTGGATCGAGACCAGGAAAACAGTTCTTTTCATCACCCACGACATTCGCGAGGCGGTATTTCTTTCCGACCGCGTTCTGCTACTTGCGGGGAGGCCTTCGCAGATCGTTCTCGATCTGCCGATCGACCTGCCGCGGCCGCGCGGCAGGCACGATGCGAGCTTCCAGGAAAAAGAGCGGAACCTCGAGGTCGCCCTCAGGGGCGGCAGTAGCCAAACGGGCGACTCGGGCGAAGCGCCGGCGCCGCGGGAGAAGACCGTGTCACATTAAGCACCCGCAAGGGCGAAAATGATCACGATGCCATCGGCCGGACAGCTACCGATTCCATCCTGTCCACAGCGTGACCTTTCCCTCAACCCGCGACGCGGGTTCCAGGCTCAGGTACCGACCGTCCCAGTTTGCGGCGCGCCGGAAAGCCCCTCGGACTTCGCGGCCGGATTGATTCTTCCTCATCAGCCGGCGCAGGGATAACGCGAATTCCGGCGGCAGTTCAGACACCCTCGAATACCTCCGCCCATTCCTCCAGCCTTTCGGGATACTTGTAGCCGCTGTTGAGGGCAACGTGGCTGTATCCGGCCTCCTTCAGCGCGCGCAGGCGTTCGCGCAACTCGGCCTTGGAAGCGGTCCAGGTTACCGAGCGGATGAGCTCCGGGGTGCACACCTCGTGCTCCTCGGGACGAAGGTACATCATGTGCCCGCGATTGTTGCTCAGATAGCGCGCATTCAATCGAGCACCGCGATGCCTGATATCTCCACCATGCAGTCCTTGTTCCACAGGCTCGTGATCTCGACCAGGGTGATGGCCGGGAAATGCTTGCCGAAGACTTCGGTATAGGCGTCTCCGGCCGGCTTCCTGTGGTCGAGAAAGGCCTGCACGTCGGTGACGTACATGGTCATCACGGCTATCTGGGTCGGGTTCCCCCCTGCCCCCTCGACGGCGCGCTTCAGGTTCTTCATCACCTGGCGGAACTGCGCGACGAAGTCGCCTTTTCCGACCACCTTCCCGCTCTCGTCGAACGGCGCCTGGCCGGCGATGTAGGCGAGTTTTCCCGACGTGATCTTTGCGACGTGTGCGTAGCCGACGGGCTTTTCCAGGCCCAGGGGGTTGATCAGTTCGAATGGCATGGCTCTTTCTCCATCATGGATGGTCACTAACAGTCAAGTTCTCGACACGATTGGCGAAGATCTGGACCTTGTATGGGCCTGTTTGCGCTAGGACATTTTCCAGGCAGACAGAAATCGCCGGGTCTCGCCTACGACGTCCTCCGAGTTCGGAATGTACGGGATGCAGATCCGCGTCGCCCCGGCATCGATGTATGGCTGCAATCCCTCCCGGACTTCTTCGATGGAAGTCGCCGCGATCATAGGAACGCTGTTGAAAAGACGGTCGCTGATGAGGGCCCGCGCGGCGTGAAATCCGGAAGCCTTCCAGGCGGCGCGCATGGCGTCGATCTCTTCGGCAAAACCCATGCGGCCCAGCAGCTCCTTGTAGAAATCGGCCAGCGAGTAGAACGTGAGCACACGGCTGAGCGCTTCGCGCGCCACGGCACGGTCCTTCCCCACCGAGCAGCGGACCTTCACCAGGAACTCCGTCGACGCGGGGTCCTTGCCCGCTTCCTGCGCGCCCTGGCGCACCTCGGCGACTATGCGGCGGACCTCGGCGGGATTCGCCATGTTGACGAAGACGCCGTCGGTGATGCTTCCCGCGAGCCTGCACATCTGGGAGCCGAACGCCGCGAGGTAGATCGGAATCTTCCGGCCGGAAGTCTTGAACGGCATCCGGAACGCGTTGCAGGAGTAATACTTCCCGTCGAAATTCACCTTCTCACCGAGCATCGCCCGGCGAGTGATTTCGATGTACTCGCGCGCGCGGCCCAGCGGATGATCGAAAGGCAGGCCGTGCCACTTGGCGATGGTCGGGTTCGAGACGCCGATGCCGAGCAGGAACCGCCCCCGGGAGAGTTCGTCCAGACCGACCGCCTGCAGCGCGAGCGTGGCCGGCGTGCGTCCCAGGATGTGGTAGATCGCCGATCCGACCTGGATGCGCGAAGTCACTGCCGCGATCGCGGCGAGCATGATGGAGGGGTCCTTGTTGTTCGCCTCTCCCGCCCAGCAGCAGCCGAACCCGTGCGCTTCGGCGACCCGGGACAGCTCGGGGATCGCGTCCATGGGCAGTGCGGCGCCCGAGTTGAATTCGATATCGATCTGCATTTTGCTGCCTCCCTGCCTGCCTTATGACCGGAGCGCGCCGGAAAACAGGAAGGCATTACTGCAATGCCTGGCGGAGAGAGAGGGATTCGAACCCTCGGTACGGTTTATGGCCGTACACACGCTTTCCAGGCGTGCACCTTCAACCGCTCGGTCACCTCTCCTGCACTAATACGAGTTTACTGCGAAATCACGAAGGCGCGCAGCTTAGCCCAGAAGTGCGCCCGAGGCAACGCAAAGATCACGCAGTCCGTTCAGGTGACCTGCTTGAGCTGCTCGAGTATCGCCGGGTTCTCCAGCGTCGAGACGTCCTGCTTGATCTCCTCGCCCTTGGCGATCGAGCGCAGCAGCCTGCGCATGATCTTGCCCGAACGAGTCTTGGGCAGGTTGTCACCGAAGCGGATGTCCTTGGGCTTGGCGATCGCGCCGATTTCCTTGGCCACCCAGTTGCGCAACTCCTCGGCAATTCTTCGGCCGGCGTCGCCGGAAGGTCGCGCCTGCTTGAGCACGACGAAGGCGCAAACGGCCTCGCCGGTCAGCTCGTCGGGACGGCCGACCACCGCCGCTTCGGCCACCAGTGGATTGGAAACCAGTGCCGATTCGATCTCCATCGTGCCCAGGCGGTGGCCCGAGACGTTCAGCACGTCGTCGATCCGCCCCATGATCGTGTAGTAGCCGTTCAGGTCGCGGCTCGCGCCGTCTCCGGCGAGGTAATACCTGCCCTGGAAGTCCTCGGGGTAATAGCTCTTCTTGAACCGGCCCGGATCGCCCCAGATGGTGCGGATCATCCCCGGCCAGGGGCGCTTGATCACCAGGATGCCGCCTTTGCCCTTATCGACGTCGTGACCGGTCTCATCGACGATGGACGCCATGATTCCCGGCAGAGGCTGAGTGCATGAACCGGGTTTCGCCGAATGCACCCCGGGCAGCGGCGTGATCATGTGGCCCCCGGTTTCCGTCTGCCACCAGGTGTCCACGATCGGGCAGCGCGCGCCGCCGACGGTGTTGTAGTACCACATCCACGCCTCGGGGTTGATCGGCTCGCCCACGGTGCCAAGGATCCTCAGGCTGGATAGGTCGTACTTCGTCGGCAGGTCGTGCCCGGCCTTGATCAGCGAACGGATCGCTGTCGGCGCGGTGTAGAACACGCTCACCTTGTGGTCCCGGATGATCTTCCAGAACCGGCCCGCATCCGGATAGGTCGGCACGCCCTCGAAAACGATCTCGGTTGCGCCAACGGCCAGCGGCCCGTAGGTGATGTAGGTATGGCCCGTCACCCAGCCCACGTCCGCCGTGCACCAGAATACGTCGCTCGGCTTGTAGTCGAACACCCATTTCATGGTGAGCATCGCCTGCAGCAGATAGCCGCCGCTCGAGTGCTGCACGCCCTTGGGTTTGCCGGTCGAGCCCGAGGTATAGAGAATGAACAAGGGGTGCTCGGCATTGACCCAGGTGGGCTCGCAGGTATCGGCCTGCCCCTTGACCGCGTCGTGCCACCACTTGTCGCGCGGCGAGCGCATGGCGACCGCGGTGCCGGTGCGCCTGTAGACGATGACGCTTTTCACCGCCTCGCACCCGCCCATGGAAAACGCTTCGTCGATGGCGGGCTTCAATGGAATCTCGCGCCCGCCGCGCATCTGTCCGTCTGCGGTGATCACCGCCACCGCGCCGGCGTCGATGATCCGTTCGTGCACGCTTTTCGCAGAGAACCCGCCGAACACCACCGAGTGCGTCGCGCCGATGCGCGCGCAGGATTGCATGGCGACGATGACCTCGATCGACATCGGCATGTAGATCAGCACGCGGTCGCCCTTCTGGATCCCGCGGGATTTGAGCGCATTCGAGAACCGGCAGACTCT
>MEQZ01000045.1:2892-4178 GCA_001770425.1 Betaproteobacteria bacterium RIFCSPLOWO2_02_FULL_65_20 | reverse complement strand
TGTAGCTGATCTTGGAGACCTTGCCGTCGTCGGCTTCGAAGATTATCGCGGTCTTGTCGGGCTGGGTCTTCAGGTGGCGGTCGAGGCAGTTATAGGAAACGTTCAGTTCCCCGTCGTAAAACCATTTGAAGAACGGCGCCGTCGATTCGTCCAGCACCTTGCTGAACGGTGTGTGCCACAGCAGCGTCTCCCGGGCGAGGCGCCCCCAGAAACCCTCGAAGTCGCGCTCCGCCTCGTCGCAGAGCGCCTGGTACGCTGCCATGCCGGACACATTGGCTTGCTTGACGAAGTCGGCCGGAGGCGGAAACAACCGGCTTTCCAGGAGAACCGACTCGATGGTTGCGCTGGTCATTCGATGAATCTCCTTTGCTTGATTTCAGACTCAAAATGAGTGTGGCTTGCGCCGCTTACGCCAAACTTACATGAATACGGGTTGTGCGGCGCAACATCCGTTTGCAGCAGTGCTAGAATTTGATCAGCGAATTTGCCACCGATCGACAAAGGACCGCGCATGACCACCATCAGGCAGGATGATCTCATCGACAGCATCGCCGATGCGCTGCAGTACATCAGCTACTACCATCCGAAAGACTTTCTCGATCACATGGCCCGCGCATATGAGCGCGAGCAGTCCGCCCCGGCGAAGGACGCCATCGCCCAGATCCTCACCAATTCGCGCATGTGCGCCGAGGGACACCGGCCCCTGTGCCAGGACACCGGCATCGTCAATGTCTTCCTCAAAGTCGGCATGGACGTGCGCTTCGAAGGCTTCAAGGGCTCGTTCGAGGACGCGGTCAACGAAGGCGTGCGCCGCGCCTACCTGAACCCGGACAACAAGCTGCGCATGTCGGTGCTGGAAGACCCCATCTTTACCCGCAGGAACACCAAGGACAACACGCCGGCGGTGATCCACTTTGATATCGTTCCGGGCAATACATTGGACGTCCAAGTCGCCTCCAAGGGCGGCGGCTCGGAGAACAAGTCCAAGTTCGTGATGCTCAATCCATCCGACTCGCTTGAGGACTGGGTGCTCAAGACGGTGCCGGAAATGGGTTCGGGCTGGTGCCCCCCCGGAATACTGGGAATCGGCGTCGGCGGCACGGCGGAAAAAGCCATGCTGATGGCCAAGGAATCGCTGATGGAACCCCTGGACATGCACGACCTGATCGCGCGCGGCGCGAAGAACAAGCTAGAGGCGCTGCGCATCGATCTGTACAGCAGGATCAACGCGCTGGGAATCGGCGCGCAGGGGCTGGGCGGGCTGTCGGTGGTGCTCGACGTGAAAA
>MEQZ01000045.1:0-2873 GCA_001770425.1 Betaproteobacteria bacterium RIFCSPLOWO2_02_FULL_65_20 | reverse complement strand
CGCAGTGTCCAAGCCCGTGGCCATGATCCCCAACTGCGCCGCCACGCGCCACCTGCATTTCGTGCTCGACGGATCCGGGCCGGCTGATCTGCAGCCGCCTTCGCTCGACGACTGGCCGAAGGTCACCTGGACGCCGCCGAGCGCGGCAAAGCGCGTCAATCTGGACACCCTGACCAAGACGGAAATCGCCGCCTGGAAGCCCGGCGACATCCTGCTGCTGTCGGGCAAGATGCTCACCGGTCGCGACGCGGCCCACAAACGCATCCAGGACATGCTCGAGAAAGGCGAGAAGCTGCCCGTCGACCTGACCAATCGCGTTATCTACTATGTCGGGCCGGTCGACCCGGTGCGCGACGAAGTCGTCGGACCCGCCGGCCCCACCACCTCGAGCCGCTTGGACAAGTTCGCGGAGATGATGCTCGCGCGCACGGGCCTCATCGGAATGATAGGCAAGTCCGAGCGGGGCCCGGTCGGGATCGAAGCGATCCGCAAGCACAAGGCGGCCTATCTTATGGCGGTCGGCGGCGCAGCCTACCTTGTCGCCAAGGCGATCCGCAAGTCGCGCGTGCTTGCGTTTGGCGACCTGGGCATGGAGGCAATCTACGAATTCGAGGTGAAGGACATGCCTGTGACGGTCGCGGTCGATTCCCTCGGCACTTCGGTGCACGAGACCGGACCGGCCGAATGGAAGAAGCGAATCAGGGAATTCAAGATTCCAGTCGCCGTGGCGTAGACCTTCTGGTTCACGTGTGTTGCCGGCCCGACGCAGCGGCAGGCGTACTACAGGCGCAGCGATCTATACTATGCACAGCGTCCGGGAGCGTGTGACCATGCGCAGCCTTGTGGATGAGCTGCGTGGCGGCGGCGCCGATCCCGGCGACCGGTCGTCGTTTTTCGGGAACGACCGGCATGGCGTCGCCAAACAACTGACTCGGTTTCTCGCCAAGCACCGTGGTAACTAAGACGGAATCGAACAGGCTGGACAAGCTGGTTGCCGAAGCCCGCCAGAACCGGGAGCAGCGCGAAAAGACCTATCGTGAGCAGGCGCTCAAGCTGTATCCCTGGATCTGCGGGCGCTGCGGACGCGAGTTCGCCGGGGCGATGCTGCGTATGCTCACGGTGCATCACAGGGACGGCAATCACGACAACAACCCCTCCGACGGCAGCAACTGGGAACTGCTGTGCCTTTACTGCCATGACGCTGAGCATTCGCGCTATCTCGACGAGGCCGGGCGCGGCGGCGCCGGCCACGGTGCGCAGACCACATCGGCTACTCACAAGCCCTTTGCCGATCTCAAGGCCTTGCTGAAGCGCAAGGAGTAGCGGCTTTCTGGATTCCCGGACTGAAGAGTAATCAAGCGCGAGAGCCCAGCGGAAGCTAGAATTCGCATGTTTCCAGCACGGCCTGCCGCAGGCTGGAGCGGGCGCCGGGGCCACAAGGTGTATAAGGTGAACCTTCTGGGCGAGGCGCGTTACGGGGACCAGCACACATCACGAGAGGAAGTAGCGACATGCCGAAGTACAACACCGAAGCCATCCGCAGCATCGCCTTGGTCGGACACGGTGCAGCGGGAAAGACCACGCTCACCGAGGCCTTGCTCGCCAAGGCGGGGGCCATCAGCGCCACCGGCACCGTGGAGGCGGGGAACACCGTCAGCGACTTCGATCCCCTGGAGAAATCCTATGGGCATTCGCTCAACTCGTCGCTGGCAAATTTCGCCTGGCGCGGCGTGCACGTGCACCTGATAGACACCCCGGGCTATCCCGATTTTTCCGGGCAGGCGATCAGCGCGCTGGCGGGCGTGGATACCGCCGTCGCGGTCGTCAATGCCCAGTCCGGCATCGAACTCAACACGGTGCGCATGATGAAATGGGCTGCAGCGCGCGGCCTGTGCCGCATGATCCTGATCAACAAGATCGACGCCGACAACGTCGATCTGCCCGGCGTCCTCGCGTCGATCCAGGAACTGTTCGGAAAGGAATGCCTGCCCATCAACCTTCCCGCCAAGGGAAGCACCCGGGTGGTCGATTGTTTCTTCAATCCCGACGGCGAGTCGGACTTCTCGTCCGTGGCGAAAGCGCACCAGGCGCTGGTCGACCAGGTGGTGGAGGTGGACGAAGCGCTGATGGCCGTGTACCTCGACAAGGGGGAAGTCTCGCCCGAAGAGCTGCATGCACCTTTCGAGAAGGCTCTTCGCGAAGGCCACCTGATCCCGGTGTGCTTCTCGTCGGCCAAGAATGGCGCCGGACTCGAGGAACTGCTCGATATTTTCTCCAAGCTCGCGCCCAATCCCACAGAAGGCAACGCACCGCCCTTTCTCAAAGGCGAGGGCCCGGACGCGGAGGAATTCCACGCCGATCCCGACCCGACAAAGCACGTTCTGGCCCATGTGTTCAAGGTCGTGGTCGATCCCTACGTCGGCCGGCTCGGCGTGTTCCGGGTCCACCAGGGAACGTTGACGAAGGATTCACAGCTTTTCGTCGGCGACAGCCGGCGTCCGTTCAAGGTCGGCCACCTGTACATGCTCCAGGGCAAGGACCACGTCGAGACCGATGCGCTCATGCCGGGGGACATCGGCGCGATCGCCAAGGTCGAAGAAATCGTGTTCGACTCGGTCCTGCACGACTCCCACGACGAGGATCACATCCATCTTCGACCGCTCGAGTTCCCGACGCCGATGCAGGGGCTCGCGGTGGAAACCAAGAAGAAGGGCGACGAGCAACGCCTGTTCGACGTGCTGCACAAACTCGAGCTGGAAGACCCGTGCTTCAAGATCGAGCGCCATCCCTCCACCCACGAAACCGTGATGCGCGGCCTGGGCGACCTGCACCTGCGCTGGAAGCTGGAGAAGATGGCGCAGCAGTACAAGCTC
>MEQZ01000044.1:14220-14725 GCA_001770425.1 Betaproteobacteria bacterium RIFCSPLOWO2_02_FULL_65_20 | reverse complement strand
CACCGATTCCGAGGGCCGCAGCACGTTGAGCGTCACCGGCACGTTCGCAGCTTCGGACAACAACAACAATGCAGGCGGCAACTCGCTGGACCAAGCGGCGAAGAAAGCGGACCAGGAAGCCGAAACAAAGAGGGAAGACGCGAATAAGGCGGAAGAGGATAGGAAAGCGGCCGAGCGAGAAGCGGCCGCGGCGGGAAACCGGGAAGCGGCGGCGAGGAAAGCCGCTGATGATGCGGCGGCGAATCAGGCAGCAGCAGACGCGGCGGCGAAAAATGCCGCTGCTGATGCGGCCGCAGCGGTGAAGAAGTCCGATAATGATGCGGCAGCGGCAGCGAAGAAAGCCACTGACGAAGCGGAAAGTGCGAAGAAGATCGCTGAAGCGTCGGCCACGAAGGCGGCCGACGATGCGGCGGCGGCAAAAAGAGTTGCCGAGAACAGTGAGGCCGCGAAGAAGGCTTCCGAGGACGCCGCGGCGAAGAAAGCGGCCGAGGACACGACCGCCAAG
>MEQZ01000044.1:13902-14198 GCA_001770425.1 Betaproteobacteria bacterium RIFCSPLOWO2_02_FULL_65_20 | reverse complement strand
AGGCGAAGAAGACGTTCGAAGAATTGGTGGCGAAGGGCGGATCCGCCGCGGACAGCGCGGCAGCCAAGAAGGCGGCTGACGACGCGGAAAAGGCGAAGAAGTCGGCTGAAGAGTCGGCCAAGAGAGCGGCCGAGGAAGCGGACAGGGCGAAGAAGATCGCTGAAGATCCGGCGTTCGCGAAGAAGGCGGCCGAGGAAGCGGAGGCGGCCGTGAAGAAGGCGGCCGACGATGCGGCGGCGACCGCAAAACGCGTCGACCAAGAGGCGGCGAAAATAGCGGCCGAGGAAGCGGACAAG
>MEQZ01000044.1:13788-13893 GCA_001770425.1 Betaproteobacteria bacterium RIFCSPLOWO2_02_FULL_65_20 | reverse complement strand
GTAGCGGAGGAAGTGTTGGCTAAGAAGGCAGAGAACGATGCAGCGGCCCAAAAAGCGGCTGCAGAAGCGGCGTTGGCGAAGAAAGCGGCCGACGATGCGATTGCG
>MEQZ01000044.1:13514-13674 GCA_001770425.1 Betaproteobacteria bacterium RIFCSPLOWO2_02_FULL_65_20 | reverse complement strand
GCGGTCTCCGACGCCAAGGAAACCGCGGCGGTGCAGGCTCAGCGCAACACAGTAGCCGTAGTACGGGCGGCAACGGAACCGAAACCGGTGGTTTCAACGACTGTCGTGGCGCGCACCTCTGAGGTGCGTGCGGCGCCGGCGACGACCACGCCCGCGAAAT
>MEQZ01000044.1:0-13464 GCA_001770425.1 Betaproteobacteria bacterium RIFCSPLOWO2_02_FULL_65_20 | reverse complement strand
AAGACCGACGAAACAGCCAAGGAAGACGATGCCAAGAAGAAAGCCGTCGAGACCCAACCTCAACCATCGGTAGCGAAAAGTGAACAAACGCCAATTAATTACTGCAAGTAGCGGGCTGGTCGCGCTTTTCAGCGCGTTTCTCGCGGGGCCGTCGTTCGCGCAGGCGCAGGGTGCGGGCTACGTCGCCAATCTTTCCGGGCCGTTGTTCGCCGTCAGGGCGGACGGATCGCGCCGGATCCTGTCGGTTCAGTCAACGGTCGGTCCGGGTGACACGCTGGTCACCGAGGACAAGACCTATGCACGGGTGCGGTTCACCGATACCAGTGAAGTGACGTTCCGGCCGAAGACGCAGTTCCAGGTCGAGGCCTATAACTTCGACCGGGAGGCCCCGGAAAAGGACAACATTGCGTTTCGCCTTATCAAGGGCGCGATGCGTACCGTATCGGGGCTGATAGGAAAGCGCAGTACAGAACTGGCGTATAAGCTGGACACGCCGACGGCAACGATGGGTATCCGCGGCACGATTTTCGGGGTTACGGTCTGCCTGCCGGGCACGTGCGGAAACGTCGCGCCCGGAACCTATGTCAACGTGATCGAGGGCCGCGTGGCGGTCGCACCGCTGCCCGTGATCCCAACCGTGCAGGTGCCGGGCATCCCGGTACCGTCTGCGGCACCTTCAGGTGCGCCGCCCGCCGCGCCGACGCCGGGAGCGCCGCCTGCTGCGCCGTCCCCGGCAGTTCCTCCCGTGGCAGCACCGGCTGCCCCTCCGGCAGCGGCTCCGCTCTTGGTGGCCGCCGGACAAATCGGCTACGTTCCGCAAGCCGGACCCCCGGTTCAGTTGCCGTCCGATCCAGGGGTCGGGCAGTTGTTCTCGCCTCCGGTGGCCTTCACACGAACGCAGGATGCGCCGCCACCACCCGCGCAGCAGCAGCCTGGCGTGCCCGCGCAAAAGGCGCCTGCTCCCTCCAGCAACGAGTGCGTGGTCCGCTAGCCGCCAGTTTCCCGAAAACTGCCGCGGCTCGAATGTCGGGTCGCCCGAAATGCGGTGGCTCGGATTGCACCGCCTGACGATCTTCGACCAGATCCCGAAGCAATTGCAGGCTGGCCTCTCCCAGGGCTGTTCGGTCGATCAGAAGGTGTATGCGAAGGTCATGTGCATCCGCCCGTCGCCGCGGTTCTGCAGCCCGCCCTTGTCGACGACGACGGCGTAATCCAGCCGCAGGCTCAGGTTCAGCCCGCGCGACACACGCACGCCGAACCCGGCTGAGGCGATGCTCTGGCGGAAGACCTCGGAGGCAAGCGGTTCCATGCGCGTGACGCGACCGAAGTCGTAGAACAACACGCCGCGCATGCGATAACCGGTCAGCCAATCGGTCAGCCCAGCCAGATCAGGCGTATAGCCTTCGACTGTGCCGCGGTAGCCGTGATCGTTCACGATCTCGCGCTCGAGGAAGCCTCTCACCGAGTCGATGCCGCCGATGCCGAATTGCTCGCCCGCCACCAGCCGGTCGCGCGTAGCCTGGCCGCTCAAGGCGGTGCGCATCTGCCAATCGCTGCCGAATGCGCGCTTGTGGTTGATGCCCCAGCGCCAGATCAGGTAGCCGGGCCGCGCGCCGAGCCGCGAGGCCTGGTACGCGGTCGAGCCGCCGTCATTGCCGCCGGGAAGGCTCTGGTTGTAACTCAAATAGAACGAGGTTTCATGGAACGACTGCCGGTAGTTGCCCGAATACGAAATGCTGATCGGATGCAGCGTGATACCGGGAACCCGGGAGGAATCCGTCCCGACCTGCAACACCTCGGCGCGGAAGCCGCGCCAGTCCCAGCCGAACGCGAGCCGATGTTCCAGGTCGTCCCAGCGGGGCAAGGCATAGTTGTACTTGACGCCGAATATCGTGCCGGCGCCGCTGACATTGAACAGGTTCTGCACCACGCCGGCGCTCACGTTCGAGTAACCGGCGGTGATGTCGATCGAATCGCCCCAGCGGTAGATCGGGATGTGATAGCCCCCTCCGATGATGGTGAGGTTCCTGCCCGGGACCACGCTGAAACGGTCGACGTGGTTTGCCTCGTTCGGCGCGGTGATGTACTGCATCGACAGCACGTGGTCGCGATTGAACAGATTGGCATTCTGGTAGCCGACGCCAACCCGGAAAGCGCCGGTCTGCGATGTCCCGGTGTTGTCCAGCGTCAGGCTGTATTTCAGCGGCAGCGCGTCCGACACCCGCACGACCGCATCGACCACGCCTTCCCCGGCGCCGCTGCGCAGCAACACGGTCGTCTGCTTGGCCGGATTCTCGTTGGCGAGCCGCAGGTTGTCCGCGATCCTGTGGATGTTCGGCGCCCGCCCCGAAGCGAGCGCAGGAAGGCTCGCCCGGACGTTCGCCTCGTCGAAGAACTTGCTGCCCTCGACCACCATCGCGCCGATCCTGGCCTCGATGATGCGGAACTTCACCGCCCCGTGCGCGACCTCCTGCTCGGGCAGGATCACCTGTACCGCGTTGTAGCCTTTGGTCGCATAGAGACGTTCGATCGCTTCCAGCGCCCGCTGCACGTCGGCAAAAGTCTTGGCCTTACCGCGGAACGGTGCGATGGCAGCGTCGACCTCCCGGCTGGTGAGCAGGGTCGCGCCTTCGACGATGATCCTGTCGATATCGAAGCGCGGTTCCTGCACTGCGGACGCGCCGGGTACGGCGGGCGCCGGCTCCTGTGCGGCGGCCAGCGAGGCTGCCAGCGACATCCCGAGGAAAACCGCGAAGCGGGAGAATTTCACGTGACGGTCGTGCCCGTTGTTCCGCTGTTCGCGCCTGAGCATTCGCCGCCTGCCTCCAATGCGCGGCGCCGGAAGCCGGGCTACTGTACCCACATGCTCTACGAGAGCGCGGCCGGTCTCGGTCCGAGTAACTGCCCGCAGCTCTTGCGCCCTGGGCAGACCACTTGGCAGGCTATAATCCAGCCTTGTTCTACGACCGCCGTGCATTTTCTCACACCATACCGCATTCATGTCAAAACCTCGGAGACACTGCCGTTTGCTCATACTGGGTTCCGGCCCGGCCGGTTACACCGCCGCCGTCTACGCCGCGCGCGCGAATCTGAAACCGGTCCTGCTCACCGGCCTCGCTCCGGGCGGTCAGCTCACGACCACCACCGAAGTGGACAACTGGCCGGCCGATGTCGACGGCGTGCAGGGCCCCGAACTCATGGAGCGATTCCGGAAACATGCCGAGCGCTTCGAGACGGAGATCGTGTTCGATCAGATCCACACGGCGCACCTGAAAGACAAGCCCCTGCGGCTCGAAGGCGACGCCGGCACCTACAGCTGCGATGCGCTGATCATCGCCACCGGCGCCTCCGCGCGCTACCTGGGGCTGGAATCCGAGCAGCAGTTCATGGGTAAGGGCGTCTCGGCATGCGCCACCTGCGACGGCTTCTTCTACCGCGGACAGGACGTCGCGGTGATCGGGGGAGGCAACGCCGCCGTGGAGGAAGCGCTCTACCTGTCGAACATCGCACGCCAGGTGACCGTCGTGCACCGGCGCGACAAGTTCCGCGGTGAAAAGATCCTGCAGCAGAAGCTGTTCGCCAAGCCCAACGTGACCGTGCGCTGGAACCATACGCTGGACCAGGTGCTCGGCGACGACAGCGGCGTCAACGCGATCCGGATCAGGCATGCGCGGACCGGCGCGGTGGAAGCGGTCGCCGTACAAGGTCTATTCATCGCCATCGGCCACACCCCGAACACGGCGATCTTCGAGGGACAACTCGAGATGGAAGGCGGCTACATCATCACCCAGGGCGGCCGCAACGGCAACGCCACAGCGACCAGCCTGCCGGGCGTATTCGCTTCAGGCGACGTCCAGGACCGCATTTACCGGCAAGCCGTCACCAGCGCAGGCAGCGGCTGCATGGCCGCGCTGGATGCGGAAAAATACCTCGACGCCCTGCAATAGCCCCGACCCGGCGCGCGGCCTGCGCAACGCCCATGCGACGCAGCCCCCAACATCAACGCGGTCGCCTGCCTGCCGAAGACATCGCGCTGTTCCGGGACGCTGTGCGCGACGCGCGCCCGATCAAGAAGCCCAACCGCACGGCCGCCGAGGGCAAGGCGGCGCCGCCGCCCGTGCCGGTGCAGTCACTGCTCGATGCACACGATGCGCTGAAGGAAAGCGTCAGCGGGCCCATCGACTGGGAGCAAATGATGGACACGGGCGAGGAACTGGTGTTCCTGCGCCCGGGGCTGTCGCGCGAGATCCTCAGGCGCCTGCGTCGAGGCCACTGGGTCGTCCAGGACCATCTGGATCTGCACGGCATGAACAGCGAGCAGGCGCGGCAGCTGCTGGCGCAATTCCTTTCCGCTTGCTCAAGGCGCGCGCTGCGCTGCATACGCATCGTGCACGGCAAGGGACTGCGCTCGCCCAGGCGCGAGCCGGTGCTGAAAAACAAGGTGCGCGTCTGGTTGGCGCGGCGGGACGACGTCCTCGCGTTCTGCCAGGCTCCCGCCAATCAAGGTGGCGGCGGCGCGCTGCTGGTGCTGCTGAAGGGCTGAGGGTTTGAACCGGCGGAGCGAGGTCGTCTCGCCATCTATCTTCTCCCGATTATTCCCGTTGCAACTTCGCAACGGGAATAATCGGGAGATTTTATAAAACCATATTCTTCGCCAACGCCGTCAATGCTTGGGCGAGACTGTCTGTTGAACGCCGAGCGGTCGGACGCCGGCGATGCGCCCTTTCCTGCGCTCAGACCGCGGACTCGTTGGTCTCGCCGGTGCGGATGCGCACCACCTGTTCGACCGCGGTGACGAAAATCTTGCCGTCTCCGATCTTGCCGGTGCGCGCCGCCTTCACGATGGCCTCGATCACCGCATCGACCATGCCGTCGGAAACGACGACCTCGACCTTGACCTTGGGAAGGAAATCGACGACGTACTCCGCGCCGCGGTAGAGTTCGGTGTGGCCCTTCTGCCGACCGAACCCCTTGACCTCCGATACGGTCAGGCCGGTCACGCCCACCTCTGCCAGCGCTTCCCTGACCTCATCGAGCTTGAATGGCTTGACGATCGCATCGATTTTCTTCATGGTGGACCTCCGGGTGCCTCTCACGCAGGCAAAGCAGTATAGCAAAATGGGTCGCGATTTCAGGCGCGTGTGAACAAGGGACCCGGGGAAGGCGCGGGCCTTTTCCCCAACCCCTCGCAGATTCCCCGGGTCGGCGTTTTTTCGAGAGGTCGCTGATGGGAGATGAGTTCGGCACCGTCCGCGTGTTGGACAACCTGGCGGGCATCGACCCGGGCCAGTGGAACGCGCTCGCCGGCGGCCATCCTTTTCTGCGCCATGAGTTGTTTCACGCGCTGCATGAAACGGGTTGCGCAAGCGAACGCACCGGCTGGCTGCCCCAGTTCGTCACCCTCTGGCAGGACGGCAGGCTCGCCGCGGCGATGCCGCTGTATCTGAAGTCCCATTCTTACGGCGAATACGTGTTCGATTGGGCATGGGCTGACGCCTACCAGCGCCACGGCTATGCGTACTACCCCAAGCTGCTGTCGGCCGTCCCGTTCACGCCGGTGCAGGGGCCCCGCCTGCTCGCCGCCGACGACCAAGCGCGGCGCCGGCTGCTGGAGGCTGCGCTGTCACTCGCCGGCGACTCCTCCTCGCTGCATGTGCTGTTCCCGCCCCCGAAGGAAGCCGAACAGATGGCCGAGGCCGGCATGCTGCTGCGCCGCGGCGTGCAGTTCCACTGGCGCAATCCGGGCTACCGGTCCTTCGAGGAGTTCCTCGCCGCCCTCTCGCACGATAAACGAAAGAAAATCCGTCAGGAACGGCGCCGCGTGCGCGATGCCGGGGTCCGGTTCCGGTGGCAGCTCGGGCGCGATATCGGCGCCGACGATTGGCTGTTCTTCACCCGCTGCTACAAGACGACCTACCGGGCACACCATTCCACCCCGTATCTGAACCGGGCCTTTTTTCAGCGGATCGGCGAGACGCTGCCCGATAACCTGATGCTCGTGGTGGCGGAGCTAGACGGCAATCCGGTCGCGAGCGCGCTGAACGTGTATTCGGAACAGGTGCTGTACGGCCGTTACTGGGGCGCGGTGGGGTACGTTCCCCTTCTGCATTTCGAAGCCTGTTACTACCAGACCATAGAGTTCTGTATCGAGCGCGGCATCGCCGTGTTCGAAGGCGGCGCTCAGGGCGAACACAAGCTCTCGCGCGGTTTCCTGCCGGTGCAGACGGTCTCTGCGCACTGGCTCAAGCACCCGGAATTCGCGCGCGCGGTCGAGCAGTTCCTAGCGCGCGAGACAGCAGGCGTCGAGCGCTATCTCGACGAACTGAACGAACGCGCGCCTTTCAAGAAAGAGTGAAGCGTATTCATGCTGTCACGTGCCGCAAGCGGACTTGCGCGCTGCGCGCGCCAACCGTGTTTTCCGCACGGATAAAAAACATCCGTGCGGAAGACACGGTTCGGGTTAACACAAGAAAACGGCTTGTGGATTCAATTCAACATCGCGACTCTGCAACATCCGGGGCGTGATTTGAGTCGCCACGTATAGAACGCCGCAGCCTTGCCACCTGGACATCGGCCCGGATCCTGCCGCCGTGCCCGTCGCCGCTACTTGCGCAGCGGAGGCATCCCCCCGAGCAGCGCGGCGATCTGCCCCACGGGCCGCACCGCGGGTGCTTCCTTGCGCTGCGGCGAGGCGATCTGCGCCGGCTCGTACGGGGCTGAGAAGATCGGGTCGACCGGCGCGCCCGCTTTCCCGTGCCGGGCAGCGCCGCGGCCTTCTTCGGGGCGGCGGCGGCGGCCGCCACCCGAGAGCGCGTCACCGTCGCGGCGCCGGGTACCGGACATCAAGGAGGGCACCAGCATCGGGTCCGGTTCAAAGCCCGCGATAAGCGCCCGGGGCAGGGTCAATTTGATGGTCTTCTCGATCATGGCCAGACGCTCGTGCTCCTCGGCGCACACCAGCGAAATCGCCTCGCCCGTCGCCCCGGCGCGTCCGGTCCTGCCTATGCGGTGCACGTAATCCTCCGGCTGGCCCGGCAGATCGAAATTGACCACGTGGGGCAGGTCCTCGATGTCCAGGCCGCGCGCGGCGACATCGGTTGCGACCAGGATCCCGACCTTGCCCGCCTTGAAATCCGCCAGAGCCTGCAGCCGCTCGGGCTGGGTCTTGTCGCCGTGAATCGCCGCCGCGTGGATGCCGTCGCGGTTCAGCTGATACGCGAGGCGGTTCGCGCCCAGACGCGTCGAAGTAAACACCAGCACCTGCTTCAGGCTGCGCGAGCGGATCAGGTGCGCAAGCGCCTCGCGCTTGCGCTCGCGCGCGACCGGATGCACGATGTGCTGCACCAGTTCCGCGGGCGCGTTTTGCCTGTCAACCCGGACCATCACCGGATCGCGCAGGAAGGAATCCGCGAGCCGGCGGATTTCCCCGTCCAGCGTCGCCGAAAAAAGCAGGCTCTGCCGCGTCTTGGGCAGCAGCGCGATGATCCGCTTCACGTCCGGAATGAAGCCCATGTCCAGCATCCGGTCGGCCTCGTCGAGCACGAATACTTCCACTTGCCCCAGAAAGACGTTCTTCTGCCCCACATGGTCGAGCAGGCGCCCCGGCGTGGCGACGAGGATCTCGACGCCGCTGCGCAGCGCGGCGATCTGCGGGTCGATGGAAATGCCGCCGAACACCACCGCCATGCGCAGGGAAAGATGCTTGGCGTAGGTACGCACGCTTTCCTCGACCTGAGCGGCGAGTTCGCGCGTGGGCGTCAGAATCAGCGCGCGAACCGGGTGGCGCGCAGGCGAGGCGCTCGCGTTGGCGTGCGGGGCCAGCCGCTGCAGCAGCGGCAGCGTGAATCCCGCCGTCTTGCCGGTGCCGGTCTGCGCCGCGCCCATCACGTCGCGCCCCTGCAGCACGAGCGGAATCGCCTGCGCCTGGATCGGCGTGGGCTCGGTGTATCCCTGATCCGCGACGGCGCGCAGCAGTTCGGGGATCAGCCCCAGTTCAGCGAAGCTAGTCAATGAGAAATCCTTCAGCCCGGCAGTCCGGGCAGGGATCGAACCGATAGAGAACGGGAACGAGCAGGCGGACGGCCAGCAGGAGAAACTGCGCCGCATTATAGCAGGAAGGGCCCCCTGTCCCCCGGCTTCGTGCGACAATTCGCGCCTTTCGTTTTTCCCGGGCACCGATGTGATTCGTCTGCGCAACGTCGCCCTCAGGCGCGGGGAAAAGCTCCTGCTGCAGGACGCCGACCTCATGGTCCACGCAGGCCAGAAGCTCGGCGTGGTCGGCCCCAACGGCTGCGGAAAGACCTCGCTGTTCGCGATGCTCTGCGGCGAGCTGCACGCCGATGCGGGGGACGTCGAGGTGCCCACGGCCTGGCTCGTTTCGCGGGTGGAGCAGGAGGCGGAGACGAGCGAGCAGCCGGCGATCGAGTACGTCCTCGACGGCGACGTCGAGCTGCGCGCCGCCGAAGCCGGCATCGAAGCGGCGGATCAGTTCGGCGACGGCGAGCGCATGGCCATGGCGCACCAGCATTACGAGGAACTCGGAGGCTGGTCGGCCAGGGCGCGCGCTGCAGTGGTGCTCGACGGCCTGGGCTTCCGCGCCGACGAATTCGAGCAGCCGGTCGCCTCGTTCTCGGGCGGATTCCGCGTGCGCCTCAACCTGGCGCGCGCACTGATGCGCCGCGCCGATCTGATGCTGCTCGACGAGCCGACCAACCACCTGGACCTGGATGCCGTGATCTGGCTCGAGGAGTGGCTCTCGGCCTGGTCGGGCACCCTGTTCGTGATCTCGCACGACCGCGAGTTTCTGGATGCCACCGTGTCCTCGGTACTGCATTTTGACCAGGGCGGGCTCAAGCTCTATGCCGGCGGTTACTCCGATTTCGAGCGCCAGCGCGCGCAGGCCCTGGCGCAGCAGCAGGCGTCATGGCGCAAGCAGCAGCGCGAGATCGACCACCTGCGCTCGTACATCGAACGCTTCCGCGCCAAGGCGACCAAGGCGCGCCAGGCGCAAAGCCGGATCAAGGCGCTGGCGCGCATGGAAACCATCGCTCTGGCGCATGTCGACTCGCCGTTCGTATTTCATTTCCGCGGTTTTCCGGCGAGCCCCGATCCGGTTCTGGTGCTCGACGGCGCCATGGCGGGCTACGGCGGGAACCCCGTCCTGTCCGGTGTGTCGCTTTCGATCCAGGCAGGCTCGAGGCTGGGGCTGCTCGGGCGCAACGGCGCCGGCAAATCGACGCTGGTGAAGCTGATCGCCGGGGCGCTCGCGCCCATGGCCGGAGATCGCATCGAGGGCAAGGGCCTGCGCATCGGCTATTTCGCCCAGCACCAGCTGGAGGCGCTCGACCTGGACGCAAGCCCCCTGCTGCACCTGGCGCGGACGGACAGCCGCGCGCGCGAGCAGGTCCTGCGCGATCACCTGGGCGGATTCGGCTTTCCGGGCGACATGGCGCTCGCGCCGGTCGCGGCGTTCTCCGGCGGCGAGCGGGCGCGGCTGGCGCTGGCGATCATCATCTGGCAACGGCCCAATCTGCTGCTGCTGGACGAGCCTACGAACCATCTCGATATCGACATGCGTGAAGCGCTCACGGAGGCGCTGCTGGAATACGAGGGCGCCCTGGTGCTGGTCTCCCACGACCGGCACCTGCTGCGCACCACGGCAGACGCGCTGCTGCTGGTCGAGGACGGCCGCGTCAGCCCCTACGAGGGCGACCTGGACGACTACCGCACGCTGCTGCGCATCCGGCGCCAGCGTCCGTCGGCGGCGCCCGGCGGGGTGAGCCGGCGTGAAGAGCGGCGCCTCGCTGCCGAGGCCCGACAGGTGAAATCAAAGCAGCGAAAGCCGCTGCTCGGAAAATTGGAAAAGATCGAGCGTGATCTGGGCCGGCGCACGCGCGACCTGGCCCGCGTCGAAGCGCTGCTTGCGTCGGAGGAGATCTATGCGCCCGAGAACCGCGAGCGGCTCGCCGCGAGCGTTCTGGAACAATCGCAGTTGCGCGCTCAGATCGAACTGCTCGAAGCCGAATGGATCCGGTTGCACGAGGAAATCGAGCGCCTCGCAGTCAACCCCTAGTTGATGGTCCGCGACGCGCGTTGCGCATCGGGGGCGAACCCCCGGGTCAGCGAGAGCGTCAGGTCCCAATCGGTGTCGCCCACTACCTTCTGCAGCAGCCTGCAAAAGGAGTGCAGCAGCATGTCGTCGAGCGTCACGTTGACCCGCTGTCCCGATGCCGGCGCGAGCGCCAGCACGTGATTGCCGTCGGCATCCTTGCCGCTCTCCATGCGGGCCACGAGCAGCGGCTCCGCCCCGAACGGCCGCTCGCGCGCAGCCTCATCATACGGGCGGGTAAAGTTCGCACCGCGCAGCGCCTGCTCGTGCTCGAACCCGAGCAATGCCGCGCGCGCCTCCGGATTGCTTTGCAGCGCGATCCTCGGGCTCGACTGCGCCATGTCGACCAGCAGCGGCCACAACAGGCTCACGCAGCGGCGCGTGAGCCAGAGCAGCACTTCCTTGCCGTCATCGGTGGAAATGCGCAGCAGCAGCCGGTCCTGCTCGGTGATGTAATCCAGCCGGAGTTGATGCAGTTTCATAGTGGCCCTTTTGCGCCGCGTTCCATGCGCAATCGATCTGCAGTTTAACCCCAACCGGGTATTCGGCGATGCCCTCGTCCGGTCGTTCAGTCTCTTATGACTCCGGTATTGCCTGCATCGGCGATGTATTTTGGGTTTCACAGGTCTCCCGTTTTCGGGCTTTGCAACTTCGCAAAGCCCGAAAACGGGAGATTGACCAAAACCAAGGCGTGCCACGCCGTTTGGTTCCGGCTTGCACCGCCTTAGTGTGCGCCATGCCGCGCCAGCGCCCAGGCGACATGCTCGCGCACCAGCGCCGAGGCGTCCTGCGCTCTCGCCCTCAGCGCGCCGAGCACGCGCTCGCTGGTCGGCGCATTGCCCAGGCCGACGGCCAGATTGCGCAGCCAGCGCTCGTATCCGATCCGGCGGATCGCGCTTCCCGCCATGCGCTGCCTGAACTCGGTTTCGCTCCAGGCGAACAACTCGGCGAGTTCCGCGGCATCCAGTCCGTTGCGCACTTTGAAATCCGGCTCCGCGCTCACGCGGGCGTACCGGTTCCAGGGGCACGCGAGCTGGCAGTCGTCGCATCCATAGACGCGATTGCCAATCAGGGGTCGCAGCGGCTCGGGGATGCTGCCCTTCAGTTCGATGGTGAGATAAGAGATGCAGCGGCGCGCATCGAGCCGGCCCGGAGCGACGATCGCGCGCGTCGGGCAGGCATCGATGCACCTGACACAGTCGCCGCAATGCTCGCTCACGGGCCGGTCGATCGGCAGCGGCAGATCGGTGTAGATCTCCCCGAGAAAGAAGAGCGATCCTGCGTCGCGCGAAAGCAGCAGCGTGTGCTTGCCGCGCCAACCCAGGCCGGCCTTGCGCGCCAGTTCCACCTCCATCACCGGCGCGGAATCGGCGAACACGCGGTACCCGCCGAAACCAAGGGGCCCGGCTTCCCGTTCGATGCGCGCTGCCAGGCTCTGCAGCCGCGCGCGCACGAGCTTGTGGTAATCGCGTCCCAGCGCATAGCGCGACACGAACGCCCTGCTTCGATCGGCAAGCACCTCCTCGCTGCCGGCGGATTCCGGCTTGTAGTCCATGCGCGCGCAGATCACCCGCGCCGTACCCGGCACCAGTACGTCGGGTCGCGATCGTCTGCGGCCGTGCTTTGCCATATACTCCATCTCGCCGTGATAGCCACGGTCGATCCATGCGGCGAGTTGCGCCTCCGCCGCGGCCAGATCGATATCGGCGATGCCCACCGCCTGAAAGCCGAGTTCCCGCCCCCACAGCTTGATCGTGGCGGCCAGCCCGGACAAATCGGTGGCTCCCGGCTCTTGTGCGCGTTCCTCGACTTCTGAATGACTCATCCGACGCATCATAGCCAGCGCCCGCTGGATCTGCACTTGCGCGACGAGGCGGCGACGGCGAACCTGGGGCGGCGACTCGCAGCCACGATCGTGCCGGGCCTGCGGATCTATCTGCGCGGTGATCTGGGCGCCGGGAAAACAACGCTTGCCCGCGCGCTGTTGCGCGCCCTGGGCTTCCGGGGGCGCGTAAAAAGCCCCAGTTACGCGCTGGTTGAACTTTATACCGTTTCTAGCTTAAACTTATACCACTTTGATTTTTTTAGGTTCCGTGACCCCAAGGAGTGGTCAGATGCCGGGTTCAGGGAGTACTTCAGCCGCGACGCGGTCTGCCTGGTCGAGTGGCCTGAAAAGGCTGGAGACGGGCCGCCGCCGCCGGACGTTGAAATTCTCCTTTCGATTGCCGGTGCAGGTCGCCACGCATTGCTCACTGCGCACACGGAAGCGGGAGAAAAGTGCCTAGAGGCAGCATCGGAGCTGAAATCGCAAGACGGCTCGTCCTGAGCGCGAATCTGCTCGTGCGGGTCGCGCTGCTCGGTTTTCTCGCGCTGTTCGTTTCGCAGTTCTTCGTCGCCGCAGCACGCGCGGCCGAGCCGGTCCGGGCGGTGCGCATCTGGCCGTCGCTGGACTACACGCGCATCACGCTGGAATCCCGGCAGCCGATCCGCCACAGCCTGCTGGTGGTGAAAGATCCCGAGCGCCTCGTGCTCGACCTCCAGGACGTCGAGTACGCCAGCATTCAGCAGCAGATCGCCGACAAGGTGCTCGGCTCCGATCCGTACATCGCCAACCTGCGCGCCGGGCGTTACATGCCCGGGGTGGTGAGGCTCGTCCTCGACCTCAAGCAGGAGGTCAAGCCCCAGATTTTCGTGCTGAAACCGGTCGGTGAATACGGGCACCGGCTGGTGCTCGACCTGTATCCGGTCGAGCCCATCGATCCCCTGATGGCGCTGCTGGACAAGCCCGAACCGCGCGCGGAGGCGCGCCCTGCCCCGACGCCAGGACCGGTGGAAGCGAAAACCGAGCCCTCGACGAAGCAGTCGCCGGTTCCGGTCGCCGAACTGCTGAAAGCAACGCCCGCGGAAAAACCCCGTACCGACGTCACGCGCCTGGTCACCATCGCGCTGGATGCCGGGCACGGCGGCGAGGATCCGGGCGCCCGCGGCAGAGGCGGCAGCCGCGAGAAGCATGTGACCCTCACCATTGCACGCAAACTGAAAACGATCGTCGACGCCGAGCCCAACATGCGCGCCGTGCTCACCCGCGATGGCGATTACTACCTTGCGCTGCGCACGCGGGTCGAAAAAGCACGCCGCGTGAAAGCAGACCTGTTCGTCTCCATTCATGCCGACGCCTTCGTGCGCCCGCACGCGCGCGGATCGTCGGTATTCGCACTTTCAGAGCGCGGCGCAACCAGCGCCGCGGCGCGCTGGCTTGCCAAGCGCGAAAACGAGGCGGATCTGATCGGTGGCGTAAACCTCGATGTCAAGGACCGTTATCTCGCGCAGACGCTGCTCGACCTGTCTCAAACGGC
>MEQZ01000043.1 GCA_001770425.1 Betaproteobacteria bacterium RIFCSPLOWO2_02_FULL_65_20 | reverse complement strand
TCGGCGGCGCTGAACTCGCCACCCGCTACCCAGGGCGAGAATGTCGCGATCTTCATGAAGGCGCGTACGCCCTTCTCAATGTCCTTCTGCACCAGCTGCTTGGTTTCGTCGGACAGCACGCCGCCGAAGAAGGCGGCGCGGTACAGCTTGCGCGCGGGCAGTTCCAGGTCCAGTTCCATGTGCGCGATGAGCTCGCGGTTGCGCGCGCGATCGACCGGGTCGCGCGGATACAGCGGTTTCGCCGGGTAGGCTTCCTCGAGATATTCCAGGATGACCTGCGACTCGGTGAGGCACCGGCCGCCGCCCAGGTCGAGGAACGGCACCTTGCCCATGGGCGAGCGCGCGAGCAGCGCCGGCTCCTGCGACACCATGACGTGCTCCTCCTCGAACGGCACGCCCTTTTCGAGCAGCGCGATCTTGACCTTGTTGTAGTAGTTCGATACCGCGAATCCGCACAGCTTGAGCATGGATACTCCTGTCGATTGACTTAACCGCCCTCACTCCGGCCCTCCCGCACGCGGGAGAGGGTGCATCAGACCTGGCCGGCCTTGCGGCGCTTGATGTGCGCGGCAACGCCTTTCTTGCCGACCTTGGTCCTGGGCTTCCAGATGTTCTTGTGCGCGAGGAGCCCCGTCTCCTTCCACACGTGGGTCGCATCACCCATGTAGACGATGAACACTTCGCAGCCGTCGGGATACTCGTAGGGGCCGTGGGGGATGTCCCAGCCGAACACGTAGTCGCCCGGGCGCAGGTCCTTGCCCGCCACGCACATGCGGCCCTTGGTGACCAGGATCGAATGCCAGCTCCTGTGGGTATGCGCGGGCTCGACATAGCCGGCCGGAAAGCGCTGCTTCATGTCCAGGCGCCGCATCACCGGGTCGTAGTTGAGCACCTTGACCTTCACCCCCGGCGGCAGCTTGAGCAGCCCGCGGATGTCGTCGCTTTCCCAGGGCACATCGCGGTCGTGGATGGCCTTGAAGCGGCGGTCGAACCGGTCCTTCGATTTCGCCATCTGCAGCTTCTCCCTTTGTCGTGTTCGGGGCCGCCCGACTGAGTCGAACTGAATCCGCTCAGGTCGCCTTGCCTCCATCTTTCTCCCGATTTTGCGCGGTTGCAAGAAACGCAACCACGCAAAATCGGGAGATCTATTAAATCCAAAACCATGACTTGTCGATACGCTATTTCTTCGGTGGCATGTGCTTGGCCAGCTCGAGCTTGGCGATGGCGTTGCGGTGCACCTCGTCGGGGCCGTCGGCGAAGCGCAGCGTGCGCGAGTGCGCGTACATGTGCGCGAGCGGCGTGTCGTCGCACATGCCCGCGCCGCCGTGCGCCTGCATCGCCCAGTCGACCACCTTGCAGGCGACATTGGGCGCGAGCACCTTGATCATCGCGATCTCGGCCTTCGCGCCCTTGTTGCCCACCGTGTCCATCATGTAGGCGGCCTTGAGCGTCAAGAGGCGCGCGGTGTCGATCATGATGCGCGCCTCGGCGATGCGCTCCTGGGTCACGGTCCGCTCCGACACCGCACGCCCGAAGGTGACGCGGGACGAAGCGCGCTTGCACATCAGCTCCAGCGCGCGCTCGGCCACCCCCACCAGACGCATGCAGTGGTGGATGCGCCCGGGTCCCAGGCGCCCCTGCGCGATCTCGAAGCCGCGCCCCTCGCCGAGCAGGATGTTGGATACCGGTACGCGCACGTTCTCGAACAGCACTTCGCCGTGGCCGTGCGGCGCCTCGTCGTAGCCCATCACGTTGAGCGCGCGCAGCATCTTCACCCCCGGCGCGTCCGCCGGCACCAGAATCATCGACTGCTGCGCGTGCCGGGCCGCATCCGGGTTGGTCTTGCCCATGAAGATGTGAAGCTTGCAGCGCGGGTCGGGGGCGCCCGAACTCCACCACTTGCGGCCGTTGAGGACGTAATGGTCGCCGTCGCGTCGGATCGAGGACTGGATGTTGGTGGCGTCGCTGGAGGCGACATCGGGCTCGGTCATGGCGAAGCAGGAGCGGATCTTCCCTTCGGCGATCGGATCGAGCCATTGCTTCTTCTGCTCGTCGTTGCCGTAGCGCATCAGCGTTTCCATGTTGCCGGTGTCCGGCGCGTTGCAGTTGAACGCCTCCGGCGCCCAGTAGACGCGGCCCATGATCTCGCACAGCGGCGCATACTCCAGGTTGGTGAGTTCGCCGCCGTGGGTCTTGGGCCAGAACAGGTTCCACAGGCCCTGCGCGCGGGCCTTTTGCTTGAGTTCCTCGATCAGCGCGAGCGGCACCCAGGCGTTGCCCCTGGCGCGGTTCGCCGCGACGTCGTCGCGGTGGCGCTGCTCGCTCGTATAGACGTGATCGTCCATGAAGCGCTGCACCTTTGCCTGCAGCGCCTTGACCTTGTCCGTATATGCGAAGTCCATGTGTTCCCCTGTTGCGTGATCCGGTGATTTAGTTCTTCTTCATCGCCTTCTGCGCGTATTCCCACCCGAGTTCGGCCAGCGGCCGGGCGCGCTCGCCCGCATCCAGCGCCTGCTGGCTGGCCGCGACGCCCTGGAGCGCCCGCTTCTTGATGCCCTGCAGGATCGCGGACAGCCGGAACATGTTGTAGGCCAGATAGAAGTTCCAGTTCCCGATGCCCTCGCGCCCGGTGCGCCGGCAGTACGCGGCGATGTACGCCTCCTCCGAGGGTATGCCCAGGCCCGCGAGATCCAGCCCCCCGATGCCGCGGAATTTCCCGGGCGGAATGTGCCAGCTCATGCAGTGGTACGAGAAATCCGCGAGCGGATGCCCCAGCGTGGACAACTCCCAGTCGAGGATCGCCAGGATCCGCGGCTCGGTCGGATGGAAGATCAGGTTGTCCAGGCGATAATCGCCGTGCACGATCGCGGTTTCCTCGCCCGCCGGAATGTTCGCGGGCAGCCAGGCGATGAGATGGTCCATGGCCTCGATCTTCTCGGTCTCGGAAGCCTGGTACTGCCTGCTCCAGCGGCCGATCTGGCGCGCGAAATAGTTGCCCGGCTTGCCGTAGTCGGCAAGGCCGATGGCGGCGAAATCGACCTGGTGCAGCGCGGCGATGACGCGGTTCATCTCGTCGTAGATGGCCGCGCGATCCGCCGGCGCCACCCCTGGCAGCGACTGCTCCCAGACCACGCGGCCTTCGACGCACTCCATGACGAAGAATGAGCGCCCGATGACGCCCTCGTCCTCGCACAGGCAGTAGGTGCGCGGCACGGGTATACCCGCTTGCCCGAGCGCCGTGATGACGCGGAACTCGCGATCGACCGCGTGCGCAGAAGGCAGCAGCTTCGCCGCGGGGCCGGGTTTGGTGCGCATTGCGTAATGCTTGCCGCCGGCGCTCAGGCGATAGGTCGGATTGGACTGGCCGCCCTTGAACTGCTCGATGGCGAGCGGGCCGGCGTAGCCCTCGACATGCTCGCGCAGGTAGCGCTCAAGGGGTGCAATATCGAAACGATGCCGCTCCTGCACCGGCATGGTGCCGACGAACTGCTCGCTCATTGGTTTTTTGGTTCGGGATTCGGTGCGAGCGGGAATGCTAGCACGCTTTGGTGGGCGAGAACCCCGTGTCGGTTCGGCCTGCGGGTCGGCCCTGCCTTCGTGCCTCTCCCTAATAGACAAAATGCTTCGCCAGAGCTGGCTACCCGCGAGTCGTAGGGCGGGAATACCTTCCCGCCGCAGGACTAGTACGTCGGCCGTTCCTTGAAATACTCGAAGCGGTCGATCGAGCGCACCTTCAGGTCGCGCACGTCGCCGCCCTGCAGCACGCGCAGCGGCACGTCGACGCCGGCCGGTCCCATGGACCACATCTTGCGGTACAGCTCCTCGTGGGTCTTCACGGACTCGGCGCCGACGCCGAGAAGGATGTCGCCCGGGCGGACACCCGCCAGGGCCGCGGGGCTGTCGGGCGAAACCCGCGTGACGAACAGCCGCCCCTGAGCCGCTTCGGTCGCAAGACCGAGCCAGGGCCGCGGCGCGCCCGCGCGCCGGCCCCGGGCGATCAGATCGGAGAGGATCGGCTTCAGGATGTCGACCGGCACGAACATGTTGCCCGGCATCGGCGAGCCCGGCTCGACCGTGTCGCGCACCAGCAGCGAACCCACGCCGACCAGCTTGCCCTCGCGGTCAACGAGCGCCGCGCCGGCCCACTGCAGCGTAGGGGGCGAAGTGAAAATCGCGCTCTCGAGCAGGTATTCCCAGCTGCCCGCGAAGCCGCGCCTGGAAACCACGTAGGCGAAACTCGCCGCCTCGCGCCCGCCCGCGGGAAGCACCATCACCGGGTCGCGCACCTCCAGCCGCTCCGGGTCACCGAGCGGCATCGGTTTGACATCGAGCGGCACGGTCGAGCGCAGCAGACCGAAGCCGGTAGCGTGATCGTAGCCCACCAGATTCGCCGGCAGCGTGCGGCCGTCCTGGGTGGTGATCTCGATCGACTCGGCTTCGATGACGATGTAGCCGATGGTCACGATATGGCCCTGCTCGTCGATGACCACGCCGGTGCCCTCGCGCGTGGAACCCAGGCTCGAATTGCTGCGCGCCCCTGCGATCGCCTTCATCTTTACGCGCACGATGGCCGAGATCATCTCCTGGGCCGCTTTGTCCGATTGTGCGCCGTCGTCCTTCGACTGGACGCCCCGCCCGCGCGGCTCGGTCTGCGCCGACTGCGATGTCGCGGCAACGCCGAACAAGATGGCCGCCAGCAGCGCGGCAGCCCGAACCGATGCGCAATCGACGAGCCTCATGGTCACCTCCTGTGGAGTAGCGAATGCTCCGATGATTGTTATACTAATCGGCGACGAATTCCAGTCCATTCCAGCCGATTCCAGCCGAATGCAAACACCTACCCGCGATGTGGTTATCGGGATCGCCGGGACCCCGGGAGGCGCCGTGAGCGGCGAACGCCGCACGAGGCTGTTCCTCAACCTCGGGCACACGCTCGACCACCTGTTCATGCTCATCTTCCCGACGGTGGTCCTGGCGATGAGCACTGAGCTGCGGCGCCCCTACGCCGAACTGCTGCCGCTGTCGCTTGGCGGCTTCATCGCCTTCGGCGCCTTCTCGATCCCGTCGGGCTGGCTCGCCGACCGCTGGAGCCGGTTCGGCATGATGGTGGTGTTCTTTTTCGGCATCGGGACCGCTTCGATCCTCACCGGGCTGGCGCGCTCGCCTTTCGAGATCGCCGCCGGGCTGACGCTGATCGGCGCGTTCGCGGCCATATACCACCCGGTGGGCACGGCCATGCTGGTAGCGAATACGCCACGGGTGGGGCGCACGCTGGGCGTCAACGGGGTGTACGGCAACATGGGACTCGCGTTCTCGGCGCTGATCGCGGGCGCGATGGCCGATACCATCGGCTGGCGCTGGGCGTTCATCGTGCCAGGCGTGATCTCGGTGGCCCTGGGCGCGGCTTTCGCGACGCTCAGGCCGCGCGTCGGCGCCGTGTCGGCGCCGGCACGACCCGCGCCGGCGCGCCTACCGCGGGCGGTGCTGGCGCGCGTGTTCGCGCTGCTCACCATCGCCGTCGTCTGCAACGGCATCATATTCAACGCCACCACCGTCTCGATGCCCAAGGTGTTCGACGAGCGCCTCGTCGCCCTCACCCAGTCCACCTTCGGCATCGGTGCGCTGGTGTGCGGGGTCTACATGATCGCCGCCATGGCGCAGCTCATCGTCGGGCGGCTGATCGACCGCCGACCGGTGAAGGGTGTGTTCGTCACGGTGATGGCGCTGCAGGCGCCGCTGCTCTTTCTGGCTGGAACGATGCAGAACGCCATGATGCTGGCCGTGGCGGTGGCGATGATGTTCTTCGTCTTTGGCCAGATCCCGATCAACGACGCAATGATCGCGCGCTACACCGCCGATGAGTGGCGCGCCCGGGCCTATGCGGTGCGCTACGTGATGTCGTTCTCGGCGAGCGCGCTCTCGGTGCCGCTGGTCGCCTACATCTACCGCACAACGGGCGATTTCGGCCCGCTGTTCACCATCCTCTCCGTCCTCGCCCTGGTCGCCTTCGCCGCCGCGCTTACGTTCCCGCGCGAGCCGCGGCCCGCCGCCGCCCCGTCCTGATTCCCTGTCGGGGCGCGATCAAGACACCGCGGGTCCGCTCGCGGGCTGACAGAGCGGGCGCTAATTGGGGTTCGACTGCGTCTCCCGATTCCGGCAAGTTGCAGACTTCGCAACTTGCCGAAACCGGGAGATTGAATAAGTTCAAAAGCGATGCAAGCTGCTTGGTGCCGGCTCAGAACGGGCAGTCGGGGCGGAAGTTCGGCTTGCGCTTTTCGCGCAGGCTGGCGATGCCTTCCTGCACGTCCGGGCCGGTGAAACCGAGCATCTCCAGCGCGAGCGAAGCGTCGAACGCGGGGCCGGCCATGCGCAGCCAGTTGTTCAGGCTGTACTTGGTCCAGCGCAGCGCCGACTGCGACATGCCCGAGAGTTTCACCGCGGTCTCGCGCGCGGTATCGACCAGCTTGTCCTCGTCCACGCACATCGAGACCAGGCCGATGCGCTCGGCCTCCTCGCCGCTCACCGTCTCGCACAGCAGCAGGTAGTACTTCGCCTTCGCCATGCCGCACAGCAGGGGCCAGACGATCGCGGCGTGATCGCCCGCGGCGACACCCAGGCGCGTGTGGCCGTCGATGATGCGCGCGGTCCTGGCCGCGATCGAGACGTCGGCGAGCAAGCCGCAGACCAGCCCCGCCCCGACGGCCGGCCCGTGCATTGCCGACACCACCATCTTGCTGCAGTTGATGAGGTTGTAGACCACGTCGCGCGCCTCGCGCCAGACGCGCGCGCGCACGTCGAAATCGCGCGTCGTGTCCTCGACCATCTGGAGGTCGCCGCCGCCGGAGAAGCCCTTGCCCAGCCCGCGCAGGATCGCCACGCGCGTCTGCGGGTCGGCGTCCACGTCGCGCCAGATCTCGGCCAGTTCGCGGTGGCCGTCGTGGCCGGCGGTGGCGAGCTTGCCCTCCTCGCCCATGGCGATCTCCAGCACTCCCGGCGAAGGCCGGGAGAATTTCAACGTCTGGTATTTCTCGTAGCTCATCTGCCTCTCCTTCAGATCAACGGATACACCCCAATCGGGATTTCCTTGCCCTTGGCAATCACCTCGCGGCGGGACCCTGGGCGTGTTCCCGGCCCGAGCGCGGTAGAATTCACTGCGCTTCACCATCGGCATCTTACAACGAGGCATCCATGTCCCTGCCCTCCACCATGCGCGCAGTCGAGATCACCGAGCACGGCAAACCGGAGGTGCTCAGGGTCGGCGAGCGAGCCGTGCCGCAACCCAAGCAGGGCGAAGTGCTGGTGCGCGTCGCCGCCGCGGGCGTGAACCGCCCGGACGTGCTGCAGCGCATGGGCCACTACCCGGTGCCGCCCGGCGCGTCCGACATTCCGGGCCTGGAGATCGCCGGCACGGTCGTCGCCGTCGGCGAAGGCGTGAGCACCTGGAATGTAGGGGACGCGCTGTGCGCGCTCGTGCAGGGCGGCGGCTACGCCGAATACTGCACCGCACCCGCGCCGCAGTGCCTGCCGATCCCGAAAGGGCTCACGGCGGTGGACGCCGCTTCGCTTCCCGAGACGTTCTTCACCGTGTGGAGCAACGTCTACGACCGCGCGCGGCTCGCTCCGGGTGAGAGCTTTCTGGTGCAGGGCGGCACCTCCGGGATCGGCGTCACCGCGATCCAGATGGCGAAGGCCTTCGGCCACAAGGTGCTCGCCACCGCCGGTAGCCCCCAGAAGTGCTCCGCCTGCGTGGAGCTCGGCGCCGATCGCGCCATCAACTACCGAACCGAGGATTTCGTCGCGGTGGTGAAGGAGGTCACCGAAGGCCGCGGCGTCAACGTGATCCTCGACATGGTCGGCGGCGAGTACGTCGACCGCGAGCTCAAATGCCTGGCCGACGACGGGCGCCTGGTGATAATCGCGATGCTGGGCGGGGCCAGGTCGAACGTCAATCTCAACGAGATCCTGCGCCGGCGCCTCACCGTGACCGGCTCGACGCTGCGCCCCCGCCCGGTCAGCTTCAAGGGCGCCATCGCCAGGGCCCTGCGCGAGAAGGTGTGGCCGCACATCGAGTCCGGCGCGATCAAGCCGGTGGTCTACAGGATCTTTCCGCTCGCCGAGGCGGTGCACGCGCATGCGCTCATGGAGTCGGGCGCGCATATCGGCAAGATCGTGCTCTCGCTGGACTAGCGCTGCCAGGCGCCAGGACCCGAGGCGATGCAGACGAACCGCGAGGCGCGCGGACTGGAAGTCGAATGGGTCAGATCTGGTTAGACTTTTCAGCGACCTGGCCGTCAACGGCACCGATTCTCTTCTTCAGCCACTGCGGCAGCAGAACCGCCACGGCTAACACGAGTCCCGCCAGGTCAGTCGTCCAGTGAAACAGGATCCCTTCACCGGCAGCCGGGGTCAGCATGCCCAGCGCTGCGACTGCGAGCAAGGCGCGCTGCAGCAGGTTCAAGCGCGCGAACAGGTACCCGCTGAGCGCAACGCCGAGGAGCCCGGCACCGACAATGGCCGTGCTCACCGCGACCACGACCTCGAACGCCGTTCCCTTGAGCAGGAGTGCCGGCGAGT
>MEQZ01000042.1:8288-8519 GCA_001770425.1 Betaproteobacteria bacterium RIFCSPLOWO2_02_FULL_65_20 | reverse complement strand
TACAAGCTGATACTCAAGTACGACGAAATACCACACTACTTTTCGGACAGCGCGCAGACGCCTTTCATCGGCAGCGGCGGCGCGTCGCTGAGGCTGCCGGCCGGATTTCCGGCGGCGACCACCGGGGCGATGCCGCTGGCCGGGTCGCTGCAGCAGGTCGATCTCGGCACCCAACGCAAGCGGCTGGCGCTCGGCGGGTCCTGGCTCGGGGCGAGCGACTGGGAATACTCG